>VGSF01000107.1 GCA_016875165.1 Deltaproteobacteria bacterium
GCATGGCTTGTGCGAAGATTGTACGACCTCGATTCATTGGCCACCTCCTTTTTTAGGGGAGTATAGCCTTTTTCAAAATTCAAATCGTTCCCGTACAAAATATTGCAATTATCCAATGAAGTCATAGCGTTTTATGTTATGTTAAAATTTTTATTTGGACAGTAGTGTCTCTCAACACTTCCTTAAAATACAGGAATCTTTCCATTTATTCGGTAATTTTGCTTAAAAACTTAAGAAATAATTATGATTTCTTTAAAAATCAATCGGTAGGTAAATTCGCTTACTCTGTCTATGCCTTCTATGCCTTTTCTCCAATTTATATGAGCCTCTTGCAAAAGTCCGTAATTTACCCTTCGACAGGCTCAGGGTGAGCGGGTTTATGTTGAAATTATTTAGTTTTTCCGTTCGTGGTGAGCCCTTCGACTCACCGTTCGCCCTGAGGTTCTCGAAGGGTGAACGGTTCGCTCAGGACAAGCTTGTCGAACCACAAAAAAATACTTTTGCAAGTGCCTCATATTACACCGATTCATAATAGCGGATTTGGGACCAACGGTCAATTATAAATCGATTACCGATAATTTCCTTGCCTTTTCATGAGGGTTAAATATAAAATGGCGCCCAAGGAGCAGATCAAAAATGGAAGATCATGAAATCATCCAGAGAGCGCGGGACCGCCAGGTTGTGGAAATCGTTCACCACTTTCTCCAAGCGGTTGTGACTTTCCGTCAGCAATACGAGAAGTATAAACACGGGGCCATTCATTTTTCCGACCTGGCCAAACTCGTCGATGACCGGGGACAGAGCATCCTTTATGCCCTAAAAGAACTCTCCCATGCTTTGTATCGCCGGGGTTCTCCGTTCGTTTCCGAAAAAGAGCAAATCTTCGATTTAACCATCGGCTCCATCTTCCATTTAGCCATGAAAATGCGAGAGGATCTTTATCAACTGGAAATTTACGGTCCCAAATATATGGCCTTGATAGAGAAGGGAGATAACCCTCCAGAACAGGAGAACCTAGTCCGAAAGTTTCGGGAAATACTTTCTCGCGCGGAAACGAGTTTTCAGGAAGGAATGGAAGAAATAGCAGTTTTAACGAAGGATGTCTTTCGCCAGTTCAAAGAACTCCTTTTCGATTACCGGGAAAACGGGCTCCTCCTCCGGTTTTTTATGGAAGAAACACACCTTTTGGAAGCGATGATAGGCCAAGACGCTATAAATGAGCTTTTTAGAGATCTCTATGCTCAAGATGAAGCTCGGGCCTACCGCCTGGCTGGGGAATCATATTTTCAAAGCTCCTATTTCAGCAGGGCGGTTAAAAATTTCTCCCTGGCCCTGGAAAAAAGTCCTGGGGATGAAACGCTTCAATTCAAAGTCTATCTGAGCCAGGGAATGGAACAATTCTATTCCTTTAACCCCTATCAGGCGCTGAAGTTCTTCGAGAAATGTTTAGCTTTGGCCGGAAAAGTAGAAGTTTTGGAAACCTACAGAGCCATGATCCGCAGGGTTTGCCAAAAAATCCAGGAAGAATTTCCGGGGAGAAGAAAAAGCGACCAGCACCGCGATCTGGTTAAAAGGGCTCAATCCCTCCTGCGCCACCTGGAAGAGTTGCCCCTTGCTCCATAAGCCATTAGCTATTGGCTATAAGCTTTGGGGTTGGGTGATGCCGCACTCTACTGTCATCGCTCAATTTCTTGAAATTTTATTAAGCACTCCCCCCTCCCTATCCCTCCCCCTCGAGGAGCATAAGCGCTAACTTAAGAACTCGGCGATTTTAAAACGGGCATATTTCTTGGTTATTCGTCATTCCGGCGAAAGCCGGAATCCAGAGAGACGCAATGAATGCGGAGTTGAGCAGTGCCCCGGAGGGGCATCTGTTCGAACTCCTTGTTCTCCCCGATCGGAGCGAGGGGAAGGAGTTCGAACCCTGCTCAACTCCGCATTCCCCCCGAGCGAAGCGAGGGGGGAATAAGCAGCTAGCCGTATACATTCTGGCAAATAAGTGAAATGGCACGCTCTATGTAGGAGTTACTTTAGATTTGGCCAAAAGAATATGGGAGCACAAAAATAATATCGTAGAAGGGTTTGCCAAAGATTATAATGTCCCTCAGATGGTTTGGTACGAACTGCATGAAAGCATGGAATCTGCAATTATACGAGGGAAAAAATTGACGGATTGGAAGCGAGCCTGGAAATTGGAATTGATCGAAGGCCAGAATCCAGATTGGCTGGATTTATATGATAAGATTGTTTGACTGGATTCCGGCGCCTGCCCCGGACCCCGATCCGGGGTTCGCCGGAATGACGAAATACATAAGTTAGCGCTTATGCCCGCGAGGGGAGGGTTGGGCGGGGGAATTTCTTTTGGTTGCGGCTCTGCCGCGCTGTGTCCTCTGTTGCTAATTTATTCTTAATACCGCAAGCCATTGATTTGATCATCTTCGGCCGGCTTCACCAGGAGGCGTCCCCAAAGGTTTTCGATATCCTGTCCATAGCTTACTTGGACCTCATCCTGCGATTTAGCTTTGCTGTATCGGGTTACGATAGATGCTGCCAGGCATAGTCTCCCTTCTTCTTCCTTTCCTCGAATCAAACCAAGCGGCCCAGGAATACTATGGACTTTTAGAAAAATATCCCCCCCCTGCTTTAGGTTTATCAATTTCTGGTTCTCTTCATCACGTCTTCCCACCACCAGAAGGCCATTACCGGGCATTTGAAAATGTCTTCCTACCTGAAGAAGGAGGATGTCATTCGTAGAAATTGTTGGACTTTTTGTGAAATATTTTCTGAACCGGTTGGCCAGCACAGGGTCTGTAAGAAGGCAGCCCCCTGCCGGTGAAGGATAATGTCGGAAACCCATCTCCTCGGCCAGTTTCATCTGGGGCTTACGGCTGCGTCCGGTGAGAGCAAGAAGTTTTTCCCGGTTTACCAGGCCTTCCACCTCTGGGCGAGTGGGCTTAAAATTTTTAGCGCAAAGTGGCCGCAAAAGCACTCCTTCGGTGCCAGAATCCCGTTCGACAATGCGCAAGGTATCCCTGCGCTGGGACATGGGCCTCTGACCTAACACCTCTCCTGTAATCAAAAAATCGGCCTTCTCTTCTTCCATCAGGCCCCTGGCTTTGGTGAAAAGGAAAATCTTGCAGTCAATACAGGGATTGAAGTTTTTCCCGTATCCATAACGGGGATAGCGGAGGACCTGGAAATATTCTTCACTTACGTCGATGATTCTTGCTTGAATTCCGTAGAGGCGTCTCCAGCTTTCTTCATAACGGCCTTCCTCCCCCTTTTTGCTGTAACCGAAAAAGGGAGTAATGAAATGGAGGGCGGTGACTTCAATTCCCTGTTCCATGATCAGGCGGGTGGCCAGGAGGCTATCCAGACCTCCGGATAGCAGGGAGAAAGCTTTTCTCCGGCTCATTACTTGGCCCTCGGGACGCTGGCAGGTTTTGGTCCGGGTTTGGAGGAGGGCTTGGGTGAGGGCCCCAAAGGGGGCAGGACAATATCGATATTCTTAACTTCCCCTTTAGTCGCCTGAAGGTTCTTCTCTACTTCTTCGTAGCCCTCAACCCGGATAGTCACCCGGTATGTCCCACTATCAAGCCCCAGGAGGGAATAAAAGCCTTTTTCAAAAGGGATCACCTTGCCCTGAATCCCTTCCCATAGGACGAGGTTCCCCCTGGTAATGGGTTTTCCGGAAGCATCCTTGATCAATCCGTAGATTGTCCCGAACTGCTGTTGCCCCGATTGCCGGGCCAGGATATCTTTTTTGGGTATGGGGAGCTGATCAATGGCCACGGTGGAGTTTTTTTCATTGAAGATCGTGAAGGTGGTAGCCTCCTCTACATCCAGGCTTCCACCTCTGATACCCTTTGAGTTAAGGTTGACTCCGGTTATGTAGCGAAGAATATGAAAAGGATCAACGAAATTTTTCGAATGAAGTAAATCGGAAAAAGTCCAACCAATATCCGGGTAATAGACTTCAATCCAGGCATGATAACCGCCACCGCTGATCTTAACCCCCCAGTATTTTTTCGAAATCCCCCAGTCATAACCTGGAGGCAGGTATCCGCCGGCATAGCGCGCTGGAATTCCTATGCTTCGCAGCATGGCGATAGCCAGGTTGGTAAAACCGACGCAGGACCCGCGCTTGTTGTAAAAAACTGACCTTCCATCCTGGGGAGTATTGCGGCCGGCATCATAGGTATGATTATCCACAATCCAGTTGAAGATTGCACACACAGCTTCAGGGAACTTGTGTATATCCTGGGTCAACTTTTTGACCTGAGCCATGATAGCCGGTTCGGCAACCGGAACGTATTTTTCCGGGGTCAAAAAAAATTTCGTCTCTCCGGGGAGTTGCTGGAAAGATAATGGAAAAAGAGCCCTGGAATTCAAAGGCTCGAGGTTGACCTCGATCATTACCCTCTTGCTGAATTCGTCTTCCTGAAGGACTTTCTGGGAATAAGAGCTGTTGGCGTAATTGGGGAGGAATTCTACACCCAGGGGATTGATGATGTCATAGATGATCGTATGCCTTCCTGATAAAACCTTGGTACCCGCCAACGACAGGCCCAGCCACCCATAAAAAATCAATATTCCAAAAGTAAAAAAAACGGAACAACCGAGCGAAACGCGCCTAACTTTCATTCTTTTACACCCGCCCCAAAAATGCGTAAATATCTGGTTTACTGTTATTCACCCGGCCGGAAGAGCTTCTCCGAAGCTTCTGGCGCCACGTTAAATTAGCCACAGAGGACACAGAGATCACAGAGTTTTAAAACCATGATTAAGGAAAAGTAAAGAATAATTGTCAAACGTCGAAAGTGATTAAACTTCAGGCTGCACTAAAGTTGAAAAAAGGAATTTCCTATACAATAAATTTGATGATCTCGTAAAAAGTCTGAAAATACGTTTTTCTGTCATTCCGGCCCCGATTTTCATCGGGATAAACTCCAGCCGGAATCCAGTCTTTTCAAATAGTTATAAATTCTCTGGACTCCGGTTTTCACCGGAGTGACGACTTTTTACGAAGCCATCAAATTTAACCGTCCGGATTTTTTGATTGGCGCATTACTTAAGATCAATCATAGACAATCATCACCCGGCCGTTCTTCAAATATCCCGTATAAGGAGCTGTGGTAAGGACAACCTGGGCATCGCGGTTGGAGATGACTACGTCGGTCATCTTTTCTCCAGAGATATTCAGGCCGGAAATCACGTACGGGTCGGCTGTGACTCTTTGATTTTTGCTGGCGGCATCCACATCTTTGGCATAGCCAACCAACCCCATCTTGATCAACTCCCTCTGCTCCAAGCTTTGCGAGCTGTAAACCATCTCCCCATTCTCATTAAGAATTTTGGGGACGAGGGCCGGACGCAGCCCCAACTTCCTGGCGTCCACGACCAAGCCGGTATAATCTAATTTTTTTAAATCTATCTTCTTTTCGATTTTGGCCTGAACTTCCGGAGTTGGCTGAACTTTCTTTTCCGCAGGCGGAAGAGGCACAGCCAATTTGGCCTCCTTGGGCGGAGGGGGAGGCGGTGGCGGTGGGAGTACAGGCAATTTGGCATCCTTGGGCGGAGGCGGAGGGGCCGGGGGGGGTGATGGTTTCGGCGCCTCAGGAATTGCCGGGCCAGAAACCTTAGGCGGCGGCAAAGGTTTCGGCAGGGGAATTATCGCAGGAATGGGCATCAACGGCGTGGTAAGAGGCGGCAACTCTTGCAGCATCACCTCCAAAAATTCACCTGTTAGATTGATGGCTACAGTAACTTCCACCGCGCCATCACTCAAATACCGTTTGTCCACCACGGTTGCCCCTTTAACGATCCCGCTAACTCGGGTCATCACTACGTCGCTTTTGGTTGTAAAGTTTTCCACGGTTGTATCAGCATCCACTCGCACGCCTTTCACGGCTTCCAGCAGATTTCGTAGGGCATTCGCCTTGGCTGCTCGTTCAGCCATAAGACGAGCCTGGGCAATCACGGTCACACCAGTAGGCGGCGCTCCACTTCCCTTGGCCGTTACCCTGCCCTGAGTCCAGTTAATCATCCCGCTTTGCAGACGTTCTACTACTTCCTTTCCTTCGGACGCCGAGACGGACGTTGCCCAAACTAAAAGCGCCAAGAAAATCCCCGAGATTAAAAATCCAATCTTCCTCATTGGATTCTTTCCCCCCTTCTGTTGCCCTGGTGAAAAAATCTTTTTTAAAAATGAGCTTCTTGCAAAAGTCCGTAATTTACCCATCGACAGGCTCAGGGTGAACGGGCTTAGGTTGAAATTATTTAGTTTTTCCGTTCGTGGTGAGCCCTTCGACTCACCTTTCGCCCTGAGGTTCTCGAAGGGTGAACGGTTCGCTCAGGACAAGCTTGTCGAACCACAAAAAAATACTTTTGCAAGAGCCTCAAAATATCACGGTTTTTGAAATTCTGTCAATCGACCGAAATGACAGCCATGTCTACATTATTCTTTCCACCCATAATCACCCAGAAGGGGTACAAACACGCAACCGGTAATTTCTTCTTTTTTAAAATGGTCTCCTTTGCGGGTTACTTTGTAAAGCGTCTGAGTATAGCGTGGGCCCACCGGGATAACTAACCTGCCTCCTTCGGCCAACTGGGAAAGAAGTGTCTCGGGAATCTCTGGAGCTCCGGCAGTAACGATGATCCCGTCGAAGGGGGCCTTTTTCGGCCATCCTTTTGTCCCGTCCCCATCGAGGAATAAAATATTCCTGTAACCGAGCTCCTGCAGCGTAACCCGGGCTTTTTGAATAAGCGCAGGAATTCGTTCCACCGTGAAAACAAGTCGGCAAAGTTCTGCCAGTATGGCCGTTTGATACCCGGAACCTGTGCCGACTTCTAAAATCCGCTCATCACCTTTCATCTCCAGGGACTGGGTCATGATAGCCACCATGTAAGGCTGGGAGATCGTCTGGCCTTCTCCAATGGGTAGCGGGCGGTCTTCGTAGGCGAACGATTGATAATCGGCGGGAACAAAAGATTGGCGAGGAATTTTGGCCATGGCCTTAAGGACACGATGGTCAACGATGTCCCTTTTGCGCAGTTGCTCTTCAACCATGGCCAGTCGTTCTTTTTGCAAATCCCGCACAGACTGGCTTCCTTTTTGGACCAAAATTAATGGCTTCGTAAAAAGTCCATCTGCGACGTTGCGCTTCACCCCCGCCCTGTTAGATCAGAAACTCCGCATTGGGGGTATGGGGCGGGGATCTAGTTTCCAAGAGAAAGATTCATCTTGGGGTTTATCTAACAGGGTGAATCGTTGCGGCGTACCTTGTAAGTACGCCTCACTACTCAGGTTTTGCGCGCCTTGCATATGGAGCTTTTTACTTTGCCATTCCAATTTTGACTTTTTAAGCGATCACCAAAGTTAAAGGCTATTCACTTTAAAGGGCGCAGAGAACGCGTTCTCTGGGGTGAAAAAAACTACGCCCCGAATTTCGTCAATCTCCGGGCGTGGGCAAGAGCCAAAGGCATGAGCTGCACAGAAGGCATCTTCCCCAGAGCGCCGCTGATACAGCTAACCTCGTCAAATTTCTTAACCGGGTCAATCAAGCAACATTGGGAATGCAGGATGATCGGCAATGGATGCCAGCTATGACTGCGCAGCTTAGCCGGGGTGGAGTGATCTCCGGTCACCACCAGAACATCCGGGTTAATCGCCCGCACCTGCGGAATGAATTGATCCACTTCTTCGATCACCGCCACTTTCGCATCAAAATCTCCATCTTCACCCCGGGAATCTGTCTGTTTGACATGCAGAAAAAAGAAGTCATACTCGGCGAAATGATCGGCCAGAGCCTTGAATTCCTCCTTAAGAGTGCTTACGGACGAAACAACTGACATTCCTACCAGCCGGCTGATTCCCCGGTACATGGGGTAGGCAGCAATGGCCAGGGCATTTAAGCCATAGCGTTCTTTCATTGAAGGATAACGGGTATGCTTGGCAAAACCACGGAGAAGTACCATATTGGCCTTGGGTTCATCTGCAAGGATATTCTGGCTCTGAGAGATAAATTCCTCCACAAGCTTTGCTGTACCCTCTGCCTCCGGAATCATTGCTTTTGGTTTGAAGGGAAGGACGCCTTCCCGCTCAGGGTCCGTATCCTCGATCTCCCCTCTTAATCCTTCTCCCCGAAGAACCAGGACAGCCCGGTGTTCCTTTACCGATTCAACAATCGCTTCCACGGCCCGGCTTAGCTGTAAACTGCCCTTAAGCTTGCGGCAGATTCGTTCGTTGGTCTCATTGGAGATTCGCCCGGCCCTGCGGTCGATGACCTTTCCATTCTTGTCAATGGTAGCATAATTGATCCGGGCTACAACATCGCGTTCGGTTAGGGGAAAATCAATTCCCGTCGCTTCCAGAATTCCCCTCCCGATGTTGTACTGGAAAGGGTCATAGCCGAAGAGGGCAAAGTGAGAAGGACCGCTCCCGGGTGTTATCCCCGGAGAAATAGGCTCCAAAAGCCCGCAGGAAGAGACCTCGGCCAATTGATCCAGGTTGGGCTTCCTGGCCGCCTGCAGCTCTGTCCCGCCCTTTTCTTCGACCTGGATTCCGCCCACACCGTCAAGGATGATAAAAACAATCTTCGATGAGGCCGGCGTCAGCAGACCGGTTAAAATATTGGGGTCCATGATATCCTCCGCCCTCGAATCACCTTACAATGCTCCCTTCTCAGATTATAGTAGGTAAAAGGATAAGGGTTTTAAAAAATAAGGTTACATAAATAAAAAATATAATTTTTTTAATAACTTAACATTCCTACCATCACCCTTTACCTCCTAAATTTGATGTTCTCGTAAAAAGTCGTCACTCCGGTAAAAACCGGAGTCCAGGGTATTTATAAGCATTTGAAAATACTGGATTCCGGCTGGAGTTTATCCCGATGAAAATCGGGGCCGGAATGACGGAAAAGGGCATTTTCAAACATTTTACGAGATCATCAAATTTAATAGGACGCAGATTTACGCAGATAACCGCAGATAATTATTTTCTTTTTAGTTTATCCTGATAATCTGTGTACATCCGTGTCCAAAAAGGAATTTCCTATACAATCAAGTTTATGGTGGCAAAGGATATTAAAATTGTCCGGAACGAGAACCTACACCTGGCCGTTCAAGAATTCGCTTATCAGTTACTCCGCGATGTTCAAAGCTAAGATGGCTTTCAGGCTTTGGGCGCTTCCGGCTGGCTGACTGGCGCTGCGGTTTCAAGTTTCCTCTTTTCCTGTTTTTTTTTGCCCTTCAGTCGAAAGCGATGCTGCATCCTTTTGTGTTTACTTTTTGAGTTTGCCAAAAATTTCCCCTTTCTATGTTTTTTTGATAGAATATCGAATCTATTTTTAAAAATCAACTACATAATTTGGTGAAGTCCGACTCCAGCAGACCTTTTTGTAGCGGAAATTTTTCTGGAGGGCCGGAAGCGGATTTTGCTGTATTTGTGTAAAAAAAGGAGGGGTCAGTTTGCCTACCGAGATCAAGCGCTCTGCGTGCCCCTATGACTGTCCCGACACCTGCGGGTTGATCGTGGAGGTGGAAAATGGGAAAGCGGTGAAAGTCTCAGGAGACCCGGAACATCCCTTCACCCGAGGGACCTTGTGTCCCAAGATGAACCATTATGAAAGGACCGTCCATTCCCCCCTTCGTCTTACCCAACCGCTCCTGCGCACCGGCCTCAGAGGTTCCGGACAATTTCAGCCGATTTCCTGGCAGGAAGCAATCCAGCGTATCGCTGCCCGGTGGAAAGAGGTCATCTCCAAATATGGGGCCGAGTCCATTCTCCCCTACTCCTACGCCGGAACCATGGGGCTTGTCCAACGAAACTCCGGCCATCCCTTCTTCTATCGTCTGGGCGCCTCGCGCTTGGACCGCACCATCTGTGCTCCGGCAAAGGAAGCCGGCTGGAAAGCGGTAATGGGCAACACGGCAGCCCCCCATCCGGACGAAGTGGCCTTCAGCGACCTGGTAATTCTGTGGGGGATCAATGCCGTGGCCACCAACATCCATTTTATCCATTCGGTCAGAGAAGCCAAAAAGAAAGGAGCGGCTGTCTGGCTGATAGATACCTATGAAACGCCCACTGCAGCAATAGTCGACCGGGCCTTCATTGTCCATCCGGGCAGCGATGGGGCCCTGGCCCTGGGGTTGATGAACCTCCTGGTGCGGGAAAACCTCCTGGACTACGAATTTCTGAGGACTTCGGTCCAGGGTTTCGAAGAGCTGAAGAAGGAAATTCTCCCCAATTATTCTCTGCAAAAAGTCATCTCCCTCACGGGGATTCCTGGGGAAACCCTAAAATTCATGGCCAGAACCTTCGGGAAGGTTGGGGCCCCCTTCATTCGCGTCGGGGCCGGCCTTTCCCGTTACGGAAACGGGGCCATGAACGTCCGCTCCATCGTTTGCCTGGCGGCCCTGGTAGGTGCTCACCGGAAGAAAGGAGGGGGGGCCTTTGTAGGAACCTTCACGGCCGGGGCTTTTCCCATGGCCGAAATCCTGCGGGAAGATTTCATGGCCGGGGAAACGCGGATCGTGAACATGAATCAGCTCGGTAATGCTCTAAACCATCTCGATAAACCGCCGATTCAGAGTTTATACGTCTATCACTCTAACCCAGCCTCCATAACCCCGGACCAGAATGCGGTCATAAAAGGGCTGGCCCGGGAAGACCTCTTCACCGTAGTCCATGAGAGGTTCATGACCGATACGGCCCGATACGCTGATATCGTTCTGCCCTCCACATCCTCCCTGGAACATAGCGATCTTTACCGGGCCTATGGGAGCTACTGTATTCAATGGGCCAGGCCAGCTATTCCTCCCATCGGCCAGAGCAAATCGAACTGGGAAGTGTTCAGCCTTTTGGCCGCGGCCATGGGGTTTCCGGAACCCTTTTTCCACCAGAGGGCCGAAGATCTCATCCAGTATGTTCTATCGCTCCCCAATAACCTGCGGAAGGGGATCGATGAAGAGGACTTTGCCGCTGGAAAAGCAGTAGAGTTGATTATTCCTGCGGAGGCCAAAACCCAATTCAAGACCCCTTCGGGGAAGATTGAGATCCTCAACCCAGCCGAGCCCCATCCCCTGCCCTGCTATCTTCCACCTCACGGCGGAAAGGAGTCCTTTCGCCTGATGACCGCTCCCAGCGTCTTCGCCCTGAACTCTTCGTTTCGCGAACGGGCAGACCTGCGCCAAAAGGAAAAAGCCATGCTCCTCAAGATGAACC
This sequence comes from Deltaproteobacteria bacterium, assembly GCA_016875165.1. Lineage (GTDB taxonomy): Bacteria > Desulfobacterota > SM23-61 > SM23-61 > SM23-61 > JAHJQK01. Next base: position 11,231 of record VGSF01000107.1, read on the forward strand.
CGGCTGATGCCCAGGCCAAAGGACTGAAGGATGGTGAGGGGGTCGTTGCTTTCAATGAACTCGGAGAGGTCTCTTTCATTCTCCAGGTGACCCCCAAAGTTCCTTCGGGGGTCGTCGTCGCCGAGGGAGTGTGGTGGCTGGAACACTGCCCCGGCTCCCGGGCCGTAAACGCCCTTACCTCGCAGCGGCTGACCGACCGGGGGGCTGGCTCTACGCTGTATGACAACACAGTGGATGTGAGGCGGGAAAACTGAAAATTAGCGAATAAAGTGAAAGCCCGTCTTTGAAATTTAGCCGGAGAAGATTCTTGTTATAGACCTGAAAATTATGAACCCTCAAGGATTATTTAATTGGGCCTTTTAATCGCCACTTCCAAAGGGGTATCCTGGTTCCGGAAGGGCCACCCCTGGATTTTTAGAAACGACTTGGCCAAAATCCAGGATGCCGCACCGGGTAGCATTGTATCCCTGGAAGATAAGAACGGAAAATTCCTGGCCCAGGGTTTTTACAGCGAACATTCCAAGATCGCTTTCCGGCTCGTTTCCCGAAGTCAAGAACCCATCCGCTATAATTTCTGGAAAGATCGGATGGAAAGGGCCTTTCGCTACCGTCAGACCGTTGTGGAACAAACTAACGCCCACCGCCTGATTTATGGAGAGTCAGACGGAATTCCCTCGTTGATTATTGACCGGTACGGCGATCATTTTGTTATCCAAACGCTCTCTCAGGCAACGGAAAATCTGTTGGATATGTTTGTAAAAACGTTATTAGAGCTTTTTCGCCCGTCTTCCATTATTCTGCGGAATGATCTCAGTGTGCGAGAGCTTGAAGGGTTGCCGCAGGAGAAGAAAGTCATCCTAGGAGAATGCCCGGCAAAGGTCCAAGTTTTTGAAGGAAATATCCAGTACCGCGTAGATTTATGGAACGGACAAAAAACCGGGGCCTACCTTGATCAAAGAGAAAATCGAATCCTATCGGCCCGCTTCCTCCGTGGAAGAGTCCTCGATGCTTTCTGCTACCATGGATTATTCGCCCTTCATGCCGCCGGAAAAGCTACCCGGGTGATCGGGGTGGATTCTTCAAAAGAGGCCATTGAACAGGCGAGCGAGAATGCTTTACTGAACGGTTTGCCCAATGTTGATTTTCGCAAAGAAAATGTTTTTGATTTTCTTAAAGCAGAGGTAGACAGCGGACAAAATTATGATGGAATTATTTTAGACCCGCCGGCCTTTGCCAAAAGCAAAGAAAATATTAGGGGGGCCGCCCGGGGATATAAAGAACTCAACCTGCGGGCTATCCGTCTTTTAAACCCCGGTGGAATCTTCATCACTTCTTCCTGTTCTTACAATCTTTCCGAAACTAAATTTTTGGAGGTTCTTAAGGAGTGCGCCAAAGATTCAGGAGCCATCCTGCGCATCATAGAAAGGCGGGGCCAGAGCGCCGACCATCCCATTCTTCTCTCCTTCCCCGAAAGTTATTATCTCAAATGCCTGTTTTTAGAAAAATTTCATTTAGCTTCCCCTGAGAAAGCGTACTCCCCAAATTCTCATTCTTCTTTTCCTTTGAGGACGCGGAAGGTTTCGCCGGCGGAATCAGGGCCGTAAAGGTCTATGCGGTCGAACCCTCCCTCCCTTTTATCGAAAGCAAATACAGGACGTAGTGCTCATTTTAATGCTTCTACTCCCTTGAGGACATCCTCGAATCGGGGGGCGAAGTAGTCGGGGATCACATTCTCATAGGATTTGGCTCCCTGGTTGGAGTCAACGAAGATGTTCTTGATGCCCATTCGGCTCGCCCCGTAAATATCCCGGTACATGTCATTACCCACGTAGATAACCTCGGCCGGTGTGAGCTTCATGATATCAAGGGACTTCTCGATAAGCCTCCTATCGGGTTTCCTGAACCCGTAATACGCGGAGATGATGATAGGATCGAAGTAGCCGTCCAGTCCTACGGCCTTTATTTCCGGCAGGGCGTAACAGGGCTGGGAATCGGAAACGAGGGCCAAGCGGAAGCCGGGGCGCAGATCCGTAAGCACCCTCTTCACCTCAGGGTAGAGTTGGAGGCGTTTCCGGGAGATACCCCGGTAGAGCTGGGCGAGAATCATGGCCAGCTTCCGCCTTGTGGGAGCCGCTTTTATGCCTTCCTGCCCGAGGAAGGTGCTCCAGATGGCCTCCACGTCTATTTCCGGGTATTCCTCGCCACGCTCTTCTTTCTGTTTTTTCATGATCTGGTAGTAACGGTCCCGCACCTCCCAACGGTGCAGGTATACCCCATGATAGGTCAGATAATGGGCGATGCCGCGGTAGATCTCTTCCAGAGACTCATCGGTCTCAATGTCGATCAATGTTCCATAGAGATCAAACAAAATGCCATTTACTGCCATACCGCATCTACCTCAATGTTCCCCTAACTTCATCCAGTAGTGGACGAGGACCTGGTTGTCCTCCCACATAAATCCCTTGTCCCGCCACCGGTCCTTAAGCTGGTAGAACTCCTGTGCCTCATCCCATCCGATATGTCCCCAGTTTTTCAACTGATCCATAATCCGATCGAAGTAGGAGCAGTCCCGGTTAAAGTCCACCCGCTCTCCGGTGGCAGTCCTGTTGTGCATGGTGGCGAGAAAATAGGCGAGAGCGGTTAGTTTCTGAAAGAGGGCCTCCCTTTCCCCTTCCCAAATCGCCTTGAGGATGAAGTCGTTGAGCGGTGAACCGTAACAGAACTCCTCCACCAGGACGTAGTTGAGGCTGGCATTGTGACTAAGGGGACGGGGTATGTAATGCGGATAGCCGGTAAAGCCGATGCCGCGCAAATGATTAAGATTGTTGAATTCCCGCTCCATGCAGCGAAAGGCGGCCTGGGGCGAGCGGTCTAAGATACCGCCGAAAAACTTTCCGATAAGGCGAGTTTGACTGCGCCGATCTTCGTATAAATAAACGTGGTTGGATGCCTGAATCATATACACCCGGAAGTCAGGGGATATGCCATTTACGCCGATCTGCGGAAGAATTTCGAAGCGGAGATAACCGTAGAGGGGGTCGTTCTTAGGGAGATGGCCAAGATAATTCATTCAGTTCCTTGTTCATCGAGATCAATAACAATTTTTACCATAACGCCGCCCTTTTTTACAGCCCTTTTCTCAGAACGGCGTGTGCCTTATCTCGCCTTTCCCCCTTTCCCCTCCGAAGATTGAAAAGTGATAATTTTAAACAACGTCCCCCTCGCCCTTGGGATAAGTTCCTCAACCGGGAGACAAAGTCTTTCCGATCTTCATCCTCTCGAAAGATTCGCTTTCTTTCGATCCCCCGCATCATCACATGGTGGAGAGTCCCGGGAGTGTCCAATCTTGCTTGCCGTGGCATAGATCCCTCTTGCCAGAAAACCCATTCTTTGTAAAGTTATATTT
>VGSF01000108.1 GCA_016875165.1 Deltaproteobacteria bacterium
AAAAAGAAGCTTGACATCCTCCTATAAAATTTACTACGATCCAACGGAATTCGGAATATGAGATGAATTTTCTATCGTATCGTAAATTGGGTTTTTGTTTAGGTCTCTTGTTTTGAACGCTACCAAAAAGTTTGAGAGCTTGATCAGGCAATTTAATCACTTTAGCTCGCGCAGGGCTTTATTGATTCGGGTCTCGAAGGCCATCTCCTGTTGGTACTCCCCCTTGTCAAAATAGTCTTCCATAAACCCCCTCTTTAACTCCAGCGAGGAGGTCTTTCCTTCTTTGTTCAACGTTACCCGCCACAGGCCTTTTTCCAGCTTGGCCTCCACTTTGATAGAGGGACCCGCCTTCTCAACCACAGCCTTAATTACCTGTTCTTTACTGATTGCCATATTTTCCCCCGCTTGATTTTTCTTTTATAAAATTTACCATTGCCAAAAAGCCGGATCAAGTAAATTTATTGGGACACAGATTTTCACAGAAAAGCGCAGATAATTATTTCTTTTTATTTTATCCCAATAATCTGTGTACATCCGAGCCTCTTGCAAAAGTATTTTTTTGTGGTTCGACAAAGCTTGTCCTGAGCGAACCGTTCACCCTTCGAGAACCTCAGGGCGAACGGTGAGTCGAAGGGCTCACCACGAACGGAAAAACTAAATAATTTCAACTTAAGCCCCTTCACCCTGAGCCTGTCGAAGGGTAAATTACGGACTTTTGCAAGAAGCTCATCCGTGTCCAAAAAGGAATTTCCTATACAATAGATTTATTTAGTTACCGGGAGACCCGGGGACCAAAAATGGCAGTTCCCACTCGAATCAAGGTAGAACCTTCTTCTATGGCCACCTCAAAATCGTTGGACATCCCCATGGAAAGCTCCTGGGCTATGATTCCTGGTATATTCTGTTGCCTCAAGTGTTCACCCAACTTTCTCAGCTTAATAAAATAAGGCCGGGAGTCTTCCGGGTTTTCAAAAAAAGGGGGCATGGTCATAAGACCCTTGACGGTGATGGCCGGCATCATTGATATCTCCTCGGCCATCCGCAGGATTTCGCTTTCTAACGCTCCAAATTTGGTTGATTCTCCGCTCAGGCTGATCTGGAGCAAAACAGGCAACACTTTTCCCTGCTGCAAAGCAGCTCTGTTCAATTCTCCGGCCAGGTGCGGCCTATCCACAGAATGGATCAAATCGCAGAGCCGAACCGCCAATTTCGCCTTATTAGTCTGTAAGTGTCCAATGAAATGCCAGGACACGTTTTGCCCTAAAGTTTCAATTTTTTTCTTGGCCTCCTGTACGTAATTCTCCCCAAAATCTTTTACGCCGGCCTGGATGGCCTGAAGCACGCGTTCTACCTCTACGGTTTTGCTGACCGCCACCAGGCGGACTTCTTCAGGGCTTCTTCCGGCGCGCCTGGCAGCCGCTTCCATCCGCTCCTTAACCCGCGCTAAATTTTCAGCAATATCCATCATGTTTCTTCTTTTTTGCCACAGAGGGCACAGAGAACTCAGAGATTTTTTCAGATAAATTAAATAATTCTGTACTAAACCGACGCATTAAATAACCTTTCATTGCGAGGAGTGGAACGACGAAGCAATCCCATGAAGAATGAGATTGCCGCGCCCCTTGGGCTCGCAATGACTTGTAAAGATATTTATTACGCTCGTATTACTAACGTTCAAACTATGAAAATTTTGTTAAGATTGAGGCTCTTGCAAAAGTATTTTTTTGTGGTTCGACAAAGCTTGTCCTGAGCGAACCGTTCACCCTTCGAGAACCTCAGGGCGAACGGTGAGTCGAAGGGCTCACCACGAACGGAAAAACTAAATAATTTCAACCTAAGCCCGTTCACCCTGAGCCTGTCGAAGGGTAAATTACGGACTTTTGCAAGAAGCTCGATTTTTAAAATTTTTTTATCTGGATTTATTTGCGTTCATCCGTGTTCTAATTTGTTTTTTGTTATAAATTTTTGTTATAGCTCTGTGATCTCTGTGTCCTCTGTGGCAAAAAAATCCCCCCCTCCTAATTCCTGCAAATCCTCGACCACCTCGCAGAGCGGCAACCCCACCACGTTAGTGTATGAACCCTTGACTTCCTTAACCATAAAGGCTGCTTTCCCCTGGATGGCATAGCCCCCCGCCTTATCGAATGGTTCACCGGTGTCCACGTACCAGCGAATCTCTTCTTCCGAAAGGGCCTTGAACTTAACCCGGGAAACTGCCTTTCCTTCTTTCCTCTGCGGATGCGCTGAGTTCAATATACAATACCCCGTAAGCACCCGATGCTCACGGTGACTTAGCATCCGCAACATTTCTTCTGCTTCCTCGCGATCTTTGGGCTTTCCCAAAACCCTTCCATCGATTTCCACCACTGTGTCCGCTGCTAAAACCCAACGATCCGCATGCCGCCCGGCAACATCCCCTGCTTTGGCCCTGGCCAGCCGGAGAACGTGTTCTTCCGGTGATTCCCCTTCGAAAAACTGCTCATCGATCTGGCTGGGAATTATTTCAAGCCGGACGCCTGCCAGCGCCAGGAGTTCTTGCCGGCGGGGTGAAGCAGATGCTAAAATGATATAGTTTTTTCTATCTATTTTCATTTTTATCTTTGCCACAGAGGACACGGAGATCACAGAGATATAAAGAAAGCTCTTAAAAAAGACAATTTAGGCCACAGATAAACATAGATAAAATAAAAAAATTCTGTATCAGTTTAGCGATTTGAAAAAATGGTATTAAAGCCTTTGTTGAGGGCCGGGGGTTAGAGCGGAACGCGCCGGAAGCATCGGTTGGGTTTCCGCTTGGCCACGAAGGCAGAAGATATGTTCCTCCGGAGGAGGCGGGGGTTCCTGCCCGCCCCATATGCGGAGATATAAGCGCCTTATGATTCCAAGCGTTCCGCTCTGGCCCCCGGCCCCTGGAATCCCTTGGCCCTTACAACACACCTTTTTTCAAAGAGCTAAAGTGTTACAAAATTTTCAGAAATTGAACGTTAATAGTACAGAGGATAATAAAAGCAGTTTCAGGTTGTCTGTTTCGAGTTCCCATAATTTTTTCAGCATTCTCTGTGACCTCAGTGTCCTCTGTGGCTAAAAATTTAATTCCACTTCTCAATCAAGGAGGGTCTCATGCCTTTTCAGGAACTAACTGTTCGCACCCGCAGCCGGACAGAGCTGGTTGACATCACCGCCCAGGTGCAAAAACTCATCCAGGAGAACAGGGTGGAAAGCGGCCTGCTTACTCTATTCGTTCCGCACACAACGGCGGCGTTAACCATCAACGAGAACGCTGACCGAAGCGTTCAGCAGGACATCCTTGCCGAGCTTAACCGCCTTATCCCTTTTACAGGTAGTTATCAGCATACGGAAGGAAATTCAGCCGCCCATATCAAGTCTACCATTACCGGCCCTTCCCAGACCATTTTTATCGAAGGCGGGCGGCTGGCCCTGGGAACCTGGCAGGGAGTGTTCTTCTGCGAATTCGACGGCCCGCGCACTCGAAAAGTCTGGGTCAAGATCGTTCCGGATTAAATCATTTCACCGCAAAGTCCGCGGAGCACGCAGAGGAAAAAAATAAATTCATAAAAGCAAAATTGATGATCTCGTAAAAAATCAGAAAGCTCCTTTTCCCGTCATTCCGGCCCCGATTTTCATCGGGATAAACTCCAGCCGGAATCCAGTAATTTCAAAGAGTTATCAAACCCCTGGACTCCGGTTTTCACCTGTCTGCCAGGCACAGGCAGGCCGGAGTGACGACTTTTTACAAAACCATCAAAATTAGAATAATGGTAACAGTTTAGCGATTTGAAAAAATGGTATAAAAGCCTTTGTTGAGGGCCGGGGGTTAGAGCGGAACGCGCCGGAAGCATCGGTTGGGTTTCCGCTTGGCCACGAAGACAGAAGATCTTTTCCTCCGGAGGAGGCGGGGGTTCTTGCCCGCCCCATATGCGGAGATATAAGCGCCTTATGATTCCAAGCGTTACGCTCTAACCCCCGGCCCCTGGAATCCCCTGGCCTTTACAACACATCTTTTTTCAAAGAGCTAAAGTGTTACAAATAATGCTTTAATTTTTTTTGTATTTTGATTTTTACATTTTTATTGCAATTGTTCCTCTGCGTTCTTGGCGATCTCTGCGGTGAATGATTAAAAATCTTACCACCGATCATTGCCATCCTCCTCTGGGCCTAACCTTTCATACCCCACCCCGGATAGCTCGGCAATAAACCGAGATGGCTGTTGAAACATTTCCCTTCTTCCCCGGTCAGGGGCAAACCGTGGATAGCAGAGAAAAAGCTCATCCCGGGCCCGCGTGACCGCCACGTAAAACAGCCGGCGCTCCTCTTCTTCCGCCTCTCCCCCCGATTCCGCCAGGCTGCGCATGGAGGGAAACCGCCCTTCGGCCAGCCAGATAATAAAAACCACTGACCACTCCAACCCTTTGGCCTGATGCACGGAGCTAAGTTTTACCGATTCATTCCCATCTCCTCTGCGGCCGGGAGCGGACTCCTCCTCAAGGGACGTCAGGAGCGCCAGTTCACTTAGGAAATCCTGACAGGATGAATACCTCCTGGCGAAAGCGGCAAGCTGCCCCAGGTCATCCATCCGGGATTCATAGTCGGGATACTTGGATTGAATAAAGGTTTCATACCCTTTTTTCACCACCAGTTCGATCATTTCCCCCGGGCCGGAGGTCTTCTCAATCTCCTGAAGCCTGGAGAGGGTTCGGCTGAATAGACGCCAGCTCTCCCGGGCGGAAGCAGGAATCTTTGCCAGAACTTCCTGCCCATCCATCGGCACCTTCGGATTCAAAACGCCGGAAAAAACCATCCGCCATATTTTATCCACTGTGCTTTTGCCGACCCTGGGATAAAGCTGAAGAGCGCGTTTCCAGGCCAGCTCGTCAAGAGGGTTGCAGGCAATTTTCAAATAGGCGCTTACATCCTTGATGTGGGCTTGTTCGAAGAAACGCAGGCCGGACCGCACCTCATAGGGAATTCCCCGCCGGGTTAATTCCATCTGCAGTTCCATGGAGTGATAATGGGCCCGGTAAAGGACAGCCATCTGCGAAAGGGGAATCCCCTGTTTATGGATCTCCTCCATCTTCCGGACCACGAAAGAAGCCTGTTCCATAACGTCCTGGACCGGCATCAGTGAAGGCGTTGGCCCCTTGGAGCGGACGGTTTGCAGCTCTTTGGGGAATTGATAGCGGTTATGGACAATGCTTAAGTTGGCCAGATGCAAAATCTGCGGCGTGGATCGGTAATTGATCTCCAGCTTGAAGACCTGAGCCGCCGTATAGCGCTCCGGGAAGGTTAGGATGTTGGCAAAGTTGGCTCCCCGGAAAGAATAGACGGATTGCGAATCATCTCCCACCACCATGATGTTCCCATGCTCCATGGCCAGGAGGTCCAGAATATCTGCCTGGAGGCGGTTTGTGTCCTGGTATTCATCGACCAAAATGTGCCGGAATTGTTGGCCGTAACGCGTGCGCACTTCCGGGTGCTCCCGGAGAAGAGTCTCCCAATAAAACAGCAGGTCATCAAAATCCATGGCGTTAAACTGGCGTTTCCGGCTTTTGTAACGCTCCACCACTGTCCGGATGTCATTTAGAAAATCCTGGAAAAAGGGATACCGATCCAGGACGACCTCATCGATTGGCTTCCTTGTATTAAGCGCCAAGCTTAGCAGGTTCCCCAAAACTTCTCCCTTGGGAAATCCGGACTTTTTGGGATTGATCTTAAGATCGGATATGCAGGCGCCCATCAATTTCCGGGCATCATCCTGATCGAGGATCGAATAATTTGGTTGATAACCCACAAGAGGGGCATGCCGCCGAATTATGCGGTTGCCGATATGATGAAAGGTCCCGCCCCACACTCTTCCGCCCGCTCCTCCGGCATTGGGAACAAGCATTTCTACCCGGTGGAGCATCTCTTTGGCTGCTTTATTCGTAAACGTGAGTAAAAGAATACCCGAAGGATCAACACCAGACTCTATCAAGTAGGCCACCCGGTAAGTAACCACCCGCGTTTTTCCGCTGCCTGCGCCGGCTATGACTAATACGGGCCCTCCAGCCGCCTTGACCACGGCCAATTGCTGTTCATTCAGCTCCCCGTCGTAGTTCAATGAAAACCTGGTTTTGGCTCCTGCCGTGACCACTCTGTCTCTTACCCTTTCTCCCTTTTTGAATGTTGATGATCTCGTAAAAAGTCCGAAAGCTCCTTTTCCCGTCATTCCGGCCCCGTATCAAGTACGGAGTTTTGCTTTTTTACGAATTAATCAATGCTACATTCGGCCTTCCTGAATGATTTTTCGAAATAATTCCTCGAAACCGGGAAATTCCCGGCCAAAATCTTCCGCCCCATGATGGGTCAGGCAATGCCCTAACATCTGGCGGGCCACAAAATACCCCACTCGCGGCGGTATTCCGGCGTTCGCATCTCCCGGCCCAAACAGGATAGGAATGAGCTTTTCAGAAGCCAAATCCGCTCCGGCCAATTCCAGCAGTACCTCCTGGTTTTCCAGGCACCATTGCAGGCGCTCGCGGGTTAGAAAAAGGTGGCGGTGCAAGGGAATCTCCGGGTAAACCATTTCGCTAAAGAGAACAGAAAGCCCCTCCGCTATTATGGAATAAAAGAGCGGGCGTTCTTTTGCGGGAGAAAAACTTTTAAGAAGGAGACGCTCCGCGCCATGGCAATACTCATGGGCTACCAGGAGGGCAAGATCTTTAAAATCCTTAAACCGCTCCAGCCCCAGGGCAATGGAAGGCGCCCCCTCAACCATAAGAGTCGCGCCGTCGGCGCTGAAAAAGCCCACAAAGAGATACACCGGGGGTTCAGGATTCAGCGGAAGGATAGCCCGGGACTGCTTCAAGGCTTCCTCAGCCAGGGCCAGCGGATCCTGCAATTGAATCAACGCTCGAAGCTGGCTGTAATCTTCCGCTTTGATTTTTCTTACCCTCTCGGAAATCTGGGCAGGGTCAAAATGTTCGAACGTCCCAAAGTAGGCTTCAAAAAATTTTTGATGGGGCTGGATATAAAGGGTTTGGTAGGACAACCATGGATCGTCTTTTTCCACATGGTCTAAAAATTTGAAAAAATCAAGGTATAAAGGTTTTATGGGCATCGTATGAAATGATCCAACAAGTTAAGCGCCTAAAGTGAGCTAAAGTGTCTAAAGTTGAAAAAAGGAATCAGCTTAGAGTTTTGAAAAAATAGTGTGACCGCCCCTGTTTGGCCCCCGGGCCCTGGAAACACTTGGCCCTTGCTTAACTCCTTTTTTCAAATAACTAAAGAGCCTCTTGCAAAAGTATTTTTTTGTTGTTCGACAGAGCTTGTCCTGAGCGAACCGTTCACCCTTCGAGAACCTCAGGGCGAACGGTGAGTCGAAGGGCTCACCACGAACGGAAAAACTAAATAATTTCAACCTAAGCCCGTTCACCCTGAGCCTGTCGAAGGGTAAATTACGGACTTTTGCAAGAAGCTCTAAAGTGTTACAAAAAAAAGGAATTTCCTATGCAATCGAGTTCCCATAATTTTTTCAACATTCTCTGTGACCTCTGTGCCCTCTATGGCTAAAAATTTCTTAAAGTATTGACCATAAAAAAGCCAGCATGCCGGCGAAAATAAAACTTCCATCCACCACCCCTTCAAATGAGAAACCTCTACCTAAAATCTTCTTCTGGTATAGGAAATAATAGGCGACAATATAACCAAAGGAAAACAGCAGGAAGTATGTAACTGTGGTAGCCCACTTTAAAGGAGCGGCAATGATTAACAATCCGCCTAATAAACATAGAAGCGAGACGGTTAAAATCTCTGTCTTCCTTTTTCCCAATACAATGGGGATAGTCTCCTTGCCCACCATCAAGTCCCCTTGAATATCCTTAAAATCATACAGCGTGGATCGGACGAAAACCAAAATCGAGCTGAAGAGAAAAGCCACTAAAGTTCCAGTTGACAATTGCCCCTTTTGCGCTAAAGGAGGCAGAAGCGAGGTAACCATCCCCCAGGCCAGGGCCACAAAGATTGTTTTCGAACCGGGAATGTCTTTTAGTTTCCGGTAACGGGACAATTTTCCGGGCTGGCCGGGGAACAGACGAATATTATAAATCATCCCCAACCCTGAAATGGCCAGAAGAAGCATAAAAGGCAACATTCCCTGGAACCAGGTTAAAGTCAGGGCTATTATTGCCGACGATATTCCCGATGCCATCATCAAATTGCCATGGCGGTCATAGAAGTCCGTTCGCCCGGGCTGGTTGAACCTTTCGGAAGGCTTGTCCACCAAACGATTGAGGACATGCATGGAAAAAACATATAGAGCAGCAACTAGGGGACAAGAAAGTTTTGGGTCGAGTCCCTGGAGTAAAACGCTGGCATACGTTAAGCATCCGGCCCCAACGGCCAGGAGGATATAACTGATGGCGGCCAGACGTCCAATTTTTTCCAAATAATGAGCCACCCCTCTCGGCGTTCCCAGGGCCTTGAGGTGCTCTACGACCTTCAGAATCAGCCAGTTGGGGGTGGAAGCGCCGGCTGTTACGCCAATAATGGAATACCTGGATAGAGTTTTTAAATCCAGGTCTTCCTCTGTCTCCACGTGGAAGGTGGGAACGCCCGCATCTTCAGAAATCTTCACCAGCCGGCGGGTATTGCCGCTTCCGCTTCCCCCTACTACCACCATGGCTTCAACTTTCTGCGCCAGGGTTAGAACCTCAGCCTGCCGCCGTTCTGTGGAAGCACAAATGGTATTAAACACTTCCGCCCCCGGGAATTTATTCCGGACCGCTGCGGCCAAAGCTTGAAACCGGTTTGTATCCTGGGTGGTCTGGGCCACAAGGCAAACCTTATCTAATGGAGGAATGGATTCCAGCTCTTTAGGAGACTGCACCACGTATCCTTTCCCCTGAGCATACCCAAGCAAGCCGATAACTTCGGCATGATCCTTGTCCCCGACAATTATTATGCTGTACCCTTTTAAAGCATATCTCTTAATGATTCCCTGAACTTTTCCAACATGCGGGCAGGTGGCGTTTAGTATTTTCACACCCATGTCTTTGATCTTCTGGCTTTCTTCCGGGCTAACTCCATGGGCTCGAATGATGACTGTTACAGAAGATTTTTCCGGGGGGCAAGAAAGTAACTTTTCGGCATCCTCTTCGGCAAGGGCTTTTACTCCCTTACCCTCAAGGATATCGAGAACCTGGGGATTGTGGATCAACGGTCCGTAGGTATAAATGAAGCCGTTTTGCTTCATAACAGCTTCCAGGACCATATCCATGGCCCGGCGCACTCCCATGCAAAAGCCGGCATTTTTTGCTAATTTAACCCGTGCCATGATTTTCAATTTCTAAATTTATTTGGGACGCAGACTTTCGCAGAGAAACGCGGATAATTATTTTCTTTTTAGTTTATCCTGACAATCTGTGTTCATCCGTGTCCAAAATAAATTCCTGCTCGGGAAAATACTGGTGTCCATCAACATAACCAGTTTACAAAAATAGACAGCCTATCCCCTGCAGGCAATCAGTTACGACAGTAACTTTATCCTTTTTGATTTTTTAAAGCTTATCGGAATTATCCAGGGGTGTCAATACTGGCGACAGATGACCGTCGTTCACTTTCTATCTTCTTATTGAGCTTCGCCTAAATAATGGAACGCTGGGGTGCACCCCGATGGCCCCCTCACCTTTCTCCTCTCCCCCCTTTGAGACTGTGTCTTAATCCGTCATGCCAGCGAAAGCTGGCATCCAGGGATATGGAATTATTCAATAAAACTGCAAATGGATTCCGGCTTTAGCCGGAATGACGCCTCTTCTCCACGATTATGACACAGTCTCTTTGAGGGGAGAGGGCGGGGTGAGGGGGGAAATAGTAGACCGGATGAATTTCCATTACTTTTGTAAAACTCAATAAGATCAGGCGGAGAATCCCATCCGTGCGCAGGCTCAGGCGGGAAGGCTTAGCGCAGGAAAATGAGGGGCGGGCAAAAAAGAAGGTCTCCTGGCGGGTAGGAGTTGTTTCTTCAGATAGGTCGGCCATTTACTTTTTCACTCAAGAGAAATCCCAATGCGCATGGCGCCGTGCTTCACGACCACTTTATCCCCGACTCTAATCCCCTCCGCACTCTCCACCATCACGCTTTCTTCCTTCCCGTAAAAATCCTTTAAAATAACTTTTCTCCCTTCAATGCGGATAACCGTACAGGGAGGAGGGAAATAGATTTTTTGAGATGATGGGCCCGTTAAATTTACTACCCGGTTGTTTACTTGAGCAAAATATAAATATCCTACCTCCCCGGAGGCCATGGCTGCTTTTTTCCCGTTCTTGCCAGTGATCTCTCCTTGAGTCAGGCCTTTTCCTTCTGCCATAGGACCGAAGCCGGCTACGCCAAAGACCCATAATATCGCCACCAGACCAACCAAAATCTTTTTATTCATTTCTATTCCCCCTTTTTCAAAAAAACGGAATTAACAAAAGAGCTTCTTGCAAAAGTCCGTAATTTACCCTTCGACAGGCTCAGGGTGAACGGGCTTAGGTTGAAATTATTTAGTTTTTCCGTTCGTGGTGAGCCCTTCGACTCACCGTTCGCCCTGAGGTTATCGAAGGGTGAACGGTTCGCTCAGGACAAGCTTTGTCGAACCACAAAAAAATACTTTTTCAAGAGCCTCAAAAATGTAACAGTTTAGCGTTTTGAAAAGCTATCAAATCCCCCTTCATCCCCAAAGGGGGAAAAAGCTGAATCTTTTATCGAATTCCAATCAAGAACCTCTCCTCCCTTTGGAAAAGCCTGCCTGCGGTAGGCAGGGGAGGCGGGGAGGGATTTAAGAAGGCTATTTCAAAGAGCTAAATTGATACGAATTAACTGGATTCCCGCTGGAGTTTATCCCGATGAAAATCGGGGCGGGAATGACAAAAATGGGTCAAAAAGGACTTTTTACGAAGCCACCAGCTTTAGCTCTACTCCAACCGCCTATCTTTCCAGTAAAGGATATTAGTCCTGTTTGCCAGAGTCGGTGGATCGAAATTAATCCTGGTCGTGCTGGCGTCTGTTCCTGATCCTCCGCTGACTGTTACGTAAAGGTCCGGGGGCATTGCTCCTAATGGCTTAAAGGATATGACCGGAGAGGTGGCGATCCCGGCCCCTATGACCATGGCTCTGACAGTGCTCCCGCCACCGCCTCCGCCACTGGGGATTAAAACGCCTGCGCCTGTCGTGTAGTTAACTCCCCATAACTTGGCTTCTCCTGCCTGACTACAGGGATCGTTGCCGGTAGGTGGAACATAGGAAGTGAAATAAACCACTCCCCCGAAAACCGTGGCGTCGGACAATATCTTTTCTCCCCCGCCGGTAATGTTAATGTACCAGCCTTTTTTTGTGGTTGAATCGGTATAGGTGCCCGTGGTGATATTTTCCAAATCATTAATATTATGAGTAGTGGTCCGGTCATTGTCTTTGGCCGCATAGAATTTTTCCTGGGCGTTGGGGGCTGTGGGGTCGGTTTTTTCCCCCGTCCCCCAATAAACCCACAGGTTGCCAAACAAATCTTTGGCCACAGCAGCCGTTGCAAAGATTGGCCTTATGACTCCGGTCGATGACCCGAACAAGCGCCCTCCGCTCCAGTTGGCAGTGTTGCATGAATTCCCTTGTGCCATGGTGCAGAATTTAAATCTCCACATACTCCCGCCCAGGTCGCCCACGTAGGCCGTATCGATAAAGCCGTCATTATCCGTATCGACAATGGCCGGGGAGGCCGGAATGCTGTGGTTCATGTCTGAATTGTCCGCCCGGGTGTAACTCCACAGAATACTTCCATTGCTCAAATCTATTACATAAAACCCTTTCCCCCGCGCATCGCACCCCCCCCCTCCGGCGCAGTCCGAAGCGTTATATCCCCCGCCGAAAAAGCCGACCCATTTTTCATTCCCGTTGATTTTTACTCTGCCGATGCCAACTTTGCTCCAGGGGTCGCCCAGATAGGGGGCCTGCGAAGGATTGGGAGTGATTCTCCAAAGATAAGCAGGGGTTAAAGTGTTGGTAATATCAAAGGCATAATAGCCGCAATAGTTGGAATAAGTTGATGAATAAGTGGCATTAAACCCCGAATCGCAGGAGGGAGAGGAGCTCCAGAGGGTCGATCCCCCTCCCCGGCCTTCCCCGAATATCAATAAGGTCTTCCAGTCAGAAGCTAACTTGCTTGTGCCGCTCCCCGATCCCCACCAGGCATCTGCTGCGGTTACCGGGCCGTCCACAAAATATTGATGGAGAAGTCCGGTTGGGTGGGTGGAATGGGCAACATTTTTCAGCTTGGGGAGAAGATTGGGGGGAATAAAACTCCAGACTTCATTTCCCGTAGAAGTCCGGAAGGCATGAAATTGCCCGTCATTGGCCCCGGCTATGATGATCCTCAGCTCATTGGCGGATGTTCTTTCGTTGCTACTCCTGTAGGCGCTATAGGCATTGTTGGTATCCACCAAATCTTCAAAAAAGGGAGAAGGAGTTCCTATGGTCACCGGGTTGGAATGAAAAATATCCCCTAACTTCCAGTTCTCCGGGTTGTAAGAAGATTCGCCGCGGAAATACCCCACAACGGCATCCCTTCTGCTCGTGTCCGTAGAAGGTGTAATTCCCAGATCTGTTGTGGTTATATTTGCGGTTGTAAAGTCTATAAGACTGCCCGACTTGTAGGTCTTAATGTTTCTGCTTCCTGCGGCAGTACCTTGCAAAACACTCCCCGCATTCCATACCGCGCTGCCAACGCTTCCGTTACTGTTAATAACGTATTTTTTAAGATGGCCGATCCAGAAGGGGTCGTCGTTAATAGGCTGGAAAGAAGCCTCATAGAGGTGATTTTCATCCTGGGTCCTCTGGGAAGAAACAGAGGCCAGGGAAAATGAATACGTTGCCTCCCGGATCAAATCGATGGCCTGTATCAGGGCGGTGGTAAGTTCCGCCGCGTTCCCGGCCAGGAAAGCATAACCTGAAAGTGGTATTTCTCCTGGATCGTTGGAGGTGGCACGGGTGTGAGTATCCCCTTCAATGTTACAGGTTTCGGTGGGGGAGGTCTGGCAGCTCGTTACGGAAGAGGGAAGATAAGCACTCGTATCTCCGGAATTGGCTAGGAGGGGGTTGTCCGTTCCGCCATAATAAGCGGTCCAGTTCAGGTTGTTCCGTAAAAAGTGGGGCATGATTGCGCCAAACCCCACCACAAAGACCTTATATCCCGCGTCGGCCAAAGCCTTGGCCCTGGTTACTGTTTCCCTCCTTCTCTTATACTGGTCTGTCTGATTTTCAGAGCCGCCACCTCCGCAGGCATATGTATCTGCACCGTCCGTGATGAGGATGACGAACTTTTGCCGGCAGGCAGCGGCATTATCTCTGGATTTGTGATAATCCAGGTATATTTTTGCTTCATTTAATGCCGAGGACAAGGGAGTTCCTCCCGAGGCCGATTCCCCGCTTACATTTCCCCAAATCTGGCTGTAAGTCGAGCCTATCCCCCTAATGAGGCTGTTACACCCGCTGCTATAACTTCCTCCTGTGTCATCGCTGGAGCAGTTGTAGAACCTCATATAGCCGAAGCGGATATTGAGAGTCTGCTCGTCCGCGCTGGTAATGGTATTGCTGTCGTTGTCATCGAGAACATCAAAGATGGCCCTTTTGGCAATGGCCAGGCGGCTGCAATCCGTAGAATACCCGGACACAGACGTGTTTGTGTAAAAAGGACCGGTGCATGATGTATTGCTATATTGAGGAACGGTCCCGTAAGGATTAATATCGCAAGGCGTGGTGTAGGGTGAAACGCTCTCTGGATAAAACGGACCATTGATTGACCCACATGCGCCTGAAGCTGGGTTTATATACATCCTCTCGCCTGCGGGTGTCCAGCGCATACTCTCTGATAAGTCAAGGACAATCAGGGCATCGGGGGACACGGATCTAAAGAGGTCCGATTCATCATCAGGCTCAGGATCCTGAGCATAAGCAGCAGAATTAAGAAATATGCCGCTCAGGATAAGGGCAAATAATAATATTATAATTTTTGCTTTCATTTTTTTCTCCTTACTTCTTCCGTCATCGATAAATAGTCGTTATTTCAATCGGTCCATAACCCACGCCCACGTCAACCCGGACCATGCTGTTATATGTTATGTTCGTCCCGGTGATCCGGGCAATGAACCTCTCCTGGCCCCACTGCTGCCCGCCGCCAATGGCATAACCGGCTAAAGGCAAGGTGGAAGGGCCGCTGGCTGGGCGGGCTGGTGTCCCGACAGTGTAACGGGATGCCGGATCATTGGTCGCATCCACCTGGACATTGCTAACCGCCGAGCCTGATAGGTTCGCCGGGTCTAAAGTTTGGCTAAGCCGGTGAATCCCGGTCTCCGCTGCCGAAAAGGCTTTCTTCTCACCTATCAGCCTACCGCTGATCCTGATATCCTGGGTGGATACGGTAAACACCAGAATTCCCACTGCCGTAAGGATCCAAATGGCCATGAGGGCGGCGATCAGGGCAAACCCATTTGGGGGTTGGTCTTTGAATTCCATAAAACGTAAACTCCTGTGGTTATTGC
>VGSF01000109.1 GCA_016875165.1 Deltaproteobacteria bacterium
AACAGCTTTGCTGTATTGTCTTGGGGAGTCCAAGACTATAGGAGGTGAGGCCTGGACTTTAGCCGCGTATAAGTCTGCTTTGCTTGAGGGGATGCGGGTCTTGCGCTTAAGCTCAGGGGGAGTGGACAAAGGTCTCGGTTGAATTCTCGTTTGAAGCCGTACTGGGGAAAACCCACCGTAAGGAATTTTAGAGGGGGAGCAGGAATCGTAAGGGATGATCTGATGGCCATTTGCCACGATATCGGAAACGATGGATACATTGGAAGTCATTGATCTGTACCTTTGCGCGCCTGCTCTCTACTCGAAGGCTAATTTATTGTTTTTTCTCTGCGTTCTTGGCGTGCTCTGCGGTTAGAGCTTTATTTCGTTTTGATTTTGTCGGCCTGCTCGGCCACCTTGGCGGCCAGGGAAGCTTTGTGGCTAAGCAGCGCTTTTTTCAATTCTTCATGCTTCCCGGATAGAATCTGGACAGCCAGGATGCCGGCATTCCGGGCTCCGGCCTTACCGATAGCCACGGTAGCCACGGGAACTCCTGCGGGCATTTGGGCCGTGGAAAGCAGGGAATCGAACCCCATCAAGGCTGATTCTAAGGGAACTCCGATGACCGGAAGAATAGTATGGGCCGCCATCACTCCGGCTAAATGGGCTGCGGCCCCGGCCCCGGCAATGATGACTTCTATACCCCGCTCGGCTGCTTTTCGGGCATACTCCGCCGTTCGTTCGGGGGCGCGATGGGCAGAAGAAACGGTTATTTCATAGGGAACCTGGAATTCCGCAAGAGCCTTGGCTGCTTCCTCCATGACCGGCAGGTCTGAGCCGCTTCCCATGACTATGGCCACAAGTGGATTTTTGGTCTTCATTTTCTATCTCCTCGTTTTAAGGTTTTTTGTCCGATGTCTTTTCTGTAATATACACCATCCCAGGAAATCTTTTCCACCGCCTCATAGGCTAATCCGATCGCTTCTTCGATTCCCCGGGCTATGGCAGTGACTCCCAGGACTCTTCCGCCGTTGGTGACGATTTTGCCCTCTTTAAAAGCTGTGCCGGCGTGGAAGACGAAAGAATCGCCAATCTTCGCAGCTTCCTCCAGACCGGAAATCACCTTTCCTTTTTCATAAGGCCCAGGATAACCCTTTGAGGCCATGACTACGCAAACCGCCGGCCGTTCGTCCAATTCAACGGTCAGGCTCGACAGACTTCCATCAATCGTTGCTTTAAGGACGGGGACCAGATCGCCTTTCATGCGCATAAGCAGAGGCTGGGTTTCCGGGTCTCCAAAACGGGCGTTAAACTCCAGGACTTTGGCCTTTTCGTCTTTGATCATAAGGCCGGCGTAGAGGACCCCCCGATATTTCCTTCCTTCTTGAGCCATGGCCCGCACGGTGGGGATCATGATTTGCTCCATGACCTGGCGATGCACTTGGTCGCTTACCACCGGCGCTGGCGAATAAGCCCCCATCCCTCCGGTGTTCGGCCCCAGGTCATGATCAAAAATAGCCTTGTGATCCTGGGAAGTGGGGAGGGGCAGGACGGTTTCTCCGTCCGTAAAAGCCAGAAAAGAAGCCTCTTCCCCCTGCAGAAACTCCTCCACCACCACCCGTCTTCCGGCGACTCCGAAGGCTTTTTTGACCATGATGAGATGAAGCGCTGCCAAGGCTTCTTCAAGCGTATGGCATAGGATAACCCCTTTACCCGAGGCCAGGCCGTCGGCTTTGACCACGATGGGCGTTCCGGCTTTTTTAACGTATCCGACCGCAGCCCCGTAATCCTCAAAGGCCTGGAAATCTCCTGAAGGGATGCCGTATTTTTTCATCAAATCCTTGGCAAAAAATTTGCTCCCCTCGATTTCGGCTGCTTTCTGGCTGGCCCCGAAAATACGCAGTCCGCGCGCTTCGAAGGCATCCACAATGCCCATGGTCAAAGGGGCTTCCGGGCCAACGACCGTGAGATCGATTTTTTCCTTTTGAGCCCAGGCTGCCAGCGATTTTACATCTTCAGCCGAAATGGAAAGGCATTCTGCCTGCCTGGCAATGCCGGCATTTCCCGGGGCGCAATAAATCTTTTTCACCGCCGGGCTCTGAGCGATTTTCCAGACCAGACCGTGTTCCCTTCCTCCTCCGCCGATGACCAGGATTTTCATCTTCTTCTCCAATCAAATTCACCGCAGAGCGCGCGGAGATCGCAGAGAAATAAAAAAATCATTAGATTAGCCACAGAGGTCACAGAGTTTTTAAAACCATGATTAAGAAAAAGTAACGAATATGTCAAACGTCTAAAGTGATCCAGCTGCAGGCTACGCTAAAGTTGAAAAAAGGTAACAATTTAGCGATTTGAAAAAATGGTACAAAAGCCCTTGTTGAGGGCCGGGGGTTAGAGCGGAACGCGCCGGAAGCATCGGTTGGTTTTCCGCTTGGCCACGGGGACAAAAGATCTTTTCCTCCGGAGGAGGCGGGGGTTCTTGCCCGCCCCATATGCGGAGATATAAGCGCCTTATGATTCCAAGCGTTACGCTCTGGCCCCCGGCCCCTGGAATCCCTTGGCCTTTACAACACACCTTTTTTCAAAGAGCTAAAGTGTTACGAAAAAAGGAATTTCCCATACAATCAAGTTAAGTGATACAAGTTGAATTTGGTTTTTCCCGTTTTGGTTTTTATTTTTTTGATTTATGAATTTAAGTTTTCTCTTAGTTCTCTGCGCGCTCTGCGGTGACTCTTTATTTATTCTCCAGATACTCCGAAATGGCTTTATCATAGCGGGCGGTGAGCTGATACACTTTCTTGGCCAGGCGGAAATTAGTTTCTTTACCCACTGCGCCGCCGCTTTTCTTCATCTCCTGCAGAATGGGCTGGTAATCGGCCGGGTCCACGATCACGGTCACATAAGGGTAGTTTTTCGCCCCGGCCCGAAGCATGGACGGCCCTCCGATGTCGATATTCTCTATGGCCTCATCCAGCGTACAATTGGGCTTGGCCACCGTGGCCTCGAAGGGATAAAGGTTGATCACAACCATATCGATGGGTTTTATGCCATGTTCATTCATTTTCTTAACATGCTCGGCATTTTCGCGGATGCCTAAAAGGCCTCCGTGGACTTTGGGATGTAGGGTCTTCACCCGCCCGTCCAACATCTCGGGAAAACCCGTGTATTCGGAAACATCCAGAATTTTCAGTCCGCTTTCCCTAAGAACCCTGGCTGTCCCCCCGGTGGACAAAATTTCCACGCCGAAAGCTTGCAGTTCTTTGGCGAATTCTTGAATCCCGGTTTTATCCGTGAGACTGATGATAGCTTGTTGAATCCTTGACATAAAATCTCCTTTCATAGGAGGCTCTTGCAAAAGTCCTAAACACCGTCATTCCCGCCCCGCATCAAGTGCGGGATAAACTCCAGCGGGAATCCAGAGCAGCCTGAAAAATCTGGATTCCGGATCGCGCTTCGCTTGCCCGGAATGACGATTGAGCACCAGATTTTGAGATTTGCAAGAACCTCATAGGGCTCAAGGATTAAAGGGGTCCATGTCAGATTTTTATCCATAACGCCTTGCGCCTCACGACTTACGTCCTATCCTTTGACCCCTTGAAGCCTATTCTACGGTAATGAGGTTCTCCTCTCGGTTAATCACTTCACCGACGAGGGAAGCCCCGGCAATTCCTTTTTCTTTCAGGCTCTGCAGAAGCTGTTCTCCTTTAGCTCGGGGCAGGGCAATCAATAATCCTCCCGAGGTCTGCGGATCAAAGAGGATGATCCTCTCGACTTCGGGAACCTGGGGAGCAATAAAAACCTCCCGGCCAAAATGCCGCTCATTGCAGTAGGCTCCTCCCGGGACCAGTCCCCGGGCGGCGTATTCCCTAACTCCGTCCAGAATCGGGAGGGAGGAATAAAAAAGCCTGAAGGAGAGGCCGCAGCCTCTGGCCATCTCGGCAGCGTGCCCCAGCAGGCCAAAACCCGTAATATCCGTGCAGGCATGGGAGTTTAATTCAACCATCGCTTCCGCGGCCTTGTCGTTCAAGCGGACCATGGAATCCACTGCTTGCTGTAAAGCTTCAGGCTCGGCCATCTGCGCTTTATTGGCTGTAGAAATAATTCCCGTTCCCAGGGATTTGGTTAAAATCAAGACATCTCCTTCCCTGGCCCCCTTGTTCGTAACGATTTTTTGAGGATGCACGGTTCCAGTCACGGAAAGGCCATACTTCAATTCTGCATCCTCCACTGTGTGTCCGCCCAGCAACACAGCGTGAGCCTGATGGATTTTCGCCAAACCGCCCATTAGGATTTCCGTGAGGATGGAAAGATCAAGAAAACGGCTGGGAAAGCCTATCACGTTCAAGGCGGTCAGGGGCTTTCCGCCCATGGCATAAACATCGCTAAGGGAATTGGCCGCGGCAATTTGCCCGAAGAGGTAAGGGTCATCAACGATAGGAGTAATGAAGTCCACTGTCTGCACCAGGGCTAACTGCGGGGAGATCTGATAAACTCCCGCGTCATCAGCGGTTTCAGCGCCTACCAGCAAACAGGCGTGCTTTTCCAGGGGCAGCGGCCGCAGAGCTTTCTCTAAGTCCTCCGGACTTAGCTTGGCTGCTCACCCGGCCGCGCGGACCATGGCCGTCAGGCGGATTTTCTCATCCACGATTAATTCCTTTCAACTTCAATGAGTCTTATTTACAATTACCTCCTCCCACCCGGAAACAGCTTCTGCGAGAGCAGGGAATTGCTCCCATTCAATTGGCCAGGGTGAATACAGCAGCCGGAGAGCGCGCTTTTGTCCCTCGGCCCGGTATTCCAGAAGCCCCCTTAGCAGGGAGAAGTAAAAAAGATCTTCCTCTGTGTAGTAGGTGAGGAAAAAACTCAGCTCGTATAACTCCCGCACCGCGTTCTTGCGGTGCACGTAAAAACCCCAGAGAAACTTAGATTCGCTTTCCCCTGCCGGGTTACGGCGATACTCGTAAAGGCGCAAGAGCGGCCCCCAGTTTCTCTCATATCCCTCATCGTCGATCGGGAGCAAAGCCGGGAAATAGAATTGCAAGGAACCCTCTTTGCGCAGGCTGTAATAAAAAAGCGGCCAGATTCTTAAAATCCGCGCCTCTTTCCCTTCATCTTTTAAGAATTCGGTCTGATCCTTGGAGAGGAGCAGGTAGCGGATGACCTCCTTCTTATACTTCTCGTCTTCCTGACGTTCATACATATAAAGGGGCCAGAGGATATATCCGCTTTGGCGATCTTCCCAGAGTTTCCGGCTGTAAAGGGGGAAGATGCGCAAGAGAGATTTATCTTCTCCTTTCGCCCACTGGAGGAGAGGCCAGGGGAAGTCCCACTGGGTGTATTTTTCATCTTCATCGTAAGTGTAATTGAAGAAAGGCCAGATCACCGACCGGGAGACCCGTTTAGAGGAAGCAGAGGATACATAAAGGGGAAAAACCATGGAGATTTCCGTGGGGTCGTCGGTATTAAGGTAACGCTTCTCAAAATGAAAGATGGGCCAGAGAAAAAAAAGTTTTTCGTAATCGTTCTCCTTCTTCTCGTGGCCTACCAGAGGCCATATCTTAAACCCTTCTCTGCCCCCCCCTTCGGTGCGGGAGAAAATCGGCCAAAGAAACGAGTAAGTCCGATTTTCACCCTCTCGGGAATCGGAATAAATAGGCCAGAGGAGAAAATTCATTTCGTCTTTACCAAAGCGTTTTTTCAGTTTTCCGTAAACCGGGAAAAAGCCTCCGTAGGATTCGCCTTGTTCCGTCTCTCCCCAGAAAGCTAGGAGAACCCCCCTTTCCTTTTTCTCAGCCTCCTTTCCGGTCAGGGCCCGCCGGGTGGAGAAAAAGGGCATAAAGGATGACTCCACTTCCTGCTCCGTTCTTTTATATTTTCCCAGGGGATACAGGTATTCTAAGATGGTGTGCTTCCCTTCTTCCTTTTGCCAGTAGAAAAAAGGGCGGAAGGCGAAACTTTTTTCCTGTCGATCCTTACGGTAGGTGAATAAAGGCCCGAGGACATTGGTTTCTTTCCCTTCCCGCTCTTCATCTGCGCTGTAAAGAAAGAAAGGCCCGAAATTTTCCCGCTGTGGCCCGGGACTCAGGGTGGCGCACCCGGAAACAAAGGCCCATGTCAGCAAGAAGGCCACTCCTCCCCAAAATTTTCCCTTTACCCCCCTCATGTGTGCGCTGGCTGCCTTCTACCGGATGACCGTGCCCAGGATTACGCTCAATACAGTAATCGGGGTCACTTCCTGGATGCCCTCGGCGGCTTTGTTAACTGATTTGATTGCTTTCCTCGTGTCTTCGTACAAAGACTCGTCTTTGACCAGTTTACCCAGGGTTCCTTCGCCGCTTTCGATCTGTTTTGAGACTTTATTCAGGTTGGCGAGGGTTTCCTTGGCTTCGGTCATAGTCTCTTTGGCCTGGGTATACAGAGAGTCGTCTTTGACCAGTTTACCCAGGGTTCCTTCGCCGCTTTCGATCTGTTTTGAGACTTTGTTCAGGTTGGCGAGGGTTTCCTTGGCTTCGGTCATGGTCTCTTTGGCCTGGGTAAATAGGGAGTCGTCTTTGACCAGTTTACCCAGAGTTCCTTCGCCGCTTTCGATCTGTTTGGAGACTTTGTTCAGGGTTGCCAGTGTTTGCCTGGCCTCGACCACCGCCTCTTTAGTTTGCACGTAGAGCGCCTCGTCTTTTAGTAACTTTCCGAGTGTTCCCTCTCCCTTTTCAATGGATTGGGCAACCTGGTTCAGGCTGGAGACCGTATCTTTGACTTCCCGGTACAGGTTATCGTCCTTGACCAGTTTACCGATTGTCCCCTCGCCTTTATCAATGGTCTTGGTTATATTCTGCAGGTTGGCGACGGTCTCTCTGGCGCCGGAGACCAATTCCTTGATGGATTCTTCTCCTTTCTCCCCTCCTAAGGCATTGCTTAGGGACTTGGTAATGGATTTGATGTCATCTCCTATGGAGCTGAGCTGGGTTAATACCCGGTCCACGTCCACCGGGTGCCCCCCTTCCTCGACCTGGCCATTGGCCTTGATTATTTCCGGCCCAGGGCCAAGAACAATCTCGATATACTTCTCCCCCAGAAGGCCGGCAGATTTAACGAATACTCCCGAGCCGGCAGGAATTTTCACGTTTAGCGGCAGGTGCAGGGTGACCCTGGCCTTGGCCCCATCGAGAACAATCCCTTCCACCTTGCCCACTTCCACGCCGGCGATGCGCACTGGCGAATTCTTGTCCAGGCCGGCAGCTGATTCCACGTTGGTGTAAAGCCGGTAGCCGACCTCGCGGACGGCAATCTTGCCCACCCGGATAGTGAACAAAGTCAGAATGACAATCCCGATGACCACGAAGATGCCCACTTTCGTCTCTGTGGCAATATTCTTCATCGATTTCCTCCTCCAAGATTATTCCGTTGCTGGACAAATTCCGCCCCCCGCGTGATCGGTCCTTCCACCTCTCCCTGGATGAACTGCTTAACGACTTCGTTGGGCGAAGACTTGATTTCATCAGGCGTTCCCACTTCGATGATCTCCCCGTTGTAAAGCATGGCGATACGGTCGGCAATGCGGTAGGCGCTGACCATGTCATGGGTGATGGCGATTGAGGTGACTTCCAGTTTCTCTTTCATGCTGACAATGAGTTCGTTGATGACGTTGGCCATGATAGGGTCCAGGCCCGTGGTTGGTTCGTCGTAGAGCAGGATGGCCGGCTCCATGGCAATGGCCCGGGCCAGGGCAACCCGCTTGCGCATGCCCCCGGAGAGCTCGGCCGGCATGCGGTTTTCCACATTCTGCAGCCCTACTAACTTTAGCTTTTCTATGGCGACAGCTTTGATCTCTTCGTCGGATAATTTGGTGTGGCGGCGTAGACCAAACCCCACGTTCTCCCAAACCGACAGGGAGTCGAAGAGGGCATCGCGCTGGAAGAGCATGCCGAATTTTTTACGCAGCTCGTTCCACCCTTCTTCCGAAAGGTTCGAGACCTCCTGGCCGTTCACGTAAATCTCTCCCCGGTCGTGATTCAGGAGGCCGATGACGCATTTGATGAGCACGCTTTTCCCGGTCCCGCTCCCCCCGATGACCACCATGGATTCCCCGCATTTGACCTTAAGGTGGAGGCCGCGCAGGACATGGTTCTGCCTGAAGGATTTATAGACGTCTTTAAGCAGGATCATCGTTTCTTCCGGCCCGCGCCGGCGCTGCTTGTCATTCATACTCTAAACCTAATCCGTCATAACCGAAACAAAAAAAGCAAAATGAAAAAATCTAAATTCGAAATTAGAATATCGAAATCCAAACCATTGCAGATCGCAAATTGTAGATTGCAGATTGAAAAAATAAAAACTTCAATCTTGATGAACTCGTAAAAAGTCCGAAAGCCCCTTTCTCCGTCATTCCGGCCCCGATTTTCATCGGGATAAACTCCAGCCGGAATCCAGTTATTTCAAAGAGCTATCAACCATCTGGACTCCGGTTTTCACCTGTCTGCCAGGCACAGGCAGGCCGGAGTGACGACTTTTTACGAAATCATCAATCTTAAATCTCCAATCTGAAATTAGCTAAAATTTGGATTTGTTTAATATTTTGGATCGAACCCCTTCATTAAAATTTTGTTACTATCTGGCGCCCAATCTCATTTGTAAGCGCCTATGCTTTTTCCGCGACTGCGCACGGAAAAAGTAGCCCGCCTCAGGCGGGCAGCGAAAAGTCTTGAAATCCCCCCTAACCCCCCTTTGGCAAAGGGGGGAAGGGGGGATTTATGGCGATCCAGTAAAAAAATCCTTAATACCAACATGTTGGTATTAATTGCGCAGTAGGCGCCTAAAAGAAAAATGCCGTTACAAAATAGTTGGCGATCAGGATCAAAAGGGAAGACAAGACCACTGCCCGGGTAGTGGATTTTCCCACGCCCTCAGCCCCTCCCCGGGTGTTGAACCCTTGGTAACATCCGATGGTCGCAATTATTATACCGAAAATACAGGCTTTAAAAAGGCCGATATAAATATCTTCCAGGTCCAAATAGTCGAAAGTCCGGCGAATGTAGATGGTGGGGTTGCTGCCCAGGAGCTGGACACTGATCAGATAACCTCCGAGGATGCCCACCACGTCGGCAAAAACCGTTAAGATGGGCATGACAATCAAAGCAGCCAGGAACCTGGGGACGACTAAATACTTGATGGGATTGGTGGCCAGAGTGTAAAGGGCGTCGATCTGCTCGGTGACTTGCATCGTGCCCAATTCCGCGGCCATGGCCGACCCCACGCGCCCCGAGACCATCAAACCGGAGAGCACAGGCCCCAGCTCCCGGGTCATGGACAGGGCCACCACTGTTCCCACGAAGGCCTCGGCATTGAAACGCTTGAAGCCGGTGTAGCTCTGCAAGGCCAGCACCATCCCGGTAAACCCTCCGGTGATCAGAACCACCGGGATGGATTTAACCCCTACTTCTTCAATCTGCTTGAGCAGGTTGCGAATGTCAAAGGGCGGGCGAAAGGTCCAGATCAAGGTCTTGTAGAAAAGGATTATAACCCGCCCGGATTCCTCCAGGAAATTCAGAACCCAGAGGCCAATGAAATTGAAGAAACCGATTGCTACTTGAATTTTATACCTCCCGTCTCAGGTGGTTTCGCGGAACTCGTTTTCTGATTGAATATTCATATCCAAATCGGCGATTGTATGCCTCCCCAGTTATCGCTCTCACTTGGTCGTTATTATATATACCCCATCCCAATCATCCGGTGGAGGATTTTTTGTGAGAGTTTCACATCGTTCTACGTAGAGCTTGGCCGGTCCATCTTCAGGATACCGAGCCCGGAGAGACTGGAAGATTTTGCGCGCAGCCTCCCAGCGGCGATTCCTGTATTCAAGGAGAGCAGCCCGGAATTCCTCGGTCAGAGCTTTTTGTTCGGCTGAGGCTTCTGCCCGGCGCGAGAGAAGTTCATAGATTTTTACGGGCTGGTCTTTGCCCTTGACCAGGACCCAGTCCAACTCCCGCCCCAGGACTTCTCCCTGGACCCGCTCGTAGGTCGCTTCACTTACAATGATATTGGTTCCGTATAATTTGTTCAAGCCTTCCAGGCGGGACCCTAAGTTGACGCTGTCTCCCATCACCGTATAATCGAAGCGCCGCTCCGAACCCATATTGCCCACAACCATGGGCCCGGCGTTTATGCCAATGCCGATGTTCATTTCGGGCATGCTCTCGGCAGCCCACTTTTTCTGAAGCCGTTGCAGCTCCTCCACCATCTCCAGGGCCGTGTAACACGCCCGCAGGGGATGATCGTCTTGATCCAGGGGCGCTCCCCAGATGGCCATGATGGCATCGCCCATATATTTGTCCAAAAGTCCGTCGTATTTAAAGACAATATCGGTCATCTGCGTTAAATATTCGTTCAGGAGTCTTACTAACCTTTCCGGAGTCAAATGCTCGGCGATGGAGGTAAAGCCCCGGATGTCGCTGAAGAGCACGGTCAGGTCTTTTTTCTCTCCCCCTAATTTAAGCCTTTCCGGATTTTTGAGCATCTGTTCCACAACCGAGGCATTGAGATAATACTGAAAAGCTCCCCGGACTTTCTTTTTCTCCCTCTCCTCAGTCATGTACCGGTAACCGGTGATCGTTAAATAAGTAAGGACGAGGTTGAATACCGGATAAGTCTGGTTTACCCAGAACCCTTGCTTCTGAAATAGATAATCGGAAGTTAAGAGGAAGGCCAAAAAAAGAACGCCCCCGCTAAGGGCCCCCCACAGGGCTTTGATCCGGGGCAGGATGAAGCCCAGGATTAGGCCGATCAAGATGATGGCCAGGATGTCCACCAAGGCAATCCAGTTCGGACGATAAAGGAACCGCTGCTTCAGAATCGTGTCAATCACGTTGGCATGGATTTCCAGTCCGGGAAAGACATGGTCGAAAGGAGTAACCCGGATGTCATAAATGCCGATGGCCGTCGCTCCCACCAGGACGATCTTTCCCTTGAAGGCCTTGGCCGGGACCCGGCGGTGAATTACATCCGTGGCCGAATAGTGCGGGAAAGTCTTCTGAGGCCCATGGTAGTTAATCAGCATCCTTCCTTCTTCGTTAGTTGGGATGGAAAGGTCGCCCAAGCGAACTTCTTCCACCCCGAACTCGGCTATACGCAGGAACAGCGGGGGGTTGCCCAGAAATTTTTGCAGCACGGCCAGAGAGAGGGCGCAGTAATGTTTGTCCTGATACTTGATAACCAGGGGAATCCAGCGCACGGTTCCATCCCGGTCCGGAAAAATGTTGAAATACCCGGCTCCTTCGGCGGCCTCGGAAATGATCGGGATGTTCACCTCGGCGCTGTCCGCCTCAAAGAGGCGTACCCTGGCGGCTTCTTCGGAAGCATATTTCACCAAATTGTAAGCAGAAAGAGGAGGAAGGTCTTTCTGCAGGTTTTTTTTCTCTGGGGACAGGCCTTCTTTGGGGGAAAAATGGAAGAAGTATCCCAGGACCGCCCGGCCGGAGCGAGCCACGGAATCAGCCAGAATCAGGTCTGTATCGGCCTTCTGGATCGCTTGGAAAAGATAGTTTTCCAGGCCCTGGTTCGTCAGGTTTAGCTCCTTCATCTTCTGCTTTATGTCTAAAAGGTTTATTCGCGCTGAGTTTTCATCGGGTTCGGCCCAGACAATATCGAAGCCTACTACTTTGGCGTCATATTTCACCAAAGCATCCAGAAGCTTTGCCAGACGAACCCGCGGCCAGGGCCAACGCCCTAATTCATCGAGGGATTTTTCATCGATGGTCACCAAGGCCACCTCTCCCGTAGTGGCGATTTTGCCCCGGGAGAGGAAGCGCAGGTCAAGAGTCTTCAACTCCAGCAGGGATAAGAAATCGGGATCCAGATAATAAATCGCCAAAACAGCAAGGGTGGAGAGGAGGGCAATTTTCAAACCCGAGAGCCGGAAAAATCTTTTCAGCACCGCACCTTCCCAAAAAAATTTATAAAAGTTTATCAAATCCGTTCTTTAAAAGCAACCGCTAACTGCCCCTTGCCACCCCCCAGTTTTTAGTTAGGGCCCAGGCTCTGGCCCAGGGGCGCTTCGCCCTGTACACCATGCGGTGCAGGGCTTCGCTCGGCATAATAAGACGATAGTTCTTCCATAGGAGGGGGCGGCCGGGTGTGATTTAAGTGGCTTTTTAGATAGGCTTATCAATCAACTCACCTTGCCGATCTCCTGGCCGCCTTCCTTTGCGGATGGCCAGAAGGGAATCTTGAGAAAGTCTAATCCCGGCCGATTCTTCTTTCTCTCAGCGCCCCCGGGCCAGAGCCACGATAAAATAAAGGTCGAATAAACTGGGGGGTGGCAAGCTAACTGCCCGTCAAAAAGGCTTGAAAAAGCCCTGCACGTATGGCAGAATATTATATCTTTGAAGACTTGAATTATTTGAATATTTAACGGCCATCCCGGATATTGCCCGGGCGCGATTCGCAATGAGAGATTGTTGAAGGACAACTTACTATAGGGAATGGCTAAGGAAAGTAGTCATTGCGAGGAGACCGCCTCAGGCGGACGACGCCGCAATCTCATGAGATTTCTTCATTCCGCCAAGGCGGGATGCGCAATGGCCATCCTATGAATGTCAACTTATTTAAGCCGTTCATTATAATAACTACTTGTCCGTATATAATATTCCCCACTTTGCAAAGGGGGGTGAGGGGGGATTTTGATCAGGAATCCCAAAGGAAATCCCCCTATGTCCTCCTTTTTCAAAGGGGGATTCAAAATCGCGACTTATTTAAGGATAAGCTCTAATATTTATCTGTGGAAGTCGGCGGAAATCCGCGTCCCAATAAGGAATCAATGGAAAAATACTCTTTACCCGAAAATCCCCGGCCGGTATGTTTTGGCGATGAAGCCAAATTTATCAATTACATGGAGGCTTCGGCCAACGATTCTGAATGCGCCATCTGTCCAAGTGAAAACCAATGCGGGGAGTTCATCCTTTTCAAATGCTCCCGGGAGCTGATTTTTTGATGAAACGATTTATTTATTTTCTGCCTTTCTTATTCGTTTTCATTTTGTCTTTTTCCCATGCGCAGATCCAGGGCTCTCAGCTTTTGGAAGAGAAAAAAGGGATCTATGCCGTAATCAGAGATGGCCGGGGCGAAGCGGTGGAGGGATTTTTACGCCTAAGTCCCGATGAACTAACGGTGCGAACCAAGGGGAATCAGGAAAAGTCTATCCCGGTGAAATACATTAAATCCATCACCCTGGAAAAGATCAAAAGCGAAGTTCCCGGTGAAGATTCAGCAAAAGAAGCAACTTATAAGGTGCGCCTGGAAAATAGCCAGGAGATCTATACGTTAAAAAAGAAATATTCCTTCAGTTTGATTACGAACCTGGGATTGGTTACCAGGACCATCGACCCGGAGACGGTCAATAATTTTTTTACCAGGGAAACATCCCGGCTGGTTAAGACTGAAAATGAAAAACCCTTCGTTCAGGATAAAAGCGTGGTCTTCAGCCTGGAGTTTAAATTTTGATGAACTTTTTTCTTTCCCGATTACCCCTCTATTTCTTCCGGATCTTCTGAGCCGACGTAGCTCAGTGGTAGAGCAGCCGATTCGTAATCGGCTGGTCGGGAGTTCAACTCTCCCCGTCGGCTCCAATGATTTCAAGCAGTTGCACTTCTTTCTTCCGTCTCATTAAGTGTCATTTTTGCCAAATTGTAACCGTTTAGCACCGATGACCGGTTTTTCTTCCTGCCATTTCCGGTATTTGTCCTGCTTTCCAGCCGTCTCTTTTAAATCCCCGGGGCTAACAATGTCGTAGCGGTCAAATACACTCCGAGTCTTGTGACCTGACATCTTCATCGCCACCCGCTCGGGGATTCCCGCCCTGACCATGTCCCTGACGCCCGTTCTCCGGAAGTCATGGAAGATTTTTCCTGCCCACTTGAGGTTCTTGCTCTTTTGGAAATAGGGGACGTTGATTCTTACAGTGCATTGCGCTTGACAAGATCACCCTCTTTTTTATAAAATCAGCCCATGCCACGACAAGCTCGGTTAGATACTCCCGGCGCCCTTCACCATATCGTGGTGCGGGGAATAAACCGGTCACAAATATTTGACGACGATGAGGATCGGTCTCGTTTTCTTACCCGCCTGGGCGAAAACATCCTGGAAACGCATTCCTCCCTCTATGCCTGGGCGCTCATGGAAACGCACGTCCATCTATTGGTGCGGAGCGGCCCACAGGGAATTTCCGCCCTCATGCGAAAGCTCCTAACCTGGTACGCCCAATACTACAATCGGCGGCATCGGCGTACAGGGCATCTATTTGAAAACCGTTACAAATCAATCCTATGTGAGGAAGAGAATTACCTTTTGGCCCTTGTGAGATACATCCATTTAAATCCGGTACGGGCTAAGCTGGTAAAAACCATGGGGGAGTTGGATCTTTACCCTTGGACTGGGCATCGGGCGATCATCGGGAAAGACGAATATCCGTGGATGGATCGGGCTTATATTTTGGGCCAATTTGCTGGGACAAAGGGAAAGGGGATCCGGGCATACCACCGGTTTGTTCAGG
>VGSF01000110.1 GCA_016875165.1 Deltaproteobacteria bacterium
GGCAGCCAAAATGCTTCAAATCCCCCCTAACCCCCCTTTTTTAAAGGGGGGGATGGGGGGATTTTCTGGTGCCAAGAAGTTTCCTTCTTACAAACATGTTTGTATTAATGAGGCGCTAAGCGCCTAATGCGGAGGGGATAGGGGGATTTTCTGGGCGATGCTGGACTATTCGTAATGACAATTTTCTTTGTCGTTTCCTATAATAATTGAAGTTTTAAGGTAAACTACTGAAGGAGGGGGCGAATTTTCTTGACTTCATGGAAAAAATTTTATAATCTAAACCACTTTTCAGAGATGCCGCTGCCCTGGCCATCAAAAGAGCCTCAATCTTCATTTGGATGTGCCTCTCTTCAGGCTCGGCAGGCCTTGAAGCTTTTTTAAGAATTTGGGAAGGCATTTGCCAATAATAAACCTTGTTTCAATTTTCAACTATGAGTCAATGTAAATAAAGAGGCAATTGACTTTTAAAGATGCAATCCTTCCATCTGGATTTTTTATTGTATAGGAAATTACTTTTTTCAACTTTAGTGTAGCCTGCAACTGGATCACTTTAGACGTTTGACATATTCTTTACTTTTTCTTAATCATGGTTTTAAAACTCTGTGATCTCGGTGTCCTCTGTGGCTAATTTTAATTTAATTGTATAGGAAATTCCTTTTCTATCCCCCTCCCCCCAACCCCCTCCCGCCAGGGGAGGGGGGATACTTGGGGGGCTCCCTAATTCCCTCCCCCTGGATGGGGGAGGGTTAGGGTGGGGGTGTTAATAACTTGATTGTATAGGAAATTCCTTTTCTATCCCCCTCCCCCCAACCCCCTCCCGCCAGGGGAGGGGAGATACTGGGGGATCCAAAATTCCCTCCCCCTCGATGGGGGAGGGTTGGGGTGGGGGTGTTAATAACTTGATTTTTTCATTTACTTGTTAGGCCTTATTTTTACGTTTATCCTCAAAAAAACCTATCGCGAAAGGAGGGCTTATGCGCTGGGGAGAAGATGATTTTGGTGGAGGTGGACAGCGGGGTATGGGGGGTACTCCGCTGGATGAACTGTTCATGAAGATCCAGGAGAAGATGGCCCGGTTTGGCGGGAAAAAAATCGCGCTGATTCTCGCTATTATCGGGGCCGGGATCTGGCTGGCTTCAGGAATTTTCATGGTTGGTCCCGGAGAGGAAGGGGTGATCCGGCAGTTTGGAAAGAAAGTGGACCGGACTCCTCCGGGGTTGCGGTATCGCCTGCCCGTTCCCTTTCAAACTCATGATATTGTCCATATGGTCCGCATCCGCAGAGCAGAGGTCGGATTCAAGACAGATCATACCGGGAAGGTGAGACCCGACCTCAGGGAGGCGTTGATGCTCACGGGAGATGAGAACATAGTAGATGCTCAACTCTTCGTCCAGTACATTGTGAAAGACCCTTCCCAGTTTTTGTTCCGGGCAAAAGACCCGGAATTAGCCTTAAAAGCTACTGCTGAAGTGGCTCTCCGGACCGTTGTGGGAAAAAATACGATCGATTATACCATGACCGACGGAAGAGTAGTTGTGCAGGATGAGGTTAAAAAATATTTGCAAACCCTTCTGGATGAATACCAGACGGGGTTGATGGTGACCGAAGCCCGGCTTCTGGTGGTTGACCCCCCTGAGGAGGTTAAAGATGCCTTTCATGAAGTGGTCAGGGCCTGGGAGGATCGGGAGCGCCTGATGCGGGAAGCTGAGGGATATCGGGAAGACCTAATCCCCAAAGCCAGGGGAGAAGCAGCGCAGATGGTTCGAATAGCTGAAGCTTACAAGGAGCAAAGAGTCATCCGGGCCCAGGGGGATGCCCAGAAATTTGTGGAGGTAATGAAGGCTTATAAGAAGGCCAGAGAGGTTACCAGGGAGCGTCTATATCTGGAGACGGTGGATAAAGTCCTGCCCGGGAAAGAAAAGTTTATTCTCCCGCCGCAGGGGAAGGACTCGGTCTTAAAGTGGCTGCCCTTGAAAGAAACCATTACCTTGAAAGAAGATAAAAAAGAAGAAAAAGGGGGTAAAAGGCCATGACCGATATAAAGAAAATCCTGATCGGCGTAGTATTGGTGGTTGCCCTGATCGTTTTTTCAGGGGCGACCTTCACCATTGACGAGAGAGAGCAGGCTATCATCACTCAATTGGGAAAATATATCCGAACGATCAAAGAACCCGGCTTACATTTCAAGGTTCCCTTCGTTCAAACTTTGCACCGTTTCGATAAAAGAATCCTGGTGCATGATGCCACGGCGGTGGAATACCTTACCCTTGATAAAAAGAGAGTATTGGTCGATCCCATCTCCCGCTGGAAAATTGAAGACCCTCTGGAATTTTACATGAGTGTCCGGACCGAGGTCGCGGCCCTGGCCCGTTTGGAGGATATCCTGGTCGCCCGGCTGCGGCAGGAGATCGCCAAACGCACATTTATCTCGTTCATCCGGGAGGAAAGGGAGAAGATCGTCGAGGAAGTGACCAAAGAGGGCAATGAATTGGCCAAACGGTTTGGCATTAAGATTGTCGATGTCCGGATCAAACGGGCCGACCTTCCCAAGGAGGTTCAAGCCAGCGTTTATGCAAGGATGCAGGCGGAGCGGCAACGCATTGGCAAGCGGTATCGAGCAGAGGGAGATCAGCGCGCTCGTGAAATCCGGGCCGAAACCGACAAGGAAAAAGAAATTATCCTGGCCAAAGCCTATCAGGAGCAGATGAAACTTTTCGGAGAAGGAGACGGGCGGGCCACTGATATATACGCCGCTGCTTTCGAGCAGGATACGGAGTTTTACTCCTTTCTCCGCAGACTCCAAACCTATGAGAAGGTTTTTGAGGGGAAAACGACCGTCCTCCTGGAATCTGATTCCGACCTTCTCAAATATTTCCGGAGCCCGCGTGCGCCAGTTAAATAAGTTGACCTTATGAAGGTTAATCCCGCTGCTGGCGGGACTAATGGATTTCCCGAAATCCCCCCTCGCCCCCCTTTATTAAAGGGGGGATGGGGGGGTTTTGGGACGATGCTGGACGATTCATAATGACAACTTTATTTTGTCGTTCCTTAATTGTTCATCCGAGACCATCCTCGGATTGTGGTTAGGAAGACCTGTAGCAACCACCTGCACTATTATGGCCATGTCCCAAGCTTGATCTCAGTCTCACCCTTTGTCAAATAAGATGATTTCGTAAAAAGTCGTCACACCGGTGAAAACCGGAGTCCAGAGGTTTGATAACTCCTTGAAATAACTTAATTCCGGCTTTCGCCGGAATGACAGGGAAAGGGGTTTTCGGACTTTTTACGAGTTCATCACTTTTATGGGTATGGCCTGGAACGGTTTTGAGGAGGAAGCGCAGTGAAATGGCATCAGCTTAATGAGAAAGAGATATTCAGCAAGCTGCAAACCTCGGAACAGGGGTTGTCCGAGGACCGGGCAAAGAGACTTATTGAAATCCACGGCCCTAATAAACTCCCTGAAGGAGAAGGCGTCAGCCGCCTCAAGATCCTGCTTCACCAATTCACCAGCCCCCTCATCTATATCCTTTTTGTTGCCGGGCTCGTGACAGCCATTCTTGGAGAATATATCGACACCGGTGTCATTGTGGCGATTTTGATCCTGAATGCCGTCGTGGGCTACTTCCAGGAATATAAGGCCGAAACGAGTATTCGGGCCCTCAAAAGCATGGTCGTTCCTAAGGCCAAGGTGGTGAGGGATGGGAGGGAGAAGGATATCCACAGCAAGGACCTTGTGCCAGGGGATATTGTTCTGCTGACCTCGGGCGTCAGAGTGCCTGCTGACCTGAAACTGTTCAGGGCCACGGAACTCAGGATTGAGGAAGCCGCGCTCACAGGCGAATCGCTCCCAGTTGAAAAAATGACCGGGACCATCGAGGAAGAGAATCTCACCCCAGGCGACCAGAGGAATATGGCTTTCATGGGAACGATCGTGGTTAATGGCCGGGGCCGGGGCATTGTGGTTGAAACGGGCGCTAAGACCGTTCTGGGACAGATAGCCCGTGAGGTTGAGGGACTCTCCGGCACGACAACTCCCCTGCAGCAAAAGATCGTAAGTTTTGCCCGATTTATCGGCTTAATCGTTCTATGCAGTGCGGCAGCCATATCCATCCTGGGGCTTTTTCTTGGTATGACGATCGCCGAGATCTTTAAGATTGCTGTCGCTGCCTCCGTGGCTGCCGTACCCGAGGGCCTGCCCATCGTGGTCACCATTACGATGGCCATAGGGGTCAGCCGGATGGCCAGAAGGCAGGCCATAATTCGAAATCTTCCTGCGGTGGAGACGCTGGGTAGTACCACGGTCATCTGCTCGGATAAAACCGGAACGCTCACAAAGAACGAGATGACCGTGAAGGTGATCTGCGACGGGGGCCATTGCTATACGGTTACTGGAAGCGGTTATGAACCAGCAGGAGATATCCTTCATGAGTGGGAACCTACTGATAAGGAGTCATTAAAAGGGCTCCTCCTTGTTGCCCGGATAGGGATGCTTTGCAACGAATCGGAGGTCTTCGAGGAGGAAGGACAGTTCAAAGTCGACGGGGACCCAACGGAAGGCGCGCTTATCATCTCGGCGATGAAAGCTGGTCTCAAGCGGGAAGAGGAGAGGAGTCGTTACCCGCAACTTTCGATCATTCCTTTTGAGTCGGAACGAGGGTTCATGGCTACGCTTCACCGCCATAACGGAAGAAAACTGATTTTTGTTAAAGGCGCCCCAGAGAAGATCCTTGATATGTGCGCCCAATTGGCAGCGGATGCTCCCTTGAATAAAGAGAGGATGCTTGAGACGGCCGAACATTTCGCCGGGGACGGGATGAGGGTGCTGGCCATGGCCTATAAAGAGGCGCCCGGAGATATCTCTGAACTTACTTCCCGCCATATCAAAGGGGATCTCATTCTGGCGGGAATGCAAGGGATGATCGATCCCCCGCGGCCAGAGGCTATCGATGCTGTGAAAGGTTGCAAAGAAGCGGGGATAAGGGTGGTCATGATCACCGGGGATCATGCCGTGACCGCCTCAACCATCGGGAGGATGTTCGGGATCAGCCGTGAGAGATCAAAGGTGTTAACCGGCAAGGAATTGGAGACGATGAGCGATGACGACCTTTTCACCAAAGTCAAGGATGTCTCGATTTATGCCAGGGTCTCGCCGCATCACAAACTGAGGATCGTCCAGCAGTTTAAAAAACACGGCGAGGTCGTGGCCGTGACCGGCGACGGGGTAAACGATGCCCCGGCCCTCAAGGCGGCACATATTGGAGTGGCCATGGGCAAAACAGGGACCGATGTGGCCCGAGAGGCGGCAGATATGGTGATCACCGATGATAATTTTGCCAGCATCTTCCACGCCGTTGAAGGGGGGCGAGTCGTCTTTGACAATATCCGAAAAGTGACCCTTTTCCTCATTCCTACAGGCTTTGCCGCCATCGTCTCCATTCTTATTGCCATGGCCTTTAACATGCCGATCCCTTACGTAGCCGCCCAGCTCCTCTGGATCAACCTGGTCACAAACGGGCTTCAGGATGTGGCCCTTGCTTTCGAGCCGGGCGAGAAGGATGTTATTAAAAGGCCGCCCAGAAACCCCCAAGAGGGACTCATGTCAAGATTGATGTACGAAAGGGGTATTCTCGTTGGCCTGATCATCTCTGCGGGTGTTGTCTATAATTTTATGTCGGCCCTTGATGAAGGAGTTTCCCTGGAACGGGCCAGAACAATTGCCGTAACCACAATGGTTCTTTTTCAGTTCTTTCAGGCCTGGAATTCTCGCTCCGAACTACGGTCTGTTTTCATCATAAACCCTCTAAGCAATCCATTTCTTTTTTATAGTATGGTCGCCGCCTTCTTAGCCCAGTTGGCGGTGGTCTATATTCCTGCCCTTCAATGGGTATTCCGGACCGAAGCCCTTTCATTCGCCGAGTGGCTAAAGATAGGACTTGTCTCTTCAACGGTGGTCGCTGCAGTGGAGATCGACAAAGCCATCAGGAGGCATCTAAAAGGCATCAGGGTACTGCAAGGATAGGGAAAGCGAATAAGGACGCTTATATGGATTGGTGGAAGGTACTTCTTCTTTCATTCAAACTCTAAACCGGCAAATTATTCTTCCCCTTTAGTTTTCAGCTACTTCTTGATTTTTATCCGCATCACTCTTTGAAAGAGGCTAAGCCGACAAGTTCCTGATAAAAGCTGCGGTCTCCTCCGGAAGGGCGGTGTTGATGAAAATTCCCGTCCCTAACTCAAATCCCGCCGGAGTAACCAGGCGCGGCAGGATTTGCAGGTGCCAATGGAAGTAATCCTCGTGTTCATCCTTGATCGGGGCGGTATGGACAATGTAGTTGTAAGCAGGATTGTTCAAACCTTGATATAGCTGGAAGAGGGTCGTTTTGAGAACTTTGGCAAATTCTTTGGCGTCATTCATGGAGATGGAGCCGAAGGAAGCCTGGTGCTCCTTGGGAAGGATCCAGGTTTCAAAGGGCGCCCGCGAAGCAAAGGGATGGAAAATTACGAAACGCTCTGTTTCCATGACAATGCGCTGGCGAACACGCAACCCTTCGCGAATTATGTCGCAGTAAACACAGGTCCCGTCATCATCCAGATGGCCGGCTGCTTTTTCAAAGCGGTGGCGGATGTTCAGGGGGACGATGGGGGTGGCCACGAGCTGGGAATGGGGATGGTCGAGAGAAGTCCCTGCAGCCAGTCCGTGATTTTTAAAGATGATGATCAGCTTGAACCGGGGATTTTCTCGCAGGGTCAAATACCGCTCCCGGTAAGCCAGCAAAACCTCCTCCACTTGTTTATCTTCCATAAGAGCAAGGCCCTGATTGTGATGGGGGGTCTCGATAATGACTTCGTGCTGGCCCACACCGTCCATTTTACGGAAAAGGCCTTCTTCTTCTCTTCGGGTCAAGCTGCCTTCCGGAACCAGAGCTGAAAATTTATTGGGCACAACCCGCACCCACCATCCGGGACTATTGGGCGGACCTCCCTGGCGGTAAGCCAGGGTTTCGGGAGGAGTCATTTTTTCGTTTCCCGGGCAAAAAGGGCAATCCGCTTTATGTGCCGGCAGTGGTTCCGGCTGGCTGGGTTTCTTGAAATCATGGGGCCTTTTGGCCCGCTCAGTGGCCATGATCACCCACTGCTTTGTGGCCGGATCCTGTCGCAACTCAGGCATGGTAATTCCTCCTTAACGAGTGCGGACTGGTGAATAGATGATTTGATTTCAGATTTCAGTAAGATTGAAGCATTATTGGGCCTTTTTCAGCCTTTCGATTTCGCCTTTGGCTTTCTGCAGCTCCTCCTGGGTTGCGGCCAGCTTTTCCTCTTCAGATTTTAACTCGGCAATTGCTTTGGACAGCTCGGCATAGGCCCGAGCCAGGCGGGAAGCTTGGGCAAATTTAACGGCATCCTTAAAGGCCTTGGCATTGTCAGCGGTGATAAGCAGGTCCTGGGCTTTCTTGAGGTCCTCAGGAGAGTACTTTTCAGCCTGGGCCTTCTGGGCCGCCTCGACGGCCACCTTGGCATCGGCAAACTCTTGTTGCAGTGCCGGGGAGATGTCTTGCGCTCCCGCCAAACCCGCGTAAAAGAATATGACCAGAAATGCGAAAAAGGCCACCCTTAACAAAAAGATTTTTTTTGCCGCCATGATGCCTCCTCCTCTGAAGAAAATTAATCGCGAATAATCCTCTTATAAAGCAAGCTTGGGCTGATTATAGCGAGGAGCAAAGAAGAGTCAAAGAAAAAAATTAAGGACGGGAAAACACCATTATCGGCAATAGAGATGATTTTTTATTTCTGGACATAAGGGGATAAATCTAACGGAAAGAAGGAAGGCTCTGAAAAAACTAAGCCCTTCTAGAATTAGAGAAATTTCAGAAGGGCTCGGCAGTTAAATTGAAGGCTTATTCTCTGGGAATTCGCATTCCGTAGAAAGACCGGGCGACAAAGACCAAAGCAATGATAAAGAATACCACCCCGATAGAGTGGGAAATCCCTTTCATCATGGGTGAGATAGCAATTTCCATAGCCAGGATGCCAAAAAGGGTTGTAAATTTGATAATGGGGTTTAAGGCCACAGAAGAAGTATCTTTAAAGGGATCGCCTACAGTATCCCCGATAACGGTGGCCGCATGCAGAGGAGTTCCTTTCTCCTTCAAATCTACCTCCACAACTTTTTTGGCATTATCCCAGCAACCCCCGGTGTTGGCCATAAAAATCGCCTGGAACAGACCAAAAACGGCTATGGAAATCAAATAACTGATGAAGAAACTGGCTGGCGCATTGGTCGTTCCCGGCGCGGAGAAGAAGGCAAATCCCAGGGTAAAGCAGAAAATGACGATGAAAATATTGAACATCCCCTTCTGGGCATACTGGGTGCAAATTTTCACCACCTCTTTGGAGTTCTCCGTGGAGGCGCTGAGGCTGGCGGTTTCATCCAATCTGATGTTATTCTTGATGTACTGCACCGCCCGGTAGGCTCCGGTGGTAACCGCCTGGATCGAAGCGCCCGTAAACCAGTAAATCACCGCCCCCCCGCATAAAAATCCAAGAAGAGTGTAAGGGTTCAATAAATTTAAAATAGTCTCGGGTTCGATCCCCAACGTCTTTCGCAACAATAGAATTAACGAAAAAATCATAGTGGTGGCGCCCACCACAGCCGTCCCGATTAAGACTGGTTTGGCCGTTGCTTTAAAAGTGTTGCCGCAGCTGTCATTTTCTTCCAGTTGGTGTTTGGCCGTCTCAAAATTTGGTTTGAACCCAAATTTTTCCTCGATTTCGGCTTCTACGTTGGGGATGGTTTCGATCAGGGACAACTCATAGATCGACTGGGCGTTGTCGGTAACCGGCCCGTAACTGTCCACCGCAATGGTAACCGGTCCCATGCCCAAAAAACCAAAGGCTACCAGGCCAAAAGCAAAGATGGAAGAATATTCCATAAACTTATCCAGGCCAAATTGGCTGGCAAAATTGGCAATAACCATCAGGCCAACTATGGCCATCCCCAGCCAGAAAGCGCTGAAATTTCCCGCTACAAGGCCAGAAAGGATGCCCAGGGATGCTCCCCCTTCCCTGGCCGCTGTCACGGTCTCCTGACAATGCCTGGACTTTGAGCTGGTAAATACTTTCACCAGCTCTGGAATGAGTGCGGCTGCCAGCGTTCCACAACTGATAATGATGGACAAGGTAAACCATAAATTTTGGGGTAAATGTCCGAGTTGCCAGTAGCTTACGATAAAGGTAACGATGATGGAGAGGATGGATGTGAACCAGACCAGCATGGTTAAAGAAAGCTCATAATCGACCTTCTCTTTGCCTCCATATAAGACATTAGTAACCCCTTTATTGAATAGATAAGCTCCGATAGAAGTGAGAATCATCAGGATGCGCATCACAAATATCCAGGTAATCAGTTCGGCCTGGTATTGGGGAAAGACTCCCAAAACAATGAAACTAATTAGGGCCACTCCGGTTACTCCGTAGGTTTCGAAACCATCGGCAGTCGGCCCTACGCTGTCTCCGGCGTTATCACCTGTGCAGTCGGCGATCACTCCGGGATTGCGGGGATCATCTTCTTTGATATTGAAAACGATCTTCATTAAATCCGACCCGATGTCGGCAATTTTGGTGAAGATTCCGCCGCAGATCCTAAGGGCGCTTGCTCCGAGGGACTCCCCGATGGCAAACCCGATAAAACAAGCCCCGGCATATTGCCGCGGCATAAAAATTAATATAACCAGCATCATGATGAGCTCTACGCACACTAAAAGAACCCCGATACTCATCCCCGCCCGTAAAGGGATGTCCAATAATTTTATTGGCTTCCTTTCAAGAGAGGCAAAAGCCATACGGCTGTTGGCCAGGGTATTCATGCGGATGCCAAACCAGGCCACCCCGTATGAACCTAAAATGCCCACCACCGACCAGGCCAAGATGATTAGAACCCCCTCTATGGGTGTGTGTTGTAAAAAGCCAAAATAATAGGCGATACATATTCCTATAAAAATTTCCAGGATGATCAGGAGTTTGCCTTGCTGGATTAAATAGGTTTTACAGGTTTCAAAAATTATATTGGCCACATCCAGCATGGACTTATGGGCCGGAAACTTCTTGACTTTGACGTATTCGTAAGCGCCAAAGGCCATTCCCAATACACAGATGAGCAGACCAATCATAAGCAGAGTATTTTGGCCTTCCGTAAGAACGGGTATCTCCAATTCCGCTTCGCT
Source organism: Deltaproteobacteria bacterium (assembly GCA_016875165.1). GTDB lineage: Bacteria > Desulfobacterota > SM23-61 > SM23-61 > SM23-61 > JAHJQK01. The sequence continues at coordinate 10,221 of VGSF01000110.1, forward strand.
GGCCAGAAGCGGCGTTGCCCAGAACATAAGGATAACTGCCAAAATACCAACGCCCCAAATCCACCCTTTGCTATTTCTTTTGCTTTGCATAGTTATTTTTTCCCTTCGGTTATCGTAACAGTTTAGCGATTTAAAAAAATGGTATTAAAGCCTTTGTTGAGGGCCGGGGGTTAGAGCGGAACGCGCCGGAAGCATCGGTTGGGTTTCCGCTTGGCCACAAAGACAGAAGATCTTTTCCTCCGGAGGAGGCGGGGGTTCTTGCCCGCCCCATATGCGGAGAAATAAGGGCCTTATGATTCTCCGCCTAAGGCGGATTCCGCTCTGGCCCCCGGCCCCTAGAATCCCCTGGCCTTTACAACACACCTTTTTTCAAAGAGCTAAAGTGTTACCGGTTATCTAACATTGAGTAGCGGAAAAATCTTAAATCCAAAATGAATGATTATTCATTCAAAGTTTTTTTAACATAGCATTTCAAATTTTGTCAAGTTCTTTTTGGCCAGTTTGGCCAGTTTTAAATTCGGGTTGACTCCCCTGATCAATTTTTAATTTTTTTAGCATTTATCGATATCGGCAGATAAATATCTCACCCTGCCTAACTCCCCTGTTCTAATGCCCTGATCCCTGATCCGGCTGAACTCCACACCGAACTGAGAATCCCAAGTTCGTGGCCGATCTCGATGAATCGGCAACCCATATCCATATATTTTTTGGCCTCCTCTTCCCAGGGCTGCCCGATTCCGATCCCCACTGCTTTCTTATATTTGGCCGCGGCCTCAACCGTCCTTTTTATGGCCTCCTGGACCTTGGGATGGTTTTTCTTGGCCGAGCGAAGCCCGATGGACATACTGTAATCAGCCGGACCGAAGAGACAATAATCCAGCCCCTCGATGGCAAATATCTGGTCGAGGTGGGGAATGATATGTTCGTTCTCTACCATGATTCCGACCAATAATTCCGTATCGCTCCAGTTCACCCAGTCTTCTCCTCCCCGTGTCCCCCATCCCCCGGAAAAGGAAAAACTGCTGAAACCCCTGATTCCCCTGGGGGCGAATTTCGAGGCCTTGACTACGGCCAGAGCTTCTTCGTAGTTGGCAATGTCCGAAACCAGGATCGCCCCCGCCCCCGCCTGGAAGGCCTTGGAGACAAGGTAGGGGTCTCCTTTTTCCACCCGGATCATGGGAGTGATCCCGGTCAATGCCGCTGCCCTCATCATATTCTCCATCCCCTCGTCCCTCCGCCAGGAATACTCATTGTCGATCCGGCAGAAGTCCAAGCCGCTGTAGCCGGCGACCTCCACCGCGGCTGCGCTGTAAGAATCAATGCAGGTTCCCACGGCTACTTTCCCCTCATCCAAAACTTTTTTAAACTTGTTCACCATCTTCATGATCTAGCCTCCTTATTATTTTCTTCTACAAAGAAGTTGGAATCCTCCCAGGTCCGAAACCCGTTTTATTTCCAATGAAGGTTCTTACCCGCAGGTCCTTCCCGTTGGTCACGAAAGTGATTGCTCCATCCCGGTCTGAACGATAGGGCTTTGCCCCTATATCCTCATATCTTTTTAACACGATGGGATGAGGAAGTCGATGCCTGCCCCCGGCCCTTACTGTGAAAACCGCAAACCTGGGCCGGACGTTTTCCACGAACTCCGGGGTGCTGGAGGTCTTGCTGCCATGATGAGGAACTTTGAGCACGGTGCTTTGTATGGCGGCCTGAGTTTCCAGGATCTCTTTTTCCGCCGCAGCTTCCACGTCGCCGCCAAAAAGAAAACTCACTTCCCCGAAAGTGAGCCGTATGACCAATGAGGCATTGTTCCCCTGAAAGATTTTATCATCTTTTTCGCCGAGAGGAGGATGGAGAAATTCTATTTTCGCATTGCCAATTTCCAGATGAACCTTTCCCTTGCCCATCATCTGCAAACGTTCGCCGGCAATGGTTATGAATGTCCTACTCAGCGCGCCATCTTCCCTCCCTTCTCCGTTGTCCCAAACCTCCTTAACCCGAAAATTACTTAGCAGGAAAAGAAGTCCCTGCAGGTGGTCGGGGTGAGGATGCGTGTTGACCAAATAATCAATATTTTTTCTTTTGGCCTTCCATAAATAGGGGGCCACAATTCGTTCCCCGGGGTCAAAACTGCCATCGGGAGAGCCCCCGCCGTCAATGACCATTATCCCCCCTTGCGGAAAGTGGACCACAGCCGCATCTCCTTGCCCCACATCCAGGAAGGAGACGGTGAGTTCCTTTCCGTGGTGGACGGCATAATACCCGTAGGCCTGAAGTGCAACAAATATCCCGGCCAGGCCGATTAGCCCAAGCAGCGCCCGCTTCCAGCGTTTGAGATTGGCGGCAAAGATGAGCATGCCGTAGAGGAGAACGAGCTCCGCGCCGGTTGGCGTAGTTAGCCTCTGCGAAGCCAGCGGGAGACGGCTGAACAAATCAACCAGGCTAAGGGAGATATTCATTAGAAAAATATTCAAGGCTGTGAGGATTTTGGCCAGGGGTAGGGAGAAAAAAACCAAAAGAGCCGTTAGCAGGCTGAGAAGAGTGTTGGCAAACCCCATCAGGGGCACAAGGAAGAAGTTGGCAAGAAATCCCACCAGGGAAATCCGGTTGAAATAGTACCCGACCAAAGGGCCGGTTCCCAGAATGGCTGCTGTGGATGTAAGGAGGCCGGCGCTAAGGTAAATCAAAATCTTCATCTTCCAGCGCGGCTGCTCTTCCACCCAGCTCTTGTAGGGCCAGGCTTTTAAAAAGGAGAAATATTCCTTAAAGCGGGGGATCAAGTAAATGATGGCCAGCACGGCCAGAAAAGAAAACTGGAAAGAAATATCGAAGAGAGCGGCAGGGGAGACGATCAAAATCAGGAAGGCTGCCAGAAAAAGCGCGTCATAAAGATCTTCTTCCCGATCGAGGAGCAGGGCGAGGAGGAAAGAGAGCATCATTATCGTCGATCGTACCGCAGCCACGCCCAGACCCGCGATGAAAGTATAAAAAATCACCGGAACCACAGCCGCCAGGGCCGAAGTTTTATTCAAATTCCAGCGAAGCAGCAGAGAGGGAAAGAGTTTGATGGTGAAGCGGGTCGCCCCGAAGAAGAATCCGGCCACCAGGGCCACATGTAAGCCGGAGATGGAAAGAATGTGGTTCACCCCCGCCACGATGAACTTTTCATTCGTCTCCCGATCGATATCTCCCCTTTCTCCCAGGATCAGGGCTTTGATAATGCCCCGGGAATGAGGCGGAGCGTTTGCGGTTAAAAATTTCCGAATCTTCTCCCGGCCTCTTTCGATGAAATGGAAGAAAGCGTTCCCCATTCCTTCCTGCATACGGACAACTTCACTGGCGTTGTTGACATAAGCAGTGACCCGCACCTCCTTAAGGGCTAAAAATCTTCGGTAATCAAACGCTCCCGGGTTGGTTGCCGGCCTCGGAAGATAAAGTTTGGAGATAAAACGCACGCGGTCCCCGTAGCGCAAATCGCCATTCCGGTCTTTCACCGTGAGCAGAAGATTCCCAACGACCGGGAAATATCCCTCTTCCAGGTAGATTTTTTCAGCGCGAACGAAAAGGCGGGTCTTCTCCTCCGTTGGCTCAGGCGGCCGGTAGAGCACCCCCTCGAGATGGTATCGTTTATCTCCGGCCAAATGGATGAGGTGGTTGGAAGGGAAATCGGGATAAAGAAGGCGACCGATGTAAAGGAAGCCCAAAAGGGCGAAGATCAAGGGAGATAGAATAAGGGCTGCTCGCCCCTTTCGCCCGAAGAAAAAAATCAGGAAAATCAGGCTGGCCCCCACGATCCCGGCCATGATCCAGGATGACGGAAGGTGAAAATAATTTCCGGCGATGATCCCGGAAATGTAGGCGAAAAGAATCAGCGGCAGAGGCCTTTTCATGGCCTTAAAATAATGGAAATAAAGTCAGGGGTCAAGTGTTGAGTACTACCATCCAATTACCAATAATCTTCACCGCCATCTGTACCACCCGATTCCCGACCGCAGGAATCCCTAACGGCCTCCGCCCCCATCTGACTTTGGAATATACACCCTCCTCACCAGCGTGGGCTCGTATCTCCTACCCTTAAGCTCCTCTGCAAGTCCCTCCAGATTCATGGGCGAACTGCTGAACTCCCACGGTTGGACTTTAACCAACAAGAATTCCGTTATGCGCGGCATACGGGCGTTGGTTCTGAAACAACTTATGGGTCTTCTCCAAATCGTGTGGGTAAATTTTAATGAAAAATAGGAGTTATCCATAGGGAGGTAGAGAAGCGGAGAGATTTTAGCCGACCCCAAAA
>VGSF01000111.1 GCA_016875165.1 Deltaproteobacteria bacterium
GCATGGCTTGTGCGAAGATTGTACGACCTCGATTCATTGGCCACCTCCTTTTTTAGGGGAGTATAGCCTTTTTCAAAATTCAAATCGTTCCCGTACAAAATATTGCAATTATCCAATGAAGTCATAGCGTTTTATGTTATGTTAAAATTTTTATTTGGACAGTAGTGGAAGGAGTTGAGAGTTCAGAACAAGGGCAGACCTTTCAGAATTTTTTCGCGTTTGACCCATTAAAGCGGGCCGTCGAGCGATGGTCCGGTTATTTGAAGCAGTTTCTATGTTGGTATGGAGCTAAGAAGCTTCCCTTCTCCGCAGTCGGCATCACGGATCTCGACGCATTTCTGACGTCCTGTGGTGCAAAAGGATGCTCTCGAATATCGATTAATAATAAGGCCACCGGCCTCAGAGCCTTCTTTCGGTATGCTGGCGCCAGAGGGTGGTGTGATCCCCTGATAGCGGAAGCCATCAAAGGGCCACGTATCTTCGCCCAGGAAAACCTGCCTTCAGGCCCGTCGTGGCAAGATGTCAGACGCATGCGGAAGTTTGGCATCTCTTCCCCGCATACGGGACCGCACTCGTTGCGTCATGCCTGCGCGCAGGAACCAGAGAACAAACGCAGAATCATCTTTGAGCTTGGGATAAGTTCTCCGTATTTGGTCAATCTCGTCCTTAATGCCTCGAATTGAAACCTTTGCCTTCATCCTGAAAGACCCCCTTTTCTAATTCCTATCTTTGAAAGATATTGCTGAGCCTGGAAAACTTTATTATTAAAGTTTTGTATTTGGCTCATCCCCTCTTGTTCCAATTGAGATTTTTCATCTTATCATCACTCTTTATAACAAGATTAATAGTGAGGTCGAGTTCGGATCTTGCAATAAGAAAAAAGCCTGGTTTGGTGTTTTCCAATTCCAGGCTTTTTATCCATCTTTTCCCTCTCCCGATTTGGGTATTGAGGTTTTTTCAGAATCGAATTTTTTCAATAAAGGCCCTCGCCGCTTTGAGAGCATCTTTCACCATATCTACCAAATAAAGGTTCCCTCTATAATAACCGGCTATATGTAGGGCCTCATATAGGGCCTCGAACTCTCTTAATAGTTTTCCATTATGGATTGCCAGATATTTTTGCAATGCTTTCCTGTAGGTTTTTACGGACCTTGGCAGATTCTTCTTGCCCAGTCCTCTCTTTAGCAAATATTCGTCTATCGCCATAAGAACAGCAAGATAGGCTGCCCCGCAGGCCTCTCTTACGGGTTTAATGTCCGTATGGGTGCCGTCTTCTATCGGTGCAGACTTAAGAATCTCTCTGGCATTGTTTAAATACCTCAAGGCCTCTTTCATTATGAACCTCTTATGTTGTATTCATTTCAATCTTTAGAGATTTACACCGGCCTCTTCCACCATAAAAATAATCTCTTTCATAACTTTTCTCTCCAATTTGATCGATTATGGCCTAAAGTTTACTAGAATTAAGGTCATTTATCAACATAAGGAATGGCGACAAGTCAAAGTTATAAAAGAATCGGCAACCGTTTCAGAATGAAGTCCTATCGACCCTCTCACCCGACGGGGCAGGACAGGCCCACGAAATCGGGGCAACAATCAACAAAGATAAATGAGTGGTTATCAAAGCAAAAAGTGGTCGGCAAGCAAAATGACTAAAAAATAATCCTCCTTGATTTCCGGGTTAAAGCCTGTTAGGGTATCGTGAGTGAAAACGATTGTCCTGGTCAATCCTCCCTACTCTTTCTGGTCTCCAGAAAAAAATTACCTCCGCCCTTTCATCGGTACCTTACCCTCCCTTGGACTGCTGAGTCTGGCCGCCGTTCTCCGGGATAGAGGATATGCTGTAAAGATCATCGAAAGCGCTTCTCTGGGCTTAACATTCTCCCAGACTCTGGAAAATATCCTCCGCGAAAATCCATGTTATGTGGGCCTCAGCTGCACCACGGCTTCCGTGGATAATGCCGCCGGGATTGCCCAGGCCATTAAAGAGGTAACCCCCAAAATCCTGACCTTTGTTGGCGGGCCTCATATTACAGCTATACCCCGGGAAACTTTTCAGCGTTACCCGTTTTTTGATTATGGGGTTATAGGCGAGGGGGAAAGGGCTTTTAGGTATCTCCTCGAAGCTATCGAAGAAGGCGGGGGCTTGAAGGGAGTTGAAAGCGCTGTCTTTCGCGAGGGTGAAAGAATTGTTATAAACCCCCGCCGGAAGTTCATCGAAAACCTGGATGAGCTTCCTTTCCCGGCCTATGACCTCCTGCCTTCTTTTCCGGGGAGCTACCGCCTCCCCTTTCTCAATTACCTCAAAGGGCCGGCCGCCTCTGTTGTTTCCTCCCGGGGCTGTCCGCAGGTATGCACCTTCTGCGACCGCTCGGTCTTCGGTAACCGCTATCGCTATTTTTCCGAAGAATATCTCTTCGACCTGATCTCTTATTTGCGCCGCCAGTATGGGATTGAGCACCTCGCCTTTGCCGACGATCAGTTCGCTGCCTCCCGGCCCCGTCTGGTTCGTTTTTGCGAAAAAATAGCCAGGGCAGGGCTGAAAATTCGCTGGAATTGCGATGCCCGGGTGGACTCAGTAGATTCCGCATTGCTAAAGCTCATGAAAAAGGCGGGATGCTGGATGATCAGTTACGGGATTGAAAGCGGCTCCCCGGAGATCCTGGCCGGGATCCATAAAGACATCCGGCTCGACCAAGTCGAGCAAGCTGCGCATTGGACAAAAGAAGCCGGGATTAGAGCCAAGGGCCTTTTTATGATCGGCTACCCTGAGGAGACCGAAAGCACTTTACGCCAAACCCTATCCTTAATCCTGCGCTGCCCGTTCGACGAGCTGAACCTTTCTTTCCTGACTCCTTATCCGGGGACAAAAATTTATGAGCAGGCCAAGCGTTCACCGGGTTTTACGGAAGATTGGAGCAGAATGAATGCCCTGAATTGTATTTTCCACCCGCAGGCGCTTTCTGTTGGGGCGCTTAAAAAGGCTTACGCCGGTTTGATTCGCAAATTTTACATGCGCCCCCGGATAACTTTTTCCTACCTCGGCCTTCTTGGGAGAAGCCCGGAAAACTGTTCCCGGTTGGCCGCAGGAATTTCCCGCTGGCTGTTGACCAGATGAAGCGGTCATGCCAATTAGACCCCTGGGTCTGATTTACCCAGCATCTTCCTTAGCTCTTCTCCCTGCACCATTTCCTTTTCCAGAAGGAGGCGGGCCAGGTTATCCAGGATATTCCGCCGCTCGGATAAGATGAGCTGCACTCTTTGGTGGGCCTCTCCAATCACCCGGGAAATCTCCTCGTCAATTTGGGCCGCTTTTTCCTCACTGTAAGTTTTGCTGGCATTAAAACTTTCCGGCAGGAACATGGGCCGGCGCTCGCGCTCGTAACTTACCAGGCCCAACCGCTCGCTCATGCCATACTCCACAACCATGGACCTGGCAATGTCAGTGGCCCGCTGCAGGTCATTCTGGGCTCCGGTGGAAATCTCTCCGAAGACCAGCTCTTCAGCCACCCGGCCGCCTAAAAGCACGGCCAGCCTGTCCAGTAACTCTGAACGGGTCAATAAATATCGGTCTTCGGTAGGCTGTTGCTGGGTATATCCCAGGGCGGCAATTCCCCGGGGGATGATGGAGATCTTATGGACAGGTTCGGCATGATCTACGGATTCGGCCACCAGGGCATGCCCGGATTCATGGTAAGCGATGATCTCTTTTTCCTTGGGGCTCATCACCCGCTTTCTTTTTTCCAGTCCGGCGATTACGCGGTCAATGGCCTCATCGAAATCGGTCACGTTCACCTGTTCTTTGTTCCTCCGGGCGGCCAGCAGGGCGGCCTCATTGACTAAATTGGCCAGATCTGCCCCCACGAAACCGGGGGTGCGGGCGGCAATTTTACGAAGGTCCACTTCCGGAGACAGCAGGACATGTTTGGAGTGGATTTTCAAAATGGCCTCCCGGCCATTAATGTCTGGCCGGTCCACCAGGACCTGGCGATCAAACCGCCCTGGTCGTAAAAGGGCCGGATCCAGGATCTCCGGGCGGTTGGTGGCGGCCATGATGATAACCCCTTTGTTGGATTCAAACCCATCCATCTCAACCAGAAGCTGGTTAAGGGTTTGTTCCCGTTCGTCATGTCCCCCCATGACATTGATCCCCCGGGCTTTCCCCAGCGCATCCAGCTCATCGATGAATATGATGCAGGGGGCCTGGCTGGTGGCCTGGGAGAAAAGATCCCGCACGCGCGCCGCTCCCACGCCCACGAACATCTCCACAAACTCAGATCCGCTGATACTGAAGAAGGGAACTTTGGCCTCCCCGGCCACGGCTTTGGCCAGGAGGGTTTTTCCGGTTCCCGGCGCCCCTACCAGAAGTACACCCTTGGGAATTCTCCCGCCCAATTTTTGGAATTTTCCGGGGGTCTTTAAAAACTCTACGACCTCCTGAAGCTCTTCTTTGGCTTCATCGATCCCGGCCACATCGGCAAACGTGATTTTGGTCCCATCTTCGGCAAAGACCTTGGCTTTGCTTTTGCTGAAAGACATTACCCCCATGCCCGGGCCCATCCTCTTCATGGCGTACCGCCAGATCAGGAAAAAAAGGCCCAGCGGGATAATCCAGGAAAGAAGATTATTCAGAAATTTGCTCTGATAGAGGCCGGAATAATTTACCTTATGTTCATCCAGGTCTTTAATAAGACCGGGGTCATCGACGCGAACGACGACGAAATCCTGGTCTCTTTTTCCTTCTCTTCCTTTAATCGTTCCGCTGATACTCTCCGGGCCGATAGTCACACTGCTAACCTGCCCTTCAGTCAGGGATTGTTTAAACTTGCTGTAGGAAATCGTTTCTACTTTGGGGGAAAAAAGGTAATGCTGTACAAGGGTCAGCAGGAAAAAAACGATCAGGAAATACCAGATGCTGAAGTGGGTCTTGGGGGGCAAAGCATTCTTTTTCCGGAAGGGGTCCTTTGTACCGAAGAAAGAGCTGAGTATTTCCCTCAAATTTTCCTCTGGTCTTTTCTCTTTATCTGATGGCATATTCTTCTCCTTGAAAAAACTGGCCAAAAAAGTTTAATTATTGGGGTTGTCTTTGTTTCACTTGAGGGTCTTTAATATCTCCTGGGCGATGATCAAATCGGCCAGCGCCCCTCGTTCCTTAAGTTTGGCCGCGATCTTTCTCCGATCCGCTTCCGCTTTGTTCTGGACCAATTTGAACTTCCCCACAGCCTCTTCCACCACAAGGGCATAGACGCCGGTTGCCGGAAGGATTTTCATGTACAGCGGATCTCCGGGAGATATGCTTCTGAATCTCCCTTCGGGTTGATATTTCTGCATAAGCTGGTTGAGAACGGCGCATTTCTCTTCCGGGTCATCAATCGCCAGGCACTTCCCGCGCACATCCACTGATTTAAAGGCTGCCGAGGCTGCCGTTCCGTTTTCTTCTGAAACAAAGTGGGAGGGGAGATAACACTGCACGGACACAGCGCAAAAGGTGGCCCGCGGGTCTATCTGCAAACATTCGTAACGCTCCCCGGCAGCCGCTCCATGCCAAAGAATCCGCCCATCATAAACAAAATTCAAAGGCGTAATCCTCGGCCAGCCTTCGGCCCCGTTGAAGGCCAGGTACCCTACCTCGGCGGTGTTCAGAACATCTTCGATTAACTCTCGTTCTATAACCTCAAATTCTTTTCTTCTCATCTATCCCCCCTCAGTTAAAAGGGTTCAAGGGGTCAAGTGGGAAAAACCCAAAAACACTTGAATCCTCAAACCCTGGAATCCTTGAACCCTAATTTTACTCGTTCGAATCCCCTTACACTCAAAGGCCTTGAGGAAAATCCTGAACCCGAAGCACGAAATCCTAAACAAATGAGGCTCTTGCAAAACTCTTGAAAAATAGAGGAAATCGTCATTCCGGGCAAGCGAAGCGCGACCCGGAATCCAGGATTTTCAAGAAATTCTGTCCGCCTGAGGCGGACGGCTTTCGCCGGAATGACGGAGTAAGTGACTTTTGCAAGAAGCTCAAATACAAAGGTTCAAAATCCCCATGTTCCAAACAAGACCTTTTTGAAATTTGAATTTTGAATTTGTTTAGAATCTTGATATTAGGATTTCGGATTTCTGACCTTTTTTTGGTTCCGGCTATGCCGGTTTAGGTTATAATAGCACACATGGCCGGACCAGAAAACAAAGAATTGCTCGAAATCATCCTAAGGGGCATCCGCCAACGAGGGGCGATCCCCTTTGCCCAGTTTATGGACCTGGTTCTTTATCATCCCCAACACGGATATTATCATTCTCCCCGCCAGAAGATCGGGCCGGAAGGTGACTATTATACCAGCCCCAATGTCCACTCCATCTTCGGCCACCTCATTGCCCATCAGCTTCATGAGATGTGGGAGATTCTGGATCATCCTTCTTCCTTTACGGTCGCGGAGATGGGAGCAGGTAAGGGGCTACTCTGCGCGGACATCTTAAGGTATTGCCGGGAAGATCTGCCGGAGTTCTACGAAAACGTCCATTACGTTCTGGCGGAACTAAGTCCGGCCTTCCTAAACGAACAAAGATCCCTCCTATCAGAATTTTTGGAGGCCGGGAAGGTAGAATGGATTTACCCCGACAGCCTTCTCCATGGCCAAAAACCTTTTACCGGCTGTCTTCTCTCCAATGAACTGGTCGATTCCTTTCCGGTCCATCTGGTTTGCCAGGAAAAGGGAGAGCTGCGGGAAATTTTCGTTACCCATGATGGAAATACTTTCGGGGAAATTTCCGGCTCTCCTTCCACACCCCTGCTCCAGGAGTATTTTCCCTCCTACGGATCTCCTCTGCACGAAGGACAACGCGCCGAGGTAAATCTAAAAGCGCTGGACTGGATGGAGGGAGTAAGCCGAACGCTTAAGAGGGGATTTGTCATGACCATCGATTACGGTTATGAAGCCCAAGAGCTTTATCACCCCTCCCGCCACCAGGGTACGCTGCTTTGCTATTTCCGGCATACGCCTTCCCCAAACCCCTACGAGCGTATCGGATACCAGGACATCACCGCTCACGTGAACTTCAGCGCCCTGATAAGGAAAGGAGAAACTACCGGCTTGCCTAAAATTGGTTATACAGAGCAATACAGGTTTTTAGCCGCCATGGGCCTGCTGCAAGCCCTGGAGAACTTTGAAAAAAGCTTCCCGCAAAACTCCTTAGAATTTTTTAAAAATAAACTGGCCATGAAGAGTTTTTTAGTTCCCGGAGGCATGGGAACGCTTTTTAAAGTGTTTATCCAAAGTAGAGGACTGGAAGAAGTAAAACTCATGGGGTTCCAGGACCCTTTCACGCGTTCCATATATAAACCCAAAAAATGCGCGAATTGAGCGGCAACCTTTAGGGTGGGCGTTTTGGGATAAAAACAAGATTCATCTTGAATCGGAAATAAAAATCGGATTAAATTAGCAGGTTGCTGAAAAACTCTATTGGGGAGTCATTGCGAGCGAAGCGAAGCAATCCCATTCACAATAAAATCAAATGCTTTGAGATTGCCGCGTCGTCCCGCGTTTCGCGGGACTCCTCGCAATGACTGGCAGACCTGAGTTTCTCCGCATCCTGTTAGGGTCATTTCCAAATTAATACGAGCGTAATAAATATCTTTACAAGTCATTGCGAGCCCAAGGGGCGCGGCAATCTCATTCTTCATGGGATTGCTTCGTCGTTCCACTCCTCGCAATGACAGGTTATTTAATGCGTCGGTATTAGTTGAGGGCTAAAGAGCTGGCCTATTTAAAATGGGCAGTGATTTCAGGGGCTCGGAAGGAAAGTCAGCTTGCTTGCAATCATGAGGCGCATATCTCTCCTTAGCTGTGGCGGGGGGGTCGGCAACTTCTTCAAAGCTTTGTTTTCCCGCCCCCACTGCGCTTTGCGGACGGTAAGCGGGAGATTTATGGAAGTGGATATCCCGCCGATGCTTGCGGCGCAATCTGCCTTTCCTTCCGGGCCCTTGGCAGGCTTTCCTGAAAAATATGATCAACTAATTTGGAGATGAACCTTGATGAACTCGTAAAGAGTCTGAAAATGCCCTTTTCCGTCATTCCGGCCCCGTATCAAGTACGGGGTAAACTCCAGCCGGAATCCAGTATTTTCAAATACTTATAAATACCCTGGACTCCGGTTTTCACCTGTCTGCCAGGCACAGGCAGGCTGGAGTGACGACTTTTTACGAGAACATCAACCTTAAATAAAGTGGAAATCAGCTCAGAGAAAAGGAGAAGGAAATGAGCCCAACCCTTAAAGTGCTGGTTAGTGATAACATTTCGCCGGAAGGGAAAGCCATTTTGGAGGAAACTAAAGGGATCGAAGCGGATGTGCGGGCCAAAGTCCCCCCGGATGAGCTCAAAGCCATCATTAAGAATTACCACGGATTGATTGTCCGCAGCGCCACCAAGGTTACGGCCGAGGTCATTGCCACTGCTGAAAACCTCCGGGTGATCGGCAGGGCCGGGACAGGGGTGGATAACATTGATCTCGCGTCTGCTTCCAAGAGAGGGATTGTGATCATGAATACCCCCGGGGGCAATACTCTCTCTGCGGCCGAACATACCCTTTCCTTGATCCTGGCCCTGGCCAGACATATTTCCCAGGCTACGGCCTCGATCAAGGCCGGCAAATGGGAGAAGGACCGCTTCATGGGCACAGAAATTGGAGATCGAACCTTAGGCATCATCGGCCTGGGCAATATCGGCGCGGTTGTGGCCCAACACGCCGAATCCATGGGCATGAAAACTATCGGTTATGATCCCTTTCTTTCCCCCGAAGCCGCCGCCAAAAAGAAAGTGGAATTAGTTTCGCTGGACGACCTTTTCGCACGCTCTGATTTCATTACTTTGCATACGCCGTTGACCTCCAGTACGAAAAATTTATTAAACGCCTCCTCCTTCGCCAAAATGAAAAAGGGTGTGCGCATCATCAACTGCGCCCGCGGCGGGCTCATCGACGAAATGGCCCTTCATGAGGCCATCGTCAGCGGAAAAGTCGCCGGGGCGGCCCTGGATGTTTTCGAAAAAGAGCCTCCCGGCAAGAATCCGCTCCTGGAGTTGGACCAGGTCATCTGCACGCCGCACCTGGGGGCTTCCACTACCCAGGCCCAGGTTAAGGTTTCCATAGCCATTGCCGAGCAGGTGGTGGAATATCTTCTTCAGGGAACGGCTCGCCATGCAGTTAACCTCCCCTCCGTGAGCCCGGAGGTTCTTGTCCTTCTCAACCCCTACCTTATTCTGGCGGAGAAGATCGGCAAGTTCCAGGCTCAGATTACCCCCGGAAGAATGCAGGAGGTTCATCTTACCTACAGCGGCAGTGTATTAGAGATGGAAACCCCCATGATTGCCATGTCCCTCCTGAAAGGCCTCCTCGAGCCCATTCTCGAAGAGAAGGTGAACTTCGTCAATGCACCCATCCTGGCTAGGGAGAGGGGGATCAAAATCGTGGAATCAAGAAGCCGCGAATCCGAGGATTACACCACCCTGCTGACCGCTCAGGTTCAGACCGAGAAGGTTCTGAACACAGTGGCCGGCACCCTCTTTGGCAAAAATGAGCCGCGCATCGTGCGCATCAACGAATTCGTCACCGAAGCAGTTCCCGAAGGAAATATCCTCTTCGTCCACAACCAGGATAAACCCGGAGTGATCGGGAACATGGGCAGCACCCTGGCTTCCCACGGAATCAACATCGGCCAGATGCATTTAAGCCGGGACCAGATCGGGGGAACAGCCATATCCCTGGTGCACGTTGATGGACCGGTCTCCCAGGAAGTCTTGAATGCCCTGCAACGGCTTCCGCATATCCTGTCGGCCATCCAGTTAGAGTTGTGACCAAAAAAGTTCTGGCCAAGAATGAAGTTTTTACCCGGGCCCTCAAGGAGCTGGCAGCGGCGCGCGTTCCCTACCGGCTGATCAGCTTCCCGGCCCGGGAAAAGTCGGCCGAGGAAGTTTCCCGGGAGACCGGATTCCCCCTGGCTCAGGTTGTGAAAACACTTCTGGTCCAGGGCTCTTCAAAGAAATACTACCTGGCTCTCTGTCCGGGAGATTGCCAGGTTAAAGTAAAAGCCCTGGCCAGGGCTCTTAGTGAAAAAGTTGTAGAGATGGCCAAGCGGGAAGATGTTCCGAAGGTAACCGGGTATTTTATCGGCGGCGTCAGTCCACTGGGCGCCCACCGCCCTCTCCCCGTGATCATGGAGGCATCCATCCTGACCATGCCGGAGATCGCCATCAGCGCCGGGCAGTGGGGATGCCAGGCCGTCCTCCGGCCTGCTGACTTGCGGCAACATCTTGGAAACCGGGTTACCCTGGCATCCTTTGCTCAAGAGGAAAGGAAAGATCCAGTTATCAAGTAGCAATTAGCAATGACCATTGAACATTGATAATTGACCATTGACCATTTTATGTTCAGCGCCTAAAGTTAAAAAAGGAAATTCCTAGAGCTTCTTGCAAAAGTCCGTAATTTACCCTTCGACAGGCTCAGGGTGATCGGGCTTAGGTTGAAATTATTTAGTTTTTCCGTTCGTGGTGAGCTTGTCGAACCACAAAAAAATACTTTTGCAAGAGGCTCCCTATACAATTAAAATATCGTGAAGCGCAAGGCGTAAGTCGTGAGAGGGAAAAACTGATTGAGGCTCATGATTAGATTTTTTGCGCGCTCGCGCTCTCACGATTTGCGATTTATTTAATAAGGAGGCATTAAACCATGGCTAAAGAACGTTTAATCGTAATCGGCGGGAATGCGGCTGGGATGAGCGCTGCCTCCCAGGCTGGCCGGCAGCGTCCGGACCTGGAAATCATCGCCCTGGAGCAAAGTCCCCATACCTCCTATTCCGCCTGAGGGATGCCCTACTACATCGGCAGGGTTGTCGATGATGCCAAACCATTGGTGGCCCGCTCGCCCGAGGCCTTCCGCAAGCAGGGAATCGATGCCCGAATCTTCCACAGGGTGGACGAGATTGATACCCAAGAAAGAAGGGTAAAGGTAGAAGATCTAAAAAATGGGCGGAGCGCCTGGGAGACTTTCGATCAGCTCATGATCGCCACCGGGGCGATCCCGATTCGTCCGAAAGTTTCCGGGCTGGATGCCCGGGGGGTGTACGAACTAACTACCCTCCAGAGCGGGCTTGAAATCCGGCGAGCTATAGACGAAGCCCAACCCAAAAAGGTGGTGATCATCGGGGGAGGCTACATCGGGCTGGAGATGGCCGAAAATCTGGTCCGGCGGGGCCTTAAGGTATCTCTGGTTGAAAAGACGGCCCAGGTGATGAATACTCTGGATGCCGACATGGCTGCCCCCCTTGCCGACGCCCTCCTTTCAGCCGGGGTCCAGCTTTACCTGGAAGAATCGCTCGTCGGTTTTGAAGTCGTCCAGGGAACCATCCGGGGAGTTACCACAGACCAAAGAACCCTTCCGGCCGATTTTGTCCTCATCGGACTCGGCGTACGTCCCAATTCGGCTTTGGCTGCAAAGGCCGGGATTCCGCTGGGGGAAACGGGCGGAATCAAAATCGACAACCGCATGCAGACTGAAATTGCCGGAATTTGGTCAGCGGGAAATTGCGCTGAATCATTCCACCTCGTCAGCCAGCGCCCTTTTTTCCTTGCCCTGGGAACCGTGGCCAACAAACAAGGACGGGTAGCCGGAATCAACATTGCAGGAGGACAAGCCACCTTTCCCGGAGTTGTGGGAACGGCCATGGTCAAAGTTTTCGACTGGGAGGTAGCCCGAACCGGGCTCCAGGAAAAGGAGCTAAAGCAGCTGGGGTTTTCTTACGTCAGCGCCAAAATTGAAAGCCAGACCAGAGCCCGTTACTACCCCGGCTCGGGCCAGATCACAGTGAAGATCCTGGCCGAAAAGGGGAGCGGACGTCTCCTGGGGGGTCAGATCGTGGGCAAGGAGGGGGCAGGGAAAAGGATCGATGTTCTGGCCACCGCCCTTCAGAGCGGGATGACCGTGGAGGATGTCATCAACCTGGATCTGGGTTACTCCCCTCCTTTTTCCCCGGTGTGGGACCCGGTCCAGATCGCGGCCCGCCAGGTACCGGCCTGGTATGATTACTTTTGATCTGAGCGGATCTTGGGCCGGGCGAATTCCGGGTAGATGCGCTCCAGCTTTGGCCGGACTACGGTTCTAAGGACAGAGATTTCCTGTTCTGTGGGGGGAGGGGTCATTTGAACCATGGGCGATAAGCGGAGGGTAAACCCTGTATTGGCCTTAATATCCTCCACGGTGGAACCAGGGTTTACGGCATCCAGCGCCCATTCCCCCGCCTTTCCATCCCAGGACAGCACCGCTTTGGGAGTGACGACCTTGGTGGGGCCTCCTTCGCGATAAACGCTTTCCGGGGTTACTCCGGCTGCCGTGACGAAATCGACTTTCTCAACAAAGGTTCTGCGGGAATGCTCGGTGCGGAAAAGAATAACCCGATGCGCCATATAATAAAGCATGGCCGACCCATAGGCCCCCGGCAGCCTCATCTGCGGGGCTTTGTAGTCGCCGAGGACATGGAGATTAATGTTCCCGTGCCGGTCCATCTGGATGCCGCTAAGAAAAAACAGATCCAATTCACCCCTCTGGGCGAGAAAATGCATTTCGCTGCTGCCGGCGGGGAAAGGATAATATTCCTTACTTCCCAGGATGATGAGGGTGGTGTGGGGGGCCTTAAGTTGCTCAGCCAGAATGCATCCTGCTGCCGGGATGGGTGAGGCCGCCGACCGGAAAAAAAGAAGTACTAAATGATTGTTTGCATAAAGCTAAATTCATACAAAAATCTCAAATCCGCAATCCAAAAGCTATATGCGGATTCTTTCCCGCTGTTGGCGGGATTCAGCGTCCCCGGCCCAGAGCCACGATAAAATAGGTGGTGAATAAATTTAGCAGAAGCCCTTTCATTAGAAAGGCTTTCGCTCCCTCATTTTTTCCCGGAGGTCGACAACGTCAAGAGTTCCTGCTGTAAAGCCAAACCCCACTCCGTGCTCTCTGCCTTCAAAGATTTGGCAACAAACGACAGAGCCCGCTTCCAATGCCGTTGAGCCGGTCCTTCACGCCCTGCGGCCTGATGGATAAGCCCCATCTTTAGGTGGTTGTCGGCTACGAGCAGGTTGGGGAAAAAAAGGATGCTGGTTTCTTCAAAGAGGTGGTATTCGGCTGAATCCTCATCTAAATGCTGTAGGATAGTCGAGAAGAATTCATTGGATAAACGATATAATTTCAGGGCCTCCGCATAGGCCTTTTCCTTAAATTTTTTTTCGGCCTGGACTTTCTGCTGCACCCCTCCACGGTAGAAATCACGAAGTTCTTTGGCATTCTCCTGGATCACCTCCAGCCCTTCATTTTCCTCGAAGACTGCTTCCGGGTGCGCCTCCTTCAAGGGGATGGGAAGCCCATCCCTAAGAGTTGGGGTGGTTGCACACCCTAAAGGGGCGTAAAAAGCAAATATGCAGAAAAGCACGAATAATTTCTTTTTTCCCACGCCTTATCTTTCATTGAGTAACTGTTCAATAATGCTTCTGGCATCTGAGTCGGCCCAATCGACCAGGCCCACGGAACGATAGCGCACCATCCCCTTGCGGTCGATCAGGTAGCTGGTCGGATGAGCCCACACCCCGAAAAGTCTCCCAACTTTTCCGTTCTTGTCCAGGAGGATGGGGACTTGCAAAGCTTCCTTTTCCAGAAACTTAGCGACAGTTTCACGGGTTTCTTTAGTGTTGATGCGGAAAAGAACAAAATCCCTGGAGCGATACTGGGCGTATATTTTATCAAAAGAAGGACCCTCCTTCCGGCAATTAAGTCACCAGGTGGCCCAAAAATTGAGAAGGATGGCCTGTCCACGATAATCCCTTATGTTGATCGTCTGTCCCTGCAGGTTCTCCAGGGAAAATTCGGGAATTGGCATGGGCTTGGTATAAGCATGGAAAATACTTTGCCCGGCGAGGCTTCCTGTCCACCTTAACTCCAGGCCGTGCATCCAAATGATGAGCGCACAAAACAAGGCCATCCAGAATTTCAGCATCTTCCCCGTTCTCTCCTTATTTCCCTGATTCCTCCTCCTGGGATGTTAGGCATATTTATCTTATAACACACAGGTTTTTAGCGGCAAGGCTTTTTTCGGGAATCTTCCAGATTTTTGGGTTTCGCCCGCCCCCAGGAAGAGAACCCATTTTTAATAAAATTTTTTTCTTGACTAAAAAATAAACGGGTCTTCTCCAAATCGAGTGGGTAAAAATAAGCCTAAAAATATCAAATAGCCCTTTATTTATGCGGTTTTTATGACTTGTAAAGGGTGTAAAAATAATGCTATGAATTTCTCATGCGAAAACATAAACGACTCTGGGACCTTTT
>VGSF01000112.1 GCA_016875165.1 Deltaproteobacteria bacterium
CCCCTGAATTAACCCCGCCGAAGTGCTCCCTCTCACACTTGCAGTTGTATCATCGGGATTAAGATTCGTATTCCTAAATTCTGCTCCCCCCCAAACCCCAAGCATGGTCTGGCCCCAAAATAACTTGATTCCAGCGCCCGCATAAAGCCCCGGAGAACTCGCTCTGACCAAATTGCCCCCCGAGTAATACTGATAAGCAAGATAATTGGGAACTACTCTTCCGGATATGGATATCGTCTTGTTGATACCCTGAGTCAAGTCCACTCCCAGGTACGAAAACCCCTGCTCCCGATTATCAATTTCTCCCCCGGCAAAAGTGGAAAGCTCGGCTGCATAACAGAACTGGCCCTGGAAAATAGTCGAAAAAATGCAGGCCAATATGAAACCCCATACAGTGATTTTACTCCTTTTTACAATTGAAGGGATTTGAAAGTTCATTCCATGCCTCTTTGAATCCATCGCGAGATTAACCGTTTAACAAAGGCTCCAGTTTCTTCGAAAGGAAATGAAACTCTTCTTGGAAGATTCAATACGCCAGTCGCACTCTTTTTTTATATTAAACCATACCAGGGCCTTGATTTGGAAGAAATTTCCTCTTAACAACCCGAACGCCTCCTCAATCCATTCACTTTTATCCCCTCCTTCCTCGGCACATCCTACCTCTCCTATCATGAAAGGTTTCTCCGGAGCCAGTTGAGTCAGATGGCCATACCCTTTCTCAAAAACCTCCTGGAAACTTTGCCACCTGGACCATTCCTGGGTTTCCCCCCAATTATAGCCATCCAAACCCAACCAGTCTACTTCCTGGGTCCCTGGAAAATAGCGCCAAATTTCATTGCCGGGTTCATCGGGCGAAGAATGAACATAAGGGGACCATACCCAGATTAATTTGTCGTTTCCGGCCTTGCGGAAAATTGATCTGATATAAGCCCAAGCCTCGACATAATCTTCCGGCCTATTTCCATTAACCTTTCCGCCCCAGGGATACCAATTTCCATTCATTTCATGCATTGGGCGAAAGAAAATCGGGGTTGAAATCTCCTTAAGATCGACCGCCCATTGCCAGATATAATCATCATATTTGCCCCGCAAAATCTCTGAAAGGGAAAATTTAGGTTGGTCCTCAGGCCGTATTCCTTCTGGCAATTCCTGAACGCAATACCAGGGTTCCCAGGTAATCATGGGAATGAAGCCACTTTTTAAGACTTCTTGAATTCCAGCAAGATCGGGGCTTTGATTCCCACGCCCCCAGGGGATATAAAAAGAAAGTATCTGAATCCTTTTCCCGAAAAATTGGTTGTATCGCCAGGCTTTTCGGGGGGCTTCATAAAAATCATCCGCCAGATAAAGACCCACCCGTAGTTCGGTACCTTTAATTTCCACGGATATTTTCCTTCTCTCTTACCGAAACTTTGGTAATCCAGAAAGGGCCTTGGGAAATAGACTTCTTTTGAATTTCCTTGCTGACTTCCTGGGCTTCCTCTTGGCTATTGAAAAATCCAACATGAACTCGAATCCAAAACTCCCCCTTCACCTCTGCCGGAATGCTGTAGGCGGGAAATCCTGCGGCCATCAATTTCTCCTTATAGACCTTAGCCTTTTCCTGACCCCTAAAAGAAAAAACATGGATAATCCACCGCCCATCTTTAACCCCCTCTTCTTTTTTCATTGAAAGACCAGATTCAAGGGATGCCTTCTCAGGATATTCAACAACCTTTTCTAAGCCCGGCTCAGCAACTTTGCTGGTTTTGGGGATTTCGTTAGGGGGTTGCGTGGCAGGTTTTTCAATATGTACGAGGCGGAGAATTTCAAGGCGAAAACTGCTCAAAAATTGATCTATTTTATATATATCCCCAATAGTAAAAAAAAGGACGATGAAAACCGATAAGGTGACCGTTAAAAGCAGTTCTTTTGTTTTTGAAAAAAAAGAAGGAAATATTCTCTGTGCCAAAGCTTCCTCTTTGGGCCATTGGTGTCTCTTAATCGCCGCCAGAGAAATCCCACTCAAGGTCCAAATTGACCAGATGATCCAGACGAAATTTAAGAGATAACAATCCTACAAAATACCCCCAACAATAAAGGCATAAATAATGGACGAAAAAGCGAGAAAAATGATCCCTAATTGCGGAAGGATGGCCACCCAGGGATTTTTAGCTTTTGCCTCTCCTATTGTCTTTACATTTACCCGATACGCGGGTTTTTTCTTGCTGGAACGAAGCGCAATCCAGGTCGCTTGCATAAAGACGGGGAAAAGTCCCGTCCACATCTGGAAGGCTTTCATGTAGGGGGTTGGATAGTTGATGATTCCATAGCCAACGGACATGGCAATGAAATAGGGAAAGCGATAAAGTACATAGTGATAGACTGGAGCAGTCAAGATGAATTCTTGGGTGAGCAGGGAATAAATCGGGGTTATGAAAAAAAAGGGCATTACAAAAGCAGCCACCAGGTACACAAAACCCAGATGAAAGTACTGAAGTTTCTGTTTAAATGTCAAACCCTTCCGGCGAAAAGGGTTGTCCCAAAATAAGATTCGTAAGGAGTCAGCCGCCCATTGTTTACGCTGTCTGTAAACTCCATAGATATCAGCAGGAGACGTGCCTCTGGTTAAAGAATGATTGTAATAGACCGAGCGCCAGCCACGCTCATGCAAAAGCATGGAGGTATGGACATCTTCTACCAGATTCCAAGTGCTGAACCCTCCGATTTCCTTAAGGGCTTTCCTCCGATAGAAGACTCCTGATCCACAGGAAAAGGCTGAATTATCATTATCTTTTCCGCTTTGCATTACATTATAAAAAATACGGTCAGCATTGCCAAAAGGATCCCCGACGGGAACCTTAAAATTCTGTTTGGTCTGGACATAGGCGACTTGGGGAAACTTGAAATAACCGATGAGGATGTTGACAATCTGGGGTTGGGGAACTTGGTCGGCATCCAGAGTGAGGATCAGGTCCCCTTCCGTCCGAAAAAAAGCATAGTTCAAGTTTCCAGCCTTGGCATCGCTATGATCTTCCCTGGCAAAATAACCACATCCATATTTCGTTGCAAGTTCTTGATATTCCGGATTACCTTTGTCATCAAGGATATATACCCTCTTGTTTGGGAAATCGATACCCACGGCTGCTTCTACTGTTTCCCTCAATATTTCAAGAGGTTCACCAGCAACAGGGATAAACACATCGACAGAGAAGGTTCTTTCTACAGCCAGGCCTTCAGGGTTGTGGTACCTGAGAAACCAGCTATTAAAGGCGAAAAAGGAAAACAGGAACAAACCGATTAATTCGCAAACGAAAAAAACAAAAGAATAATACCAGACAGCCCAATTGATGTGTTGCAAGTACCAAGCACAATAGAAAATTCCCAGAGCTATGGTAATTAATGTCAAAAATTGCCCCGCTAATCACCTTTTCCGGTCTTCTTTTTCGAGATAGCGGAAATACCCCCGGGTTCCCAAAACATCAGACACCCACTTTTGAATTGCCCGGAAGATTCTCTGAATCAAAATTTTAATTGCCTCCCTTATTAGCTATCATTATCTCTCGCAAAATATGGGCCACTTCGCAGGTAATCAATTTACATTATATCTGAGCCTCTTGCAAAAGTGTAAATAAATCATAAAAGGGATGAGCTTCAAGGGTTCTTCTGGGATATGGTTTTTTTACCAAAAAAAATAGAACAAGGAGCGCCAATGAAGCTCAGGGAAACAATATCGTGTTTAATGGGAACGCTGCAACGGAGTTTAAGGGATGTTGGCGACATTGTTGACTACATGTAGCAGTGCTTCCGTTCAACCTGCCTCTTTCTTTTGCCTTATGAATATGACTTGATGAAGGCAAACTTATTCCCATCATATTCAATGAAGGGCAGCTTCATTAGTTGCCGCTGTTTTATAGTTGTCTTTCCCGAACAATGATTATACTGGGTCGGGTTATTCCTTCGATTTGTGGTTAACGGTACTATATTTTAACCAAAGAAACAAATAATTTCTAAAGTATTATCTCCTTGACTTCCGTAGATGATCCATTAGTAGCGGAGCATCCAGCCTGGCTTGTCCCGGCATTCTTGAGATTTAAAACTATTCCCCATTAAGCGTAAATTTATTTGGACACAGATTTTCACAGATAACCGCAGATAATTATTTCCTTTTTATTTTATCCCGATAATCTGTGTACATCCGTGTCCAAAAAGAAAATTCCTATACAATTAAATTAGCCACAGAGGGCACAGAGATCACAGAGGTTTTAAAACCATAATTAAGAACAAGGGAAAGATAAGTTTCAAAAGTGATCCGCCTAATGCGGACTAAAGTTAAAAAAAGAAATTCCTATACAATCAAGTTGCTTCAGAACGATGTCCGCTTTGTCGTCCTCAATATCCACAAAGGAAAATCTCTTCCCCATAATAAATACAAACCCTTTAATGAATTCTATTGACATGAAGGAATAAAAAAAGTATTTAAAAAGTATTGCGGCATCTATGATGAGGCTCTTGCAAAAGACCTAAACACCGTCATTCCCACCCCCCCTTTCGCGAGGGTAAACTTCAGCGGGAATCCAGGGCAGCCTGAAAAATCTGGGTTCCGGGTCGCGCTTCGCCCTGTACATCATGCGGTGCAGAGCTTCGCTTGCCCGGAATGACGGTTGAGCGACAGATTTTGAGATTTGCAAGAACCTCTGGTAATTAGAAATTCTTTGAAAAAGAGGGGAACATGAACAAGTCAGAACTCGTCAAACTTCGACAGGACCATGTAGTTAAGGGAGTGTACACTTTACTTCCGGCAATGATTGCTGAAGCCAAAGGCGCTGTGGTGAGGGATGTAGAGGGGAAGGAATTCCTGGATTTTTCCGGGGGGATCGGGGTTCTCAATGTCGGCCACTGCCCCGATGAAGTTGTCGAGGCCATCCGCGACCAGGCCGGAAAATACTTGCATAGTTGTTTTATGGTCCAGATGTACGAACCCTATATCGCCCTGGCCAAAGAGCTGAATGAACTCGTTTCCCCAATATCTCCCATGAAGACCATGTTCGTCAACAGCGGGGCTGAGGCAGTGGAGAATGCCGTCAAGATCGCCAAATATCACACCAGGCGTCCGGGTATTCTCTGTTTCGAAAATGCCTTCCACGGCCGGACAGCCATAGGCATGAGCCTAACCAGCAAAGTTAAATATTATAAGTACGGATTCTGGCCTTTTTCGCCCGAAGTCTACCGGGTTCCTTATGCCTATTGTTACCGCTGCTCTTATAACCTGACGTATCCCTCCTGCAATATTTATTGTGCGGAGTTCATCAGTGAAAAATTCTTTGATCTTTATGCCGCCGCTGAATCCATCGCGGCCATAATCATCGAGCCTGT
This sequence comes from Deltaproteobacteria bacterium, assembly GCA_016875165.1. Lineage (GTDB taxonomy): Bacteria > Desulfobacterota > SM23-61 > SM23-61 > SM23-61 > JAHJQK01. Next base: position 5,356 of record VGSF01000112.1, read on the forward strand.
GGAGGGCGAAGGGGGATTCATCGTTCCGCCCAAAGAATATCTGGGAAGATTGCAGAATATCTGCAAAGACCACGGAATTGTATTGATCATCGATGAAATTCAGACTGGCTTTGGGCGGACGGGTAAGATGTTCGCTTACGAGCATTCCGGAGTGGAGCCGGATATCCTGATAACGGCCAAGTCCCTGGCCGCGGGAATGCCTCTGGCCGCGGTCACCGGAAAGGCAGAGATTATGGATTCCGTGGAAAACGGCGGGGTCGGCGGAACTTTCGGGGGAAATCCGGTGTGCTGCCGGGCTGGTCTGGCCGTGCTGAAAATCCTGAAAGAAAAGCGCTTGGTCGAACGGGCCAATGAAATTGGAAAAAAGATCATGGAGAAGTTCCATTCCTTCTCCGAAAAGTATCCTTTCGTGGGGGATGTCCGCGGCCTGGGGGCCATGAACGCCATGGAAATCGTGGTGGATAAGAAAAAATCCAAGCCCGATGGCGACCTGGCCAAAGCCGTTGTCAAGCGTTGTTATGAAAAAGGCCTGATCATGCTCACTGCCGGGGGATTCAGCAACGTAATCCGCCACCTGGTTCCGCTGGTGGTTACGGACGAACAATTGGAAAAAGGCCTAAAAATCCTCGGCGAAGCCATGGCCGAGCAGGTTGAATGATTTGGGAAAATTGAGAGTTAAGCTTACAGAAACTGAAGAATCATTTGTGACCATGAAAAGATAATGGTGGCAAGGTCATTAAAACATTGACAAAGCTAACAGAGAGTTGGTAAAAGATGTCAAAATAACGATTCGCAGAAAGGGGAAGAAAATGGCTTCAAAGAATCTAGAGGATGCCCTGAATTATCTTTTCCTGCACAACACCGTAAAAAAAGATATCCAGGAAGGAAACGTCCCTGTGATCGTCCGGGGCGAAGGAAACTATATTTATGACGAAGAAGGAAATCGCTACCTGGATTTAATGGCCGGAAACACCAGGCCCAATGCCATCGGTTACGGCCGGGAAGAGGTGGCCCGGGCCATGTATGATCAAGCCATGAAGATGCATTATTTCACTCCGGCTTTTTTCATCACCACTCCGGCAGTTGAACTGGCCAAAAAACTGGCTTCGCTTTACCCAGGCGAATTGACTACGACCTGCTTTGTATGCGACGGGTCGGAGGCCGTGGAAACCGCTTTCAAGATGGCCAAGCAGTACCATTACCTGACCAATAAACAAAGGCGCTTTAAAATCATCTCCCGCCAGAATGCCTACCACGGCCAAACCATGGGCGCTCTCAGCGCCTTAGGGTTTTTAAACCCCATGCGCAATGTCATGGCCCCCCTGGTCCCGGGACATGCTTTTTTGATTCCGCCTTACTGTTACCGCTGCCCACTGAACCTTACTTATCCGGCCTGTGATTTGGCCTGTGCCGATGCCCTAGATTCTCTGATCCAGTTTGAGGGACCGGATCTGGTTGCCGCGTTTATTGCCGAAACGGTTATGCAAGGCGTAGGGGCTCTTCCTCCTCCTGATGGATACTTCGACCGGATCCGGCAGATATGCGATAAATACGGGGTTCTCCTCATTATCGATGAAGTCATCGTGGGCTTTGGCCGCACAGGAAAGATGTTCGCTTCCGAGCACTACAACATCAAGCCCGATATTCTGACTATGGCCAAACAATTAACCAGTGGTTATGTCCCGTTGGGAGCGACCGCCACTACCCGCAAGATCGCTGATAACATTCCCACCTTTCTACATCTGCACACCTACGGCAACCACCCGGTATGCTGCGCCGCCGCCCTGGCTAATCTCGAGATCATCGAGAAGGAAAAGCTGGTGGCTAACGCTGCGGAGATGGGGAAGTATTTCCTCGAAGGGCTGATGGATCTTACCAGGCACTCGACCGTCGGCGAAGCCCGGGGGTTGGGCCTATGGTGCGCCATTGAAATCGTGAAGGATAAAAAGAACCGCATCCCTTTCCCGGCTAAAGAAAATATTTTATTTCATCTCGCCCTGGCCGGAAGGGCGCATGGCGTGATCATCAGGGGAATGGGGAATAATGCCCTGGAATTTTCCCCGCCTCTGACTATAACCCGGAAAGAATTAGACGAGGGACTAAAAGCCATCGACCAAGCTTTGTACGACGTGGAAAAGAAGCTGGGCTATTAAATAAGATGGTTTCGTAAAAAGCTCTCCGCCATAGGCGGACAAGGCGCGCAATCCCGCTCAGAGCGGGACAGATGGACTTTTTACGAAATCATCAACCTTTTTTGACAACAATCTGGTGCCCTAAAAGATAAATCAAGATGACCACCAGGATGGCGATCACAAAAACCGAGATGACCACTTCTGCACCATTCCCGCCCACCTTCAGCTCATCCAGCTTTAAGGCCAATCGATGAATCTGCTCATCGCTTAGCTGGTTCAATCTTTGCTGGATTCCTCCCTCGGAAAATCCCAATTGCCGGAGCCTTTCGCTGATCATTTTTAGTTCCAAAACTTTTTGAATCTTGTTCAGGTCTGCGGTCCGATCAAACTGGGAAATAGTCATTGCCTCGGATGGCGAGAAACCCGCGTGCACCCGGGGGGTAACGCCGAGGATAAGCATCGCCATCACCATGTACCAGGTCACCCATTTAATCGCCCTCTTTTGCATTTTCTCTTCCTCCTTTCTCCCTGAATCTGGCCTCGATGAAATTGTTTTTAACGGTTTAAAGAAATTGACGTTCAGTTGGATAATATCTTAGGATTTTTAGGTGAGTATTTCAACATTTTTTAATTAAATTTAGCCACAGAGGGCACAGAGATCACAGACTTTTAAAACCATGATTAAAAAAAAGTAAAGAATATGTCAAACGTCTAAAGTGATCCAGCTGCAGGCTACATTAAAGTTGAAAAAAGGAGTTTCCTATACAATAAATTTATATGCCCTAAAAATAGTTTCGCACCTACCCAGGGAGCATTTTCCCCGGCCCATATTATAGGCAATGTTCCTCTTTTCCACCATGGGAGATTGAGCAGGTCCGGAGAAAAATTCGGTTTTTGTTTTTATTCTACCTTATTGAAAAAACAGGGAGTATAATTTAAATCATATCATATCCTTTTGCTTTCCATTTGTTCCTAAGTTATCTATAATAAATCTTCTGATTTTCCCCGGAAAAATACCCGGCCAATTGAACCCTTACCTTTTCTAAAATGGAGGAGAAGAAGGTGAGTCCGAAACCGATTGATGAAAAGCGATGGGAGCGGTCTGGAATTAAGCTGTCCCGCCACTTTGCTGCCTCAACCCGCAAGACCCGAGATCTGGCCCTCGGTAGGGGCGATTATGATCCAGCGCGGCTTTTTAAATGGGGGCAAATGATGGCCCTGGCCGTGGTGCGCATGATGGAAAGCGCCGAAAGGCGCTTCGGAGCAGAAGGTCAGGCAATCATGGCCGAAGCTCTCACCGATTTGGGGCGAGAAATCGGGAGGGAAGTTCTCCAGGGCTGGGAGAAGAAGCCGGGGGTGCGGGAGATAGAGGCCATTTCCGCATTTGTGACTTATATCAACGAGGAGATTTGGGCATCACCGGAACTCCCCAGAGTCATCAGCGATGAAGAATGTAGTTGTGATGTTCTCTGGTGTCCCCACCAGGACCACTACAAGCCTTTTGACTGCCGGGTGCAAAGATACATTGTCCAGGGACTCCTGGAGGCTTTTCAGGATAAAACCGGAATTGCCGCGGACGCCCGCTTCACCCAGATCATGCCCAAAGGGGCCGAGACCTGCCGCTTCGAAATCCGGCGTCTTCCGCCAGGGATGGAAGTAAGGGAATGGACAAAGTATTCTTCTGAGTTAGCTAAGCGGGCTTTGAAAAGGAGTTCCTCCTCCTTGAATACTGAGAAAAAACAGACCACGGAGAACGGTTCCGGGATATGAAAGGATAAAGTTTTTTTGTGCGAGGCATCTTTGTAATAAAATCCATGGACTTTTTTTCTCAGGGATCCCCGTAGCCTCGGCGGCGAATTAATGATTAAACGGAGTGGGTATGGACGAAAAGGTAAAAGAAGCTATCTTTCGCCAGGTTGAAAAGGAGCCTTTTGCCCAAAAATTCGGGCTTAAGTTGACAGCACTGGAGGAAGGGTATTCCCGGGTGGAAATGATTTTCACCCCGGACATGGAAAACATCTTCGGCCTGGCTCACGGCGGGGCCTTATTCGCGCTGATCGATGAAGCCTTTGAGACTGCTTCCAACTCATACGGCACCACGGCTGTTGCCTTAAACATGAATATCATCTACGTCGCCTCCCCTGCTCCGGGAAGCCGGCTCATTGCCGAAGCCAGAGAGTTTAGCCGGACCAATAAAACCGCCAACTACGACATCAAGGTGGTGGACGATCAGGGACGGCTGATTACTTCCTGCCAGGCCCTCGCTTACCGGAAAGAAAAACCCCTGCCCTTCATTTAAGCATTCAGCATGCAGCGATCAGCAAAATTTCAACGATCTCTGTTCAAAGCTTCCTGGCAGCGGCATAAAACCTCCAGTGTCTCGAATGCATCTTCCATGGGCACAAAAACAGGAACGGAGCGGTCTTCCAGGAAAGTCCTGGCTTGTTCGTAACGTTGCTTGTCGCCCGTGAAGCTGACGTAGATCGGCTTTTGGGGATTGTTAGAGGACAACTCCGCTAAAAAATTATATTGTTCAACGGCGATGTCGGCTGAGGCCAGGAGAATGGGAACAACCGCGTCCACACCCTCATCCTGTAAAAGTATTTCCACCACTTTCTTATATCCTTCTATGCGGCCGAGGATGGGGGTAATGGCGCTCATATCCACCGGATTAGAGACGGCCACCCAGGAAGCGCTGATGTCCCTGAGCCTCTTTTGTGTCCTTTCAGAATGGGCAGCCATTCTTAATCCCAAAGACTCACAGGCGTCGGCTACAACCACACCCATGGCTCCTGAAGGAGCCAGGGCAGACACCCGTCTTCCGCGAGGAAGAGGCTGGAAGGCAATGCCTCTGGCGGCGTTGATCAGGTCCACGTATCGTTTCACCCTGGCCACCCCGGCCTGCCTGAAGGCCGCATCAAAAATCATATCATTCCCCGCCAGGGAAGCAGTATGAGTAAAAGCCCTTTCAGCGCCGGCCTTTGTGCGCCCTCCTTTAAGAACTATGACCGGTTTCTCTTTGCTGACTTTTCTAGCAACTTCAAAGAAACAGCGGGCCTGCCGAAATCCTTCCACATACATCAAAATGGCTTTCGTTTCCGGGTCCTGGCCCAGGTAATCCAGGACCTCGGCATCTTCCACGTCGATCTTGTTGCCCAACCCGGCCACCCGGGCGACTCCAAAATTCTCTCCGGTCAGGATCCATTTCATGGTGTGGGTGGCAAAATTACCGGTCTGGGCGATGTAGCTTATTGGTCCCCGCCTTATCTTGCCCAGAGGGAAAAAGGTCGTGGTGAAGGAGGCGGGAGTGCTGGTCAGGCCGCTGGTATTGGGCCCGATAATTCTCATGCCGGATGCTTTGGCCAGAGAAAGAATCTCTTCCTGCAGTCTGGCGCCCTCCTGATCTACTTCGGCATATCCCCCGGAAACGATCACTGCCGCCGGGATTTTTTTCTCGGCGCACTCCCTTAACGGCTCTATGGTCTTCTCTGCCGGCACGATGAAAACGGCAAGGTCAACGTCCCCGGGGATCTCTTTTACCGAGCGATAACACTTCAGGCCCATAATCTCCTCTTCGCTCGGGTTAATTGGAAAAATCTTGCCGGCATAGCCATTGGCCAGCATATTCACCAGGATTTCATTACCGGCTTTCCTTGGAGTTTTCGATGCGCCGATTACGGCAATGCTTTTAGGCTCAAAAAAAAACTTGAGCGCACTGGACATGTTTACCCCCATTCCACTTGCCTTTACCAAAAAGAACGCAGGCCGTTCGTCATGCTATGGATGCGCCAGGCCATAATAACACAGAGGGAATACCCGAACAAGTTTTAGTAAGAAAAAGGCTTGAGGAAGAAAAATAAAATCAAGTATTGGATTCAACCTGAAGAGGATTGATGATCACGAATGACTTGACAGGAAGGATTACTGTAAACTATGCTTGAAGTGAATCGTGGATCCATATTAAAATTTTGTAACAATTTAGCGTTTTGAAAAGGCCTGCCCAGAAATCCCTCCCGACCTCCCTTTTGCAAAGGGAGGAGAAGTTTTTTATTGGAATTCGATAAAAGATTCAGCCTTTTCCCCCTTTGAAAAAGGGGGATGAAGGGGGATTTGACAGCTTTTCAAGTGGCTAAACTGTTACAAATTTTTCCCTTCGATAACCTTTTTTTTAGCAGACAGTTATTTCTAAATAAACTTAGAGGTGTGATGATGTTATTGCAAAATCGTGTTGCCCTGGTTACGGGAGCTTCCCGGGGCATCGGAGCGGCCACGGCCAAAGTGCTGGCTAAGCGCGGCGCCCTGGTGGCCGTAAGCGCGCGCACAGTATCGGACCTTGAATGCCTGGCAACCAGTATCAGAGAAGAGGGCGGCCAGGCCCTGGTTGTCCCCGGTGACGTGCTGGACGCCGCTCAGGTTCAGGAGATGATTAACCGTGTAGTGGAAGAATGGGGGCGGCTGGACATTTTGGTCAACAATGCCGGACTGGGCACAGCCACCATGCCGGTGGAAAAGATCCCGCCGGAGGAATGGGATTACACAGTGGCCTTGAACCTTAAGTCGGCCTTTTTGTGTGTGCGGACGGCAGCGCCAGTCATGAAGCGGCAGGGTTTTGGGCGGATTATCAATGTTTCTTCCTTTGCCGGGCGGAATTACAGCCGCATATCCGGGCCTCAATATGGAGCTGCCAAGGCCGGCCTGCAGGGATTCACCAAGCACATGGCGGTTGAGCTGGGCCCACACGGAGTCTGCGTCAACGCCGTGGCGCCTAGCATCGTGCTCACGGATCGCGTTAAAGCCAAATGGGAAGCCCGCACAGAGGGAGAGCGCCAGATGATCCTCGCCGGCATTCCTCTGAGGCGATTGGCCCAGCCGGAAGAGGTGGCTACCGTAATCGCCTTCCTCGCCTCAGAGGACGCCAGCTATGTCAACGGCGTCTGTATCGATATAAACGGGGGAAGTTATATGGTGTAATCTCCGTATTTCGCCTTGCGCCTTGCGCCTATTTTATATTCCTTTCAATGTGGCATGTTGAGCCATAGCGTCATAGTTGTAGTCAACTGGCGAGCTTAGTGAAAATTTATCCGGTAAAGTCACCGGAGGCTCTCCCTTGATTGATTTGACCAAAGCCATGGCTTTTTCAATCTTCTCCTCATCTCCTGTTAAAGAGAAGACCACCGCCCCCTCAGAGCCTCCGACGCCGCCAGAAGCCACGTGACAGGCCCGGACGCCAGTTAGCAAAGCAAAGGCCTGAATCTCTGTTACCACTTTCCCCGACTCTACCGGCATGAGTTTAGCCGGCAGCCCTGTGCTATATTTGAAATGGTAGATGCCTGTATTCCTGGCGGCCTCGGAAACGCAGGGGATCAGCTTTTCCAACCCCACGGGCATGATCAGATGAGAGCCGCGGGAAGTCACTATGGGCCAGCACATTCCGATTGTGCCTCCTTTTAAAGAAGAGGCAAAAATGCCGGCATTCCCCCTGGAATCGATGGCATTGGCCCCTTTGATGAAGACGTCTTCAGGCCCGAAGTTTAAAATTTCTACGTTCGAGTCTGCGCCTTCCACCACTTTCCCCTTGCGGATGACATGCCATGTACAAACCGGCGGCGCGGCATGGTTGTTCGTAATCCCCTTACTGATTAAGCCCGCGGTCTGCCCGGCCTTGGGCTCGATGGTAATATTAAAGAGCTCCTCGGTGACGTAGGCATTGGTAATCCCCCGGCCTATGATGATCATCCCGTTTTCCCAGGCATTGCGCACTTCCGGGAGCGCCACCGTGGCCTTTGCTAACAGTCTCCTGGATTCGGCCGGATTCAGAACGACCAGGGCAGAAATTTGCTTCTGGCCCGACTTTGGTTCTGGAACCTTAACTTCATAAAACATAGCCACCTCCTGAAAGGTTTATTCCTGCAATTCTTATAAAAACTCCTCATGAATACACCTTGATTTTTTTAACATATCCCTTTCATGAAAACAATATTTTAAATCAACTGGCCACTCAGCCCTTTTCACTTTCGGATTATCTGCCGCTGATTCAGCTTGCGATCAACCCCCTTTTACTCAAGCCCCAAAAAGTTAATTTTTGGTAAAAGGGAACAGAGGGAATCAAGGATGGAAAGTGGCTCTTTATTTTGGGCAGCGGTGCAGCGGGTAAAATGATGAGACCATCGGGAATATGTCAGGGAGGATTCAAAATACTGCTGTGATTAAAACCGCTGCGAGGGTGAAGAAAGGGATGGATTCCGACAAATAATTGTTTGTAAAATGGGGTCAGGCAATTGTAATAAAGTATTGACGGATTAGTCAGATTTTGCTATAAGAGACATATGGCTCGAAGACCAAGGATTTATTATTTCGGTGCCCTTTACCATGTGATTGCCAGAGGAAACCAACACCTCAACGCTCACTTAAATTGACCCACTTATGCTCAATAGAATTGACCCACCCTAAAAGTGTATTATTGCGCGCGCAATATGAGAATATTTTCACTCAACTATCTGATTTTTAAGCATTGTGGCTAT
>VGSF01000113.1 GCA_016875165.1 Deltaproteobacteria bacterium
GGGGCGTCAGTGGCGCGGTTTTTAGGGGTAACCACTTCGTTGGTCAATCACTATGCGAGTTTTGAGAAAGTGGGTAATTTGGATCAATATTTATAAGTTGTGTTTACACCAACGTCCCCTATCCCAATAGCTTTATCTAATAGAGTTAAAAATCTCAAGAATTACAAATGATCACTATAAAAATCCCCCTTTATCTCCCTTTTTCAAAGGGGCAAACTCTAATCTCCACCCTTTAATAAAAGGAGGACGGGAAGGATTTTGAGATGACTAAACAATTACAAAAACGGTTTTATTAAAGGGCTTTCTCCCTTTGTTCCCAGGATGTTTCAGAAATTCACGTTTCCTTGGGTTTAAAGATTACATTATGCCTGGCAACCACAAGGCGACTTTAGGGAAAATAATGATTAATATTATAGCAAGCAAATCGCAGCCAATGAATGGTAAGGCAGCCCAATAACAATCCTCGAGGGTGGTGCCGGGAGGAGCGACGGCTTTCATGACGAAAAGACTCAATCCAAAAGGAGGTGAGGTGACGCCCACTTCAATGGCGATTAACATTAATACGGCGAACCAAATCGGATCGAAGCCCAGGGAAGTTATTACGGGATTAAATAGCGGGACAGTAATCAGTATGATTGCAGTGACGCTGATAAACATCCCCAGAAAGAGTACGATGGCCAACGCGGCGATTACAATATGGATAGGCTTTAGCGGAAGATCTTTAGCCATGGCGACAAGACCTTCGGTTGAACCAGAGAAAGCAAGAATTTGGCTGAAGGCAACCGAACCGGCAATAATTAAAAACAGCATACCCGTCGTCTTGAGCGTATTGGCGACAGAGATCTTAACCAATTTCCAAGTCATCCGTCCATACCCCGCGGCCAAGATAAAACATCCCAGAGCCCCCGTGGCCGCCGCCTCCGTTGGCGTTGCAATGCCGGCAAATATGACCCCGACCACCAGAAATATGATCATCGCCAATGGCAGTACATAGACGGCAAAACCAACAAGCTTTTTGGCTAGGGCAATGGAAAGGATATCATAGGCTGGAGCTAGGGAAGGTTGAAGCATGCATCGAATAATAATATAGGCCGCGTAAAGGGCCGCCATCAATAAACCGGGGATGATGATTGCGATTAAAACCTTTCCAACCGATATTTCAGCTATCCCTCCATACAATACGGCAAGGCTGCTGGGAGGAATCATAATAGCCAGTCCACCGGCGCCCAAGATCGGGCCGAGGCTCATCGTCTTCTTATAGCCTCTCTTTTCCATTTCCGGAGTGAGGGATGTGCCCAAAGTGGCGACGCTCGCAATGCTGGTACCTGTTAGGGCTGCAAATAACGTTCCGCCGCCTACCGCCAGCAGACCCAGCCGGCCTGGAATCCGGCCCAACAATTTATCCAGAGTATCCAACATTTTCGGCGCGATGTCGGTAGCAAACATGACTTCCCCCATCAGGATGAAAAGGGGAATGGGGAGGAATGTAAAACTTGAAACGGAGGAAAAAAGAGTTAATGAGAATAATTCTAACCCGACATCGCCACCCCAGAGCCAAAACATAAATATTACGTCCAGGGTCATAAAAGCCATTGCGATGGGCATTCCGGAGACCATTAAAATTGCCAGACCCCCAAAAAAAAGCAACAACATAAATTGCCATTCCAAGGAGGATCTCCTTACCCCTTATCGCTTTCCGGCGATCTCCAGTTTTGAAAAAAACCATAAGCCCTTTTTAAAAATTGAATCGTTAACAGGCTAAAACCCAAAGGAATGGCCGCCAGGATATAAGCGGATTGAACCCTGATTGCTCCGGTGAAGATTTGGCCTGTCCAAAAATGTTCCCATACAACCCTCAAGCTATAGAAAAAAATACAGAGGCAGATCAATGAACAAAAAATAGAAGTGATCGAATAAATAAGATCTTGTGTTTTCATCCTCAGGCGAGCTACTACGATGTCCATATTGACATGCCCTTCTTTTTTTAACACCCACGTCGCGCTGAGAAATGTGATGTAGAGAATGGCGAATTCGCAGGTTTCCAGAACCCATGTGTTGGCAATTCCCAGGTAATACCTGTAAAAGACAGAGGTGCTTACAGATGCCATGATATAGATAATCAGGATCCCCGATAAAACTGAAAATGATTTGTTGAGACTTTCGAAAAAGAAATCCAATTTGGCAATAAATTTCATGAAGAAATCCACAGCAGAATGAGTGAAAAAGTAAGCTGGCCCAATGTTGACCGGAGGCCAACCTGCTTGCTCGAATCCCTGGGCGAGGCTTCAACCCCGCCCAGGACCCAAAGGGTGCGATGCTCTTTTGGAAACCCAGCTTTTGATTCCCCATAAAAGGCCATAGGGTGTAGGAATCTTCATCGACCGGTTTCCTTTTCTTAGCCTTGAGTCTTGGCCAGGCAATTTAAATATGTCTTTTTTAAATCCCAAGTACCATGTTTTATTTTTCCAGGTATTTCTCCAATCCAAGAGGTTTCACCAATTTGGGTCCATAAATGGGGGCTTCAGCTAAGGATCTTTTCAACTGGGCTCTGTATGCTGTTTCGATAAATAATTTTTCATCCCCGGGTGAAAATTTGATTGGAGTCATGGTTTTTCTCATGATTTCATAGCATTTGTCAACTTCCTTTTGCATTTCGCTGGTAAACTTAGGTTCCATTTCATCATAGGCATCATGGATTATTTTTTGCAGAGGCTTGGGAAATTCATTGAAAGTCTTTAAATTCAATATGATGACCATATTGGTGTAAAAAATCGGGTGATCGATAAAGTATTTCACCGCTTCATACATACTCCACGCGATCCAAATCGGCGGTGTGGTTCCAAACCCATCGAATACCCCCGTATCCAAGGCAGTGTACGCCTCCCCGCTCTTTACGACGCTAAAACTCATGCCTAGGGCTTCGGCCATTGCTTTCCCCCAGACGGTCGAACCTGACATGGATTTGCCCTTTAGGTCCAGGACGGAACTAACACTCTTTCTGAAGCCAAGATAAAAGGACCTTTTGTTCCTGGCATCAGACCTTCCCAGAAAATACAGTCCGGCTTTTGCGTAAGCCTCACGCCAAATATCATAGGCGCCTCCCAGCTTCTCCTCTTTGTGGCTTATGTCCGAAACCATTACCATCGGACCACTCGGCACTAACGATTCGAACGATGCCGATGCAAGTTGCGACATAAAAACAACCCCTTTGGAGACAGCCGTTCCTTGCTGTGCAATCGGGATTACCTCCGGGCCCCCCTTGAATTTAATATGAATTTGCCCCTTGGCTTTCTCGTTAATTAGATCGACTAGTTCTTGAGTTAAGCGCATTCGAGCTTCTGTCTTGGCATGCATACCAACCCAAGAAAGATTTAACCATTTCTCCGATGCGTTCGCTGTTGACGGGCAGGCAAGTAGCTCGAGGATAAACCCTACTGCAGTGAATAAAACTGGAAGCATTATAATTTTCTTTCTAATTTTCATTTTTTCCTCCTTTTCGTCATTTCCGTATTGATTATGGTGCCATTTAGCCCCAACAGGCCATATGACCTGGGTTAAATAAGGTTGCCGCTCCCTTGCCACATTCGGGATAACTCCACTTCACCCCGGCCGCCTCCTCCACGCAAACGTCCACTCGCCTGGCAGCCAAGTCCAGTGTTACTTTACCCGCCCGCCAGTGATCCGGCAAGACCAATGGGTCTTTATAAAATTCCGTGTCTTCCAATCATCCTCCTCTTGCTCCATTTTACCCGAGGACCCCAGTTTAACGATCACAATCGAATCATTGATAGGAGCTCGCTTTTTGGCAGGTTAATTGATAGGAACTCGCTTTTTGGCGGGTTAAAAATACCAAAAGGGGAATTGTGTGTCAAGGGGATTTTTCACACAATATCTGGGGTTTGGATGGGGGTCTTTTCAGCAAGAGGGCGGGGGAATTTGGGGATCGAGGCGAGGAGGGGCATTTTCAGCCATTGGGGGAGGCTTCTCAGGCCGTTTTGGCGCTCCTCCGGACAAACCGGTTCCCTTCCACCCCCGATTCGCCACCTTTGCCTACGATTGGAGATAAGCTTCCCAGGAGTAATCAGGGTCCCGATGCAAGTGATCGTCGTTCAGGGAGAGTTGACAGAAATGATCCAGGACGTATCCGGCTTGCCCTGAACCAATTTGCTTCAGGGCAGGTGGCGCATGGGCCGTGGGGGTGGGTTTCGATCTGACCAGCCAGAGGCCCAGGTGTTTCAAGATGGCCTTGATGACCTCCTGGTCTTCAATGAACGCCAGGATCCGCATGATTCCCCCACACCCTTTGACAGGCTCAGGACAGGCTTCGGGCAGGTCAGGGGATCGACCTTCCCCGATCAAGTCGGGGACAGGCTCCGATTTTTTGAATGAGCCGGGCCAAGTTCTTCCGGTATTCCTTGGAGCTTTTATCCGCTTCCAGGATGGAGGGGACCCCGTCGTCCTCGGTTTCTTTTCGCCTTCCCCGGGAGACATTACTGTAGTACCCATAGTACAATCTACCGGGGCAAGTAACGGCATCCGGTGCGGTCCGGGAATCGTTCGCTGGGGCGCGGAGTGTAAGCGAAGGTCGGACTGGGGCACTGGTGCATACACTTGCCGCAGAAGTCGATAAAAGACATAAGGTATAACCCTTTGTCAGGAATCTCCCTTCTGGCTGCGGCCCGGGCAAAATCGGCTTGCACCAATTTTTCAGGGGGCTCAAAGTGAGTGCGACTTCCCGACCCCTGGGTAAATCCATCCAGGCACCATCGGCAGCGCATGTGGTCCAGGGCTCCGTAGCGGATGGTTTGCCCATCCATGGTAAACTCCTGGGACTGATCCTTGCGGAGAGCCCCGATGGGACAAGTTTCCACGCAGGCGTAGCCGCACACCTCTGGCTTACACAATTCTTTGCTGTCCATCAATTCAGCCGGTTCCAAAGGCGCCTCGGTGATGACCGAGATCAACCTTTGCCGCGCGCCATAGGTAGGGGTTAGAAAAAGGTTACTCCAGCCAAAAACGCCGAGGCCGGCAGCCAGGGCTGCATGTTTATGGGAGAAATCCCCCAGATAACGATTCCATTCATCGAAATGCTCGTAATACCGGTATTGGACCAGAGTGTGGGCTGGCGGAACAGGCAGGCTTTTATAGCCCAGTCCTTCGAGGACTTTAGCCACTTTCAAGGCGACCCGGGACAACTCCCAATTGAGATAGGCAAAGCCAAACCACATATAAGGCCCCGGGAGGCCACGCTCTTCGGCATAAGTTCCCCACACCTCACCGATGGAGCGCGGGTATCCGATGCCTATGGCGACGACTGAACGAGCTGTGGGCATGTAGTAAACGGGGCGAGTCTTCTCCGGCCCGGTCACGAACCGTTCTACAGGAGCAAAGCCCACCATATCCGCCCCGGTGGAATGCGCAAGAGATTGGATTTCGTTGGAAAGTGATCTCATCCGCGACCTCCAAAACAATAATAGGTCTTCTCCCAGAGGGATTCCGTTTCTCTTCGTAAGTCTATTTTGAGAGAAGAAGCAGTCTTTTATTCAAGGAATTAGGCGCTTACTGCGCAACTCATACCAACCTGTTGGTATGAATGAAATTTCCAGTTCTTCTCTGCGCCTGCCCTATATGTTTTGAGTCGAGTAGACCGGTTTCTTCCGATACGATAGGTTGAGGTTTGTTTTCTCTGTTGGCCGCCTGGTTTCCCGGCGGTGCCACACTATTTCAACCCTATATCCGTTGGCCCCGGCCCCTCACAGAACTGGACGTGCAGATTTCCTGCATCTTATGTTTTTAACAACATAAGGTGCGTTATGTTGCGTAATAAATTATGTGGCGAGGATGCGGTAAGGTCTTGTCTTAATTGCCTAATAGGACGAGTCTTCACCACATAATTCTGGGCGTCTAACATGGTGTAATTTCCTGCAAGGAGGTGCACACCATGTTCCAGACGTTTTTTTCTTATCCGGCAGTCCTACATCGCCATTGCGAGGGACCCTTTGCACAGGAGCGAGCTACCTACCTCGAAACGCTTGCCGCTCGAGGAGCAGCTCACGGCACCTTGCTGAGGCAAGCACGCTATTGTCTCTGCGTATCCAAGGAGCTTGCGAAGTGGCCCAGGGATCATCACTTTAGCCCTGATAAACTTAACGCGATGGCAGCTTCATGGGCAGCGGACCGCGTTGCAATGGGCCGTGCAAGCAACTTAAAGTGGCCACAGCAACAGTTCCGTTCTGTAGCTATGGAGTTCATCGAATCGCTTGGCCGACTCCTACCGGCTTCTCCCCGCCCGTCATGTCGCTACGACGCCCTAATCGATGATTTTTTCACCCTCCAGCGCCAAAGAGGGCGGCTGTCCATCTCAACCCATCGCTGCGCTGACTGGCAAGTTCGACGATTTCTCTCCCATCTTGACCAGCAAGGTCAGGAACTACAAAACCTCCATGCGGGTCATATCGATGCCTATTTCCAGCACCTCGCACCCAGGTGGAGTCGGGTTTCCATCGCCACGGCGGCCAAGCTTCTACGTAGTTGGTTGCGCCACTGCGAGAAGAGAGGCTGGGTGAAAGCGGGGCTCGCAGAGGCGATTATCCCCCCCCGAATCTACCGCCACGAAGGACTCCCCCTGGGACCTACCTGGGATCAGATCAACCGCATGATTGCCCAAATCAAAGGGGATAATCCTACCCAACTGCGCGACCGCGCCCTCCTTCTTCTACTCTCTGTCTACGGGCTAGGGGAGTGGGGACGTTGGTTCTTACGGTGCATAACTCATTCCGTTGGCAATGGCCCCATTCTTCCTAAAACCCGGTTTATGCTGGATGTATTTACGCCCAATTGACGGGCGATCTCTGCGCCAGATATCCCCAGTTCTTCCTTACTCCGGTAGGCAATCGCTGCTCGAACTTCGCTCACCAGGCTTTCGCATGAGGGCGGAAATTCCCTGTGGGCCGCTCCGCACCAATAGATGGACGTGCGTATTACCGCCGGTAAGGAAGTACTCTGCTTTGGACGTTGAGAAAGTGCCTATATTTGGACGGCCAGGAAATTACCCCCTTGGATGTTATTTCGGTCCTCCCATAGCTTTTTAACTATGCCTCATCCTTACCCTTGGTCACTTTCAAACCGGCTGTTTCTGGCCACTTCCTCACCGGCGGTAATACGTGCGTTTCCATGAGCACCCAGGCATAGAGGGAGGACTCGTTTCCAGGATGTTTTCGCCCAGGCGGGTAAGAAAACGAAACCGATCCTCATCGTCGTCAAATATTTGTGACCGGTTTATTCCCCGCACCATGATATGGTGAAGGGCGCCGAGATTATCTAACCGAGCTTGTCGTGGCATGGGCTGATTTTATAAAAAAGAGGGTGATCTTGTCAAGCCCAATGCACTGTAAGAATCAACGTCCCCCATTTTATCCGCATCACCTGTCTCGGCCACCTTCTTTTTCCGCATGAAATCTTCGTGTGTGCTCATTCGTAACTCACATGCTTATCCCGCACCGTCACAACCGAACTTGATTTGCGTATTTCTCTCGAAGAGATGGCGATTTGTTGAATGCCTCTTCCATAATGTCAGCAGCCTCAAACAAACGTCCTTCATCCTTGGCCTTTTTGATTGCTAAGCGCGCTAACCGTTGACCTTCTTCTTGGTTGACTGGCGAATGAGCACCAAGACTGGCCTTGGATTCCGACGATCCTGTCTTCTTTGGAACACTTTCCTTCGATGGGCTGGGTTTTTTCCACATTCCGAGCACATCGAGCAATTCCTTTGCATTCTGATACCGTTTAGCCGGATCCATTTCCAAACAGCGCAAGACGATCTTTTCGAGTCCAGCATCTACATCCATATTCAAAGAAGCTGGCAACACACACTCCTTTTCAAAGGCTTTCTTGTTGGACCAGCCAAGGGCCGGATCCACTTCATATGGAAGTCTATTGGTCAGCATTAAGTAAAGGGTAACGCCAAGAGCCCAAACATCGCCAGCGCATGAATCCGCCTTGGCTTTTGAAAAGGTCTCAGGCGGTTTGAATCCAAGTGTGCCGGCAGCGGTGGCAAGAAGTGTCATTGGATTAACTTTCTTGGCCAAGCCAAAGTCACTTACCCTTGCACGGAGTCCATCGGCCTCATATCCAATAAGAATGTTCTGTGGCTTTATATCGCGATGGATGATCGGCGGTTTTTCGTTATGGGCTACAGCAAGGCCACGGCAGATTTGGCGCATGATGTCCAAAGTTGTTTCGATGGGAATAAGGTTTGCGCCAAACGATCTCCAAAATTTGTCAAGACTCCCTCCGGAGACATTTTCCATCGTGAAATAACCACGAATACCGTTGGGCGTCTCGAAGATGTTTGCGTCAAAGACACGGACAATGTTGGGATGTCCGATTCGGGAGAGGAGTATTGCTTCGCCCAGCATTTCTTCTATTTCGTCTTGGGTCATCCCGACGCGTTTGAACAGCTTCATCGCTTGACGGCCAAGGAATCGGTGCCGGACTCGGTATACCTCGGCAAAGGCCCCCTCGCCGAGAAACCTTTCAACCTCGTAGGTGCCCTTGATTTTTTCGCCTTCCTGAAGAAGCGGCATATCGTCTCCATACAAGAAGCTAACGGATCTTAAACTGGGATAATCGAGAGTCCTCCGCCACCACAAACAACCTGCCAACATGTGAACTTTTTTAACTCACCGCTTAGAATTAAATTGCTGAGCGGAAATTGAATAAGCCTTTCAACTGTTCGACGGAGTTCTCTGGCCCCATACTCCGGACTATACCCCATTTGAGCCACAAATTGTTCAACCTCTTCCGGAACTTTAAGGGAAATATTGTATTTTGCTTGGACATTTTCACAAATCTCAGCCACCATCGGCCTTAGGATTTGTTTTATCTGCCCCTCATTCAGTGACCGAAAAATTATTATTTCATTGATACGATTCACAAATTCAGTACGAAACTGCTTCTTAACTTCCCCATAAATGGTTGCCTTTAGGTCCCCAGCATCCACGTTTCCAAACCCGATTTTCTCCCTATGTTTATCTAAAAAAATGTTCGAAGTCATAATTGAAGATAGCATTTCTTGCATCCGTGGTCCGCCCCTTTGCGTCAGTAATACGGCCCTCATCAAATAATTGGAGAAACAAATCGAAAACTCTTTGGTGAGCCTTTTCGATCTCATCAAAAAGGACAACTGAATATGGCTTCGTCCGTAAGCGCCCTGTCAATTGTCCTTCTTCTTCATGGCCGACATACCCAGGCGGTGCGCCAATTAATTTGGCAATACTATGTTCTTCAATGTATTCGCACATATCGAACCGTATAAGGTGCAAGTCACTTCCAAAAAGAAATTCGGCCAGAGATCTTGCCAATTCAGTTTTCCCAACTCCAGTAGGCCCAACAAAAAGAAAGACAGCAAGAGCCCCACGGTTTTTTACCAAACCTGTGTGGCTCATGAGAAGTCTTTGGCAGACAAGATTTATTGCTTCGTCCTGACCAATAATCCTCTTTTTTAGAAACGATTCCAACCCCAAGAGAAAAGATTGCTTCATTCCATCTATGTGGCCTGTGATGAGCTCCAGTGGCAGGGACATTTTTTCAGAAAGAACCTGTGCAATTGTAACCTCCGTTACCTCTCCTGGGCTTTCAATCCCTTTAGTGCCGGCCGATGCCTTAACCTTATCCCCCTCTTTCCATCCGCTCAACAAAGGTATACGGATCCGGGCTCCTGCTTTATCAACCAAGTCGATAGCTTTGTCAGGCAATCGGTGGGCAACATCAAATCGAATAGAAAGATCTACAGCAGCCTGCAGGGCCTTATTGGTAATTCTGACACCGTGATGTTTCTCCCATTTGGGTCGAATTCCTTCAAGCATTTTAAACGCTTCATCCGAACTGGGCTCATTAACAACTATTTTCTCAAAGCGACGTTCCAATGCAGGGTCCGTTTCAACATAGCGGCGGTAATCTTCAATCGTTGTCGCCCCTATGCATCTCAGATCTCCTCGGGCAAGAGCTGGCTTCATGAGATTGGCTGCGTCCATACTACCCTCAGCTCGACCAGCACCCGCAACATTATGCATCTCATCAATAAATACAATGACTTCTGGATGCCTGTGCGCCTCCTCAATAATTCGAGAAAGCCGTTCTTCAAACTCCCCTCGATATTTTGTCCCTCCCAACAAAGTGCTGATGTTTATCTCGATAATCCGCTTTCCAGCCAAAACTTGGGGATCCTTATCCTGGATAATCCTCATTGCCAGGGCCTCAACAATTGCTGTTTTCCCCACCCCTGCCTCACCCACAAGGACTGGATTATTTTTGGAACTACGAGCGAGGGTTTGAATTACTTGGAGAAGCTCTTTTCTCCTGCCAAGGAATGGGCCGAGTTTCCCTTCTCGCGCTTCAAGAGTAAGATCCCTCCCATATCTGAGAAGATAATGAATAGAGTCATTTGGGGCCATTTGTTCTTTGCCAGGATGAACTTTAACCGGGTCCGGGCCCCCTCTTTGCCAAATATCCATAAAGGCGAGAGTGACTTCTCTTAATGCCTCTGGTTCAATACCTGATGATTTTAGTACCTGGCTGATAATCTCTTGGGAGGCTTCCATTATAGAAAAAAGAAGATGAAGGCAGGTTATTTGCTTTGAAGATGTCGCGAGTTCTTCTGCGCGGCTAAACATCTTTTTACACGCATCACTCCGGTGGACTACTTTTTCTATCCGCTCAAATTTGCCATCACCAATTTTCCCCCGAATTTGTCGCCTGAATTGGGTAGGGTCAATTTTAACTTTATCAAGCAATTCTTCTATTTGGTAAGCTTCTATTTGCAATGCCTGGTGGTCTTGTAACTTTAGCCCGGTTTTCTCCGGGTCGAGCGTGACTATTTTTTTAAGGCTCAAGATGCCAATTAATACATGTTCCTCTTCTATATGCTCAAACTTTCCTGCTGCCGTCTCATTGGCTGCTATTTGCCAGGCAATATATGTGCCGATGGAAAGGTCTTTCATATCTGCCAATTCTCCAAACTACTGTTTGTTTGAGATAAATATGCCGTTTTCTGTATTCTAATTGGCAGGAGACTATACCCGATCATTACACCCCCTGCTTTTAGCTCTCGACTTCTGATATGAAAATATCCCCTTGACCATGGAATATTCTTTCCTCAAACTTCCTTCAAGAGTTATGTATGGTGTCCTCCGAAATTTACGGTTGAAGTATCTTTTCCACCGCGGAAATGATCTCCTGTGGCAAAAATGGTTTGGAAATGAAAGCCCCGGCTCCATAGTGAATGGCTTCTTTAGCGTCGGCAAGAGATCCGTAGGCGGTGATGATTATAACTTCCATATTCGGCCAATACCTTTTTATCTCTTTGAGGAATTCAATGCCCGAAAGCCCAGGCCTTTTTAGATCCGTAGTTACAAGGTCAATATCCTTTCCAGCGAGTAAACGTAATGCTTCTTCGCCGTCGGAGGCCGTGTGCACCTCATAAAAAGGTGCCAGGATCATCCGCAAGGTTTCTCTCGGACCAACCTCATCATCTACAACCAAAACTGTCTTCTTTTTTGGCATTTATATAAAACCAGACCTTATAAGGGTCTACCTTTCGGAGAGTTCTTTCTTTCCTGTGAAGGGGATGGTAAACCATTTCGACCCGGCGTCGTTCCATTGTTGCTTGATTCACCTGGTTCAGGATATTTCTGAATTGAGCATAATCCTTGTAGGGGTTAATCCCCACATGAAAAACCGACTGCATCTAATCCAAGTAGCGCAAAGCTTGGGGCGACAGGGGGGTTGGATCTTTTTGAAGACGGAATCAATAGAGTCGTGTAATGGCGTTCCTTTGAAGACCCGCACCAAGTCTTTGTAGAAATAAAAGGACATGAGCTCCGTCAGGGTGAAAGGAGGGGGGATTTTGAACTTGTAAGTGTCAACGAAGGCCCAACGGTTGGCCTTGTCAACCTTTTCAGTGTATAGAGGGAACCCGGCCGACTGGAGGGCTTCCAGGTCGCGGTAAATGGTTGTTATCCCGGTTTCTTCCCGGTTGTGGTTGGCGATCTCGGCTACGGTCAGGCCATTTGTGCTGGCTTCAATCGCCCGAATGACCCGCCACTGACGGGCTAACTGATCACCCCGCATTCTAATCCCCTTTTTGAACCGGCAACCTGGATTTCGATCCAGGGAAAAGGGTTGAGGGAAAACCCAAAATTTACCGCATCATAGCAAAATCTTTTTAATAGGTCAAAATATTAAAAATCCTGTGGCTAACCACTCTCCCATCAAGCACCAGGGAGGCCTCGGAGACAGAATTGTTTTCAAATCTAATGTTCTCTCCCAACCCCAGAGACGGATGGGATTTACCGGGGGCGCTCTGGACCCCTTCCAAGAGCGGAGTCGGGGCTATTTTGAATTAACCACCAGCTTTGTCCATAGGAAAAAAGCAAAGGGAAGCAGGAACCAGAATATTCACGCTGCCTTCTCCAACGTCCTCCAAATTGCTGTCTCCGGTCTCTCAGGTAACAAATTGATCTTGACCATCTTTTTCCCTCCCTTGGATTGGTATTCTCCGAGGGGCATAGCCCCCCCTTCTGCAGTCCATTCTAGTGCGCGAGATTGTCAGATCAGGACAAAATGAAGTAAAATTTATTTCTGGTACCTCCTGTGATTATGGTACCTAAAGTAATCTTGCAAAGGGAGGATATCATGTCCAATCCGGGTTCCCAGACGCCGAAAGTTTTCATATCTTACAGCTGGACTTCTGAATCCCATGAGGAGTGGGTCATAGGATTGGCTACTGACCTTCAAGAATCAGGAGTGGAAGTCGTTCTGGACAAATGGGACCTGCGAGAGGGGGCTGACAAATATAAGTTCATGGAAAGGATGGTGACCGATCCTTCGGTGAAGAAGGTCATCGTCGTCTGTGATCGCCTCTATGCTGAAAAAGCGGATGGGAGACAGGGAGGGGTCGGAACAGAAACCCAGATCATTTCCCCTGAGCTTTATGAGCAGGTGGACCCGGCAGACCGAAATCAAAAATTCATCCCGGTGGTCAAGGAGAAGGATGAGCAGGGTAGACCTTATGTTCCCACCTATATGAAGGGGCGAATCTACATCGATATGTCGGACCCTAAGGCTTATTCAGAGAAATTTGAGCAACTTCTTCGGTGGATTTTTGATAAGCCCCTTCATGAGAAGCCCCCATTGGGGAAGTCCCCTGTATTCATTATCGATCCCAATAAACCTTCCCTGAATACCACTGCAAAGCATCGATTTGCACTTGAAGCCCTTCGTCTGCGAAAAGGGGCCGATGCCGCTCTCAGGGATTATTTCGATACCTTCGAAAAGAATCTCAAAAATTTCAGAATTCAGCGCCAGGAAGGGAAGGAATTTAATGATCAGGTCGTTGAGAGTATAGAAGATTTCCTCCCGTACAGGGATGAAGCAATCGAAGTCTTCCTGGCGCTGGCCCGGAATCCTCCCGAAGAGGCATATCGTTCTCTAAATCATTTTTTTGAAAGACTTCTCGGATATTCATTCCCGGCACCTACCCCGGGCGTCGTTACTACCGATTGGGATGAGGATAATTTCAAATTCATCGTGAATGAACTTTTTCTTTACGCTGTGGCGGCTCTCCTCAAATATGAAAGATTCGAAGGAGTGCGCGATTTAACAGAGCAAGAATATTTTTCTCCGCATAGGTCGGGAATGCTCCCCTTTTTTTAGGGTCTTCTC
>VGSF01000114.1 GCA_016875165.1 Deltaproteobacteria bacterium
AACAGCGCCTTAAACGCTGTGCGCCATGCGCTGTGCTCTATGCGTTTCAATAAGGAGTAAGGGATGATCATAGCAGAAGGAAAACCCATTAAAGATATTCTGGCCATGATCGATGATTGTGATAAAATCATCGTGGCCGGATGCAAGGGATGCGTGACCGTTTGTTCAGCCGGGGGGCAGAAGGAAGTTGAAATTCTATCTTCAGCTCTGCGGCTGGCCCGCCAGACTCAGGGAAGGTCTCTGCAAATTAAGGAAGTCACCCTGGAGCGGCAGTGCGACACAGAGTACTTAGAGCCGATGCGCGAATATGCCGATCAATATCAGGCCATTCTCTCCCTGGCTTGCGGCGCGGGCATTCAGTTTGTCGCTGAAAAATTTCGTAAACAACCCGTCCTTCCTGGCGTGAATACCCAATTCATCGGCGTTACCGAAGAACAGGGGGTCTGGACCGAACGCTGCCAGTCCTGCGGCAATTGCCTGCTTCACCAAACCGGAGGCATCTGCCCCGTAACCCGATGTTCCAAGAGTCTGTTTAACGGCCCGTGCGGGGGATCAAAGGCTGGAAAGTGCGAGATCGACCCGCAGGTCGATTGCGGGTGGCAATTGATCTACGAGCGTCTTAAGGAATTGGGACTGTTGGCCAAATTGGAGATCGTCCTGCCCATTAAGGATTGGTCCACCAGCCGGGATGGCGGGCCGCGGAAATGCATCCGGGAGGACTTGAAAATATGAAAGCGGGAAGCAATTTAGAAAAAGTTCTAACCAGCGGCAAATTTGCCGTCACCGGAGAATTAGGGCCGCCCAAGGGGGCGGATGTATCCGTCATCGAGCGTAAAGCCAACCTGCTTAAGGGCAACGTGGACGCCGTCAATGTCACAGACAACCAGACGGCTATTGTGCGCATGTCTTCCATTGCTGTGGGGGCGATTCTCCAGCGGATGGGGATAGAGGCAACCATGCAGATGGTCTGCCGGGACCGCAACCGCATTGCCATGCAGAGCGACATTTTTGGAGCTTATGCCCTGGGCCTTCGCAACATCCTATGCCTTTCAGGAGACCACCAGAAATTCGGCAACCAACCCACGGCCAAGAATGTCTTCGACTTAGACTCCGTTCAATTAATTCAGACCGTGAAACTTATGCGCGATGAACACAAGGTTTTAGGAGGGGATGAGATCGAGGGGGCGCCGGCAATGTTTATCGGGGCCGCCGAAAACCCTTTCGCCGATCCTTTCGAGTACCGGGTCATCCGCCTGGCCAAAAAGGTGGCCGCAGGGGTGGATTTCATCCAGACCCAGTGCATATACGACATGGCCAAGTTCGAACGGTTCATGCAGATGGTCTGCGACCGGGGGCTGCACGAGAAAGTCCACATCCTGGCTGGAGTCACGCCTTTAAAATCCGTGGGAATGGCCAGGTACATGAAAGAGAAAGTTGCCGGGATGGAAGTCCCCGAAGAGATCATCGCCCGTATGAAGAGCGCGGGGAAGGAGAAAGCCAGGGAAGAGGGTTTGAACATCTGCGCGGAACAGATTCAAAGACTGCGCCAGATTGAGGGAGTGCACGGCATTCACCTCATGGCTATCGAGTGGGAAGATGCGGTGCACGGCATCGTGGAGCGGGCCGGCCTTCTTCCCAGGCCCGAGGTGAATTAGTTGGGAGTAATTTATAGTAAACGTCAAAAGAAAGTTGTCATTGCGAGGAGCGAAGCGACATGGCAATCTCATGAGATTGCTTCACTTCGTTCGCAATGACCCTTTCCCTGGATGTCAACTTATTTAAGCCGTTCACTATAGTTCGGAGAAAAAAACTTAACTCCGAACTTTGAGATATCCAATGCTCGTTCGTTTTCAACCGCACAACCGCGAAGTTCAGGTGGCCAAAGGAGAAAACTTACTCAGGGCGGCCATGGAAGCGGGGGTTTATATCCAGGCCTCCTGCGGCGGGGAAGGAGTCTGCGGGAAATGCCGGGTGCTGATCGAAAAAGGAGAGGTGGAGAGCCCCCGTGCGCCGGGCATCTCTGAAGAAGATTTCCAGCGGGGCCTGCGCCAGGCCTGCCAGACGCGGGTTATAAGCGACCTGGAAGTCCGCATTCCGGTCGAATCAGAGCTGGACAAGCGGGTGATTGCCAGGACGCGGGAAAGGGTAGGCGGCGGGCGCCAAGTCTCTCATCAGGAGTTAGAGTCCCTGGTCCTGGGCTGGTGTTTCAACCCGGCCCTGCACAAGCATTACGTGGAGATGGAACCGCCGACCACCAGGGATAACCGCTCTGATCTATCCCGTTTGTTGCTGGCCCTGAAGAAGGCCCAGGGCCTGGAAAGCATCTCGGTTGATTTCCATCTTTTCAAAAGATTGCCCTTTGTGTTGAGGGAAGGGGAATGGCGGGTAACAGCCACGGTGGTCCAGACCCGCATGGAATCACAACTTAGCGAATATCAGCTGCGCGGCTCCCGGCGGCCCAAGCTGACCAATCTGGAACCAGGAGATACAACGAGGGAGCACTATTCCATAGTGCTGGATATCGGCACGACCACCATCTGGGGGCAACTTTTGGATTTGAATAAACGGGCCACAGTGGCCGAGGCATCGGATTACAATGGTCAGATCAGTTACGGAGATGACGTAATCAGCCGGATCGTTTATTCCCAAAAGCCTGAGGGAATGAAAAAACTGCAGGAAAGCGTGGTGGGAACGATCAATGGAATCATCCGGGACCTGGCCAAAAAATCGGGGGTTAATTTAGACCGGGTTTCGCACATGGCCGCTTCCGGAAATACGATCATGACCCATCTTCTGCTCGGCCTGGACCCCAAATATATTCGCGAGGCGCCCTACACCCCTGTCGCCAATTTCTTCCCTCCGGTGCGGGCCATGGATTTAGGTCTTACGATGGGAAAACATGTTCACCTATACACGTTTCCCTCGGTCGCTTCTTACGTGGGCGGAGACATCGTTTCCGGGATCCTGGGCTCGGGCGTCTATCAACGCAAACCCCTGACCCTTTACATCGACATCGGCACCAACGGCGAAATTGTCATCGGGAATTCCGAGTGGATGGTCACGGCAGCCTGCTCGGCCGGACCGGCGTTCGAAGGGGGGGGCATCAAACACGGGATGCGGGCCACTTTGGGGGCGATTGAAGATTTCCGGATTAACCACAGGACTTACGATCCCATGCTGCTGACCATCGGGATGGTGAAACCCAAAGGGATCTGCGGCTCGGGATTGATCAACACGGTAGCGGAATTTTTAGAGGCCGGGGTGATCACAGCCAACGGAAAATTCAACGCCGATCTGCCCACCAGGCGCATCCGCCCCGGGCCGGATGGGATGGAGTACGTCTTATCTCTTGCGGAAGAGACCGCCATTGACAAGGACTTGGTCATCACGGAAGTGGACATCGACAACCTCATGCGGGCCAAGGCAGCCATGTATGCCGGCTATGTGACTCTTTTGCAATCCGTTGGTCTTACCGTGGGGAATTTGGAACAGGTGGTCATTGCCGGGGCTTTCGGCTCCTTCATCGACATCGAGCGGGCCATTACCATAGGACTCCTTCCGGAACTGCCCCTGGACCGTTTTCTCTTCATCGGCAACGGCTCTTTACTGGGGGCGCGGCTGATCTCTTTCTGCAACGAGATGCTCGATGACGGGGAGCGCATCTCCCGGATGATGACTAATGTCGAGCTGAGTGAAAGCCCGGAATTCATGAATAATTATGTAGCCGCCATGTTTCTGCCCCATACCAACGCCGAAGAGTTTCCCGGGGTGAGCCAGCGTTTATTCGGGCAAAAATGAATATGCCCCAAGAGAACGTAGAGAAAAAAAATTGTATCACTTTAGCCCTTTGAAAAGAGTTGGGGCGTAAGGGCCGAGGGAATCCCTGGCCCGGAGGCCTGGACGGCCCGCTTGGAATCATAAGGCGCTGATTTCTTCGCGAGTGGGGCGGGGAAAATGCCCCCCGCCTCCTCCGGCGGAAACGCGCGGGGTTCTTCGTGGTCAAGCGGAAACCCGGCCGATGCTTCCGGCGCGTTCCGCCCAGGCCCCCGGGCCTTAACAAAGGTCGTCAAACCACTTTTAAAAACCGCTAAATTGATACAAAGAATTTAAACTTTGCTGTAGCATTTTTTGAACTCATTTTTTCGCGGCGTTCTCTGCGCCCTCGGCGGTGCAAAAAGTTTGTAAATAAAAAAAAAAGGAAAAGACATTGACTCAAGTAATAGCCGTAGCCGGCAAGGGAGGAACGGGGAAGACCACCCTCTCGGCCCTAATAATTCGTTATCTAAAGAAGAAAGGTTGCGGGCCTATCCTGGCCGTGGACGCCGATCCCAATGCCAACCTGGCCGATGCTCTGGGAATTCAGGTGCCTAAAAGCCTGGGGACAACCAGGGAAGATTTTTTTGAATCCAAGATGAATCTACCTCCGGGGATGACCAAGGAAACTTATATCGAGATGAAATTGCACGAGACCCTGGTGGAATCTTCAGGATTGGATCTGATGGTCATGGGCCGGCCCGAAGGTCCCGGTTGCTATTGTTACGTGAATAATATCCTTCGCCGGCACATCGACCTTTTGGCCAAGAACTACCCTTTTGTAGTAATGGACAACGAAGCCGGGATGGAACATTTGAGCCGGCGGACAACCCAGGGGGTGGATCATCTGCTCTTCCTTTCGGATTATTCCATCAAAGGAATCCGCACCGTGGGCAAGATCCGGGAGCTGATAGCGGAGCTGAAACTTTCGGTGAAGGAAAAACATCTGATTATCGACCGGGCACCCCAAGAGCTTACGCCCGGTTTTCGCGAGGAGATTGCCAGACAGGGGTTGGATTTTTTGGGAGTCATTCCGGTGGACGATTTAATCTTCGAATACGATCTTACCGGAAAACCCCTTCTTAACCTGCCAGATAACTCCCCGGCCGTGCGGGTGGTGGGGGAGATGATGGCAAAAATGATAAAAACGGGTAATGGGTAATAGGTGAGCCTCTTGCAAAAGTAATTTTTGTGGTTCGACAAGCTCACCACGAACGGAAAAACTAAATAATTTCAACCTAAGCCCGTTCACCCTGAGCCTGTCGAAGGGTAAATTACGGACTTTTGCAAGAAGCTCAAGTGATAGGCATTAGACTAGTTCTCATCCGGAAACCCCCTCTCCCCTTGCGGGAGAGGGTTGGGGTGAGGGGGATTAAAATGGAAGTCATAGAAATTTTAACCCCTTATCACCCCCACCCTCCCCTCCCCCGTCGAAGGGGGAGGGGAAAAGTTGAGTTTCCGGATGGACACTAGACTAATGACCAATGACTAATGACTAAATCTTTTTACGAAAGGGGTGAGGAAATTAACGAAACATTTTTTGGAGAGAAGTTCGTTTACGGGAGTGGAAAGGGAAACCATTTGAACAACAGGGAGGAAAGTGAGTGTGGAGGTCAAGGAAAGGTAGATACAGAGCCTTACACGAACACCATCTCCCAAGGAGGTAGCTGTGGAAATACCGAAGATTCCATATACAGGAAAAATTAAAGAAATTGCTCTTGGGCTGGGTAGCAAAACCGTGACCGTGGGAGGGGAGAACGTCTATCCTTTTCATCTTTTCGAAGGCCAGATGCCCCATCCTCCCAAGATTGTCATGGAAGTCTATGATGCTCCGCCAGAGGATTGGCCCGAAACTGCCCTGGAGCCTTTTAAGGATGTAGTCCAGGATCCGGTTGCCTGGGCCAAGAAATGTATCAACGAATACGGGGCCAAGATGATCTGCCTGCAGCTTTCCAGTACGGACCCCAATGGAAAAAACCGACCCTCGGAAGAAGCCGCGGAGATCGCCAAGAGGGTGGCCGGAGCCATTGATGTGCCGTTGATTGTCTGGGGCTGCGGGAATGACGAGAAAGATGCGGATACCCTGCGCCGGGTGGCCGAGCTATGCGCGGGGAAGAACTTAATCCTCGGTCCGGTGGGGGAGAAAAACTACAAACAAATCGGAGCCGGGGCCATCGCTTATAAACACACCCTGATTGCTTCTTCCCCTATCGATGTCAATCTGGCCAAACAGTTAAATGTTTTATTGGGCAATCTGGGGGTTCCGGATGCGCAGATTATTGTGGACCCAACGACAGGAGGTCTGGGTTACGGGATCGAATATACCTATTCCGTAATCGAGCGCGACCGTATGGCCGCCCTCACCCAGCAGGACGAGAGGCTGCAGTTCCCCATCCTCTGCAATATGGCTAAAGAGGTTTGGAAGACCAAAGAGGCGAAAACCAAGACCGAAGACGCTCCTCTCCTGGGGGATGCCCGAAAACGGGGAATTTTAATCGAAGCTATCACCGGAGTGGTCCTTCTTATGGCCGGGGCGGATATCTTGGTGATGCGTCATCCGGAAGCCATAAAATTAGTGCAAGAGATGATCTCTGAGCTTACGACAAACTAAACCTGGCATTTGCCAGACCGGGCAATTAAGGAGGAAAAAAATGGCAGCAGAAGAGACCAAAGAAAAACTGAAAGTAATGGAAAAAGAAAAGAAACAAATAATACCCGAAGAAAAGAGCGTGGATCCGGCCACGATTCTGATGTTGCACAAAGCCCAGGCCGAGGGGATCGAGACCATATTTGACCGCGCCGAGACCATGAAGGCCTGTAACATCGGCCTGCAGGGGACATGCTGTAAGATGTGCGCCCAGGGACCGTGCCGGCTACCTTTGACCAAGAAAGACCTGGAAGGGAAAGATACGCGCATCGGGCTTTGCGGAGCGACTCCGGAGACCATTGCCGCACGAAATTTTGCCCGCATGGTCGCTGCCGGGTCTGCCTCCCATTCGGATCATGGGCGGGCCGTAGCTGAAGTTTTTCTGGCGGCAGCCCGCAAACAGACTACCGATTATAAGATTAAGGACGAAGTCAAGTTGCTGAAGATCGCCGAAGACTTTGACGTGGCCACAACCGTGCTGGTGGACGGCGAAGAGAAACCCCGGGACATCTATGAAATTGCCGTGGAAGTCGGAGAGAGGGCCCTGGGCGAGTGGGGAAAACAGGAAGGGGAGATTTACTACGCCAGGCGGGCCCCCAAACCCCGGTATGAGCTTTGGAAAAAGCTGGACATTATCCCCCGGGGGATTGACCGTGAAATCGTAGAAATCATGCACCGCACCCACATGGGCGTAGATCAGGACTACCAGAACATCGTCAAACAGTGCTCCCGGGCAGCCCTGGCTGATGGTTGGGCCGGGTCGATGATGGCCACTGACCTGCAGGACGTCATGTTCGGGACACCCTACCCCATCCACGGCGAGATCAACCTGGGAGTGCTGAAGAAAGACCAGGTCAATATCATCGTCCATGGCCATGAGCCGCTCCTTTCCGAGATGATCGTGGTGGCCTCTCAGGACCCGGAGATGCTGAAGTATGCCGCCTCCAAGGGAGCCAAAGGGATTGTCCTGGCCGGGATGTGCTGCACGGCCAATGAAATTTTAGTGCGCCATGGGATGCCTATTGCCGGAAACTATCTCCAGCAGGAATTGGCGATTATTACCGGCGCGGTGGACGCGCTGGTGGTGGACGTGCAATGCATCATGGAAAACCTGGCCAACGTGGCCACCTGCTATCACACTAAGTTGATCACCACCAACACCCGCTGTAAGATTGCCTCGGGGAAAACTGAGCATGTTCAGTTTAACGAACACCATGCCTTAGAAGACGCTAAAAAGATTGTGAAAATAGCCGTAGATAATTTCCCCAACCGTCGCGCCGACGTTTTGATTCCCAAAGAGAAAGAAAAGATGGTGGTGGGCTTCAGTTCGGAAGCGATTAATTACCACCTGGGGGGAACGTTCCGGGGGTCCTACGTCCCTCTGAACGAAAATATCATCAACGGCCGCATAAGGGGGATCGCCGGGGTCGTGGGATGCAACAACGCCCGGACCATGCATGACAATTCCCATTTGATCCTGGTGAAGGAGCTCCTCAAAAATGACGTGATCGTCCTCACCACAGGATGCGACGCCATGGCCTGCGGGAAAGCCGGTCTTCTGGTTCCGGAAGCAGCCAGGATTTATTGCGGTCCAGGTTTGGCCGAGGTCTGCGAGACAGTTGGAATTCCTCCTGTCCTGCACATGGGGGCCTGCGTGGATAACAGCCGCATTCTCATAGCCGCTACCGAAGTGGTCAAAGCCGGAGGGCTGGGAAAGGACATCAGCGATCTGCCGGCTGCCGGCTGCGCCCCGGAATGGATGAGCGAAAAAGCCGTGGCCATCGGGCAGTATTTTGTGGCCTCGGGGGTTTACGTGATCTTCGGCGTGAATCTTCCGGTCGAGGGAGCTCCGGTCTTCAAAGATTACCTCTTTAACGGCCTGGAAAAGATCGTGGGAGGGAAATGGGATATGGTGGAAGATCCTTATGAAATGGCCCGCAAGATGATTGCCCACATCGACCTGAAGCGCAAGGCCCTGGGAATCGATAAGGCTCGAGAGCGCGTGCTCATGGATATGGCTGACCGGCAGAAGCTGGCGGCAGTTTAAATGAAAACGATAAACCACGATTCATAAAAGGAGGATTGTCCATGTCCAAATTAGTTGCTTTTGCCGCCATACAGGGCGCTTATAACATCGTTTCCAAAGCCGAAGGAACATACAAAAAAGCCCTGGAAAAGTATGGCCCGGATAAGAAGTTGGAGTTTCCCAACACCGCTTATTATCTGCCGATTATCTACTCCATCCTGGGGATTCCGGTAAAAACCCTGGGGGATGCCAAGAAACCGATGGAGATCATCAGAAAACTCTTACCGGCCCACGTCAAAAACGTCCATCACCTGCCTTTTCTGGGACCTCTTCTTGATGCCGGAATGGCCGCGATCCTGGCCGAGGAGATCGTCGAGGCTATTCGTTATGTGGAAGACCCTAATTTCTACTTAGTGAGCGAGGATATCGATGAGGCCGCAGGAAAAATCTGGCTGGGAGCAGCCGAAGATACGGTCTTCCGCAAACGGGGAATTCAGTTTGTGGATGGATCCGCTCCCGGCTTTGCCGCTATTGTCGGGGCCGCTCCCGATCCGGAGACGGCCAAATGGATTGCCGAGGAATACCAGAAGAGGAACCTCTACGTATTTATGGCGGCTAACCAGAACGGGACTACTTTTTCCGAACAGCTCTTGCAGGCCGGAGTGCAGATCGGCTGGAATACGCGCCTGGTGCCTTTTGGTCCGGACATCTCCGCGGCCGTATTCGCCCTGGGTTTTGCCAACCGGGCGGCCATGGCTTTCGGAGGAGTTAAACCGGGAGATTACCGGAAGATGCTCTTGTACAACAAAGACCGCATCTTTGCCTTTGTCAATGCCCTGGGGGAAGTCAATGCCGAGTGGGCGGCCAATGCCGCCGGCTGCGTAAACTGGGGATTCCCCACCATTGCCGACACGGACATCCCCGAGATTTTACCCACCGGGGTTTGCACCTACGAGCACGTGGTGGCCAATGTGGCGCACAAGGATATGCCCCAGAAATCCATTGAGACCCGGGGTCTCAAAGTTACCGTCTCCACGGTGAATATCCCCGTGGCTTATGGCCCGGCTTTTGAAGGCGAGCGCGTCCGGGGAGAAGATATTTACTTAGAGTGCGGCGGCGGGCGGACCATCGCTTGCGAGTGGACCACCACCAGAGGAATGAATGAAGTGGAGGACGGAAAGGTCGAAGTCATCGGTCCGGACATGAAAGATATTAAACCGCCGGCGCAACTTCCCCTGGGGATTTTAGTGGAAGTGGCCGGCCGGCAGATGCAGGAGGATTTCGAACCCATCCTGGAGAGGCAGATTCACCATTTGATCAACTACGCCCAGGGCCTCATGCATATCGGACAGAGGGACATCGCCTGGGTGCGCATCAGCAAGGCGGCCGTTGAAAAAGGATTTACCCTAAGACACATAGGGGATATCATCCATGCTAAATACCACCAGGATTTCGGCTCGATCTTCGACAAGGTGCAGGTGAAGATTTACACCGAGGAGAAGAAAGTGAAGGAACTTCTGGACAGGTGAAGATTTACACCGAGGAGAAGAAAGTGAAGGAACTTCTGGAGAAAGCCCGCAAGGTTTACCAGAAGCGGGATGCCCGCATCGAAGGAATGACTGACGAGTCGGAAGAGACTTTCTACTCCTGCACTCTCTGCCAGTCTTTCGCTCCCACCCACGTCTGCATCATTACCGCGGAGCGAACCGGTCTCTGCGGAGCCTACAACTGGCTGGACGGCAAAGCCTCCTTTGAGATCAATCCCACCGGGCCCAACCAGCCCGTGCCCAAGAAAGAGGTTATAGACCCGGTTCTGGGACAATGGAAAGGAGTCAATGAGTTTGTCTTCAAGGCCTCCCGCCAGAAGTTGGAGAAATACAATGCCTACAGCATCATGGTTGATCCCATGACTTCCTGCGGCTGTTTTGAGTGCATTTCTGCCGTGCTGCCCATGTGCAACGGGATTATGGTCGTCAACCGTGATTTTACCGGCATGTCCCCCTGCGGGATGAAATTTACCACCCTGGCCGGTTCGGTAGGCGGGGGAGCGGTGACCCCGGGCTTTGTGGGCCACAGCAAGCATTACATTTGCAGCAAAAAATATATAATGGCCGAGGGAGGCATCAAACGACTGGTTTGGATGCCCAAGATGCTCAAAGAGGAAATGATGGATCGTCTGAAGAAGCGCGGCCAGGAGATGGGCATCCCCAATTTGCCGGAGATGATCGCCGACGAGACCATCGGGACGACGGAAGATGAGATTCTGCCCTTCCTTACGGAAAAGGGACACCCGGCGCTTTCTTTGCCGTCGTTGTTCTGAGAAAAATCATAACCCCCTCCCCAACCCTCCCCCTTTGAGGGGGAGGGAGAGGGTGGGGGGGGAAAAGGAGTAAGATATGGCCCTGACAGGAATTGAAATTTTCAAGAAGCTGCCTAAGACCAACTGCGCAGAATGCGGTGTTCCTACCTGTTTGGCCTTTGCCATGAAGTTGGCTGCCGGACAGGCGGAACTGGCTGCCTGCCCGCATGTTTCCGAACAGGCCAAGGCAGAGTTAGAAGAAGCATCTGCGCCGCCCATCCGCCCGCTGTCCATTGGCGTAGGCGAGAAAGCGTTGAAGATTGGCGGCGAGACGGTTATGTTCCGGCACGAGAAACGATTCGTCAATCCCCCGGGTATTGCCGTTCTCGTTACCGACAAGATGAATGAGGCCGAAGTGGAGGAACGCTTAAAGAAGCTGAAAGAGTTGAAATACGAACGGGTGGGACTTTTCCTCCAGGCGGATCTCCTGGCCATCAGAGGAGAATCCGGCGACCCGGGCAAGTTCGAGGCCCTGGTGAAAAAAGTGAAAGAGAAATTGGAAGGGAAGGGGCTCATTTTGATGAGTGAAGACCCCAAAGTTCTTTCCGCGGGAGCCAAAGCCTGCGCAGAACTAAAACCTTTGCTCTACGCCGCCACCAAAGACAATGCGGAGGCGATGGCCGGAATAGCCAAGGAGATCTCCGCCCCCCTGGCCGTGAAAGGAAAGAGTCTGGACGAGCTTACCGAATTGACAACGAAACTGACGGCTGCCGGCTTGAAAGACTTAGTCCTGGATTCCAGCGCGCGGACCACTCGACAGGCCTTTGAAGACCAGATTATCATGCGAAGGGCCGCTCTCCTGAAGAAGTTTCGCCCTTTAGGATTTCCCACGATTACTTTCCCCTGTGAAATGACCGATGACCAGATGAAAGAAGCCCTGCTGGCCTCCATGTTCGTGGCCAAATACGGGGGAATAGTGGTCCTTTCCAATCTGGAGGGGCACAGCCTCTTTCCTCTGCTGGTGGAGCGGTTGAATATTTTTACCGACCCGCAAAGGCCAATGGCTACAACCCAGGGAATTTATGAGATCGGGGGGCCCAATGAGAACTCTCCTGTTCTGATCACCTCCAATTTCTCGCTCACCTACTTCATTGTGTCCGGGGAAATTGAAGGAAGCCGGATGCCCAGCTGGCTTCTGGTGAAAGATACGGAAGGGCTCTCAGTGATGACCGCCTGGGCCGCCGGGAAATTCGGGGCCGATGTCATCGGACCATTTGTCAAAAAATGCGGCATTGCCGACAAAGTGAAACATCGGAAACTGATCATCCCGGGGTACGCGGCCGTCATCAGCGGAGAGCTGGAAGAGGAATTGCCGGACTGGAAGGTCATGATCGGGCCGAGAGAGGCCGGCCATATTCCGGCCTTCCTGAAGATGTGGAAAGCGGAATGAAAATAGCTGTCAGCTTTCAGCGATCAGCATTCAGCTTTAGCAAAGAAATATCTTTTTTGTTTTGGCTGATTGCGGACTGCTGATTGCTGTCTGCTGCTTTTAAAGGAGGAAAGAAATGGTCATCTGTGTCGGTGAGAATATTAATATTATGTCCAAAACTATCGGTCCAGCCATCAAAGAACGCCGAGCTGAACCCATTCTGGAGATGGCCAAATACGAGGAAAAGGTGGGCATCGATTATCTGGACATGAATATCGGGCCTTCCCGCAAAACCGGAGAGGAAGTGATGGATTGGTTGGTCAAGACTGTCCAGGGGGTGGTGAATAAACCCCTGGCGCTGGACACTACCAACCCGGCAGCCATGGAAGCAGGCCTGAAAGTTCACAAAGGGAAAGCCTTGATTAATTCCGTCTCCCTCCAGCCCGAGCGACTGGAAAAAGGTTTGCCCATGGTCAAAACATACAACGCCCATGTGATCGGACTCCTCTGGGGCAAGGAGGGAATGCCCCGGGATGCCAACGAAAGAGCGGCCATGGCCGTCGATTTCATTTATCAGGCCAACAGCATGGGCATTCCCACGGAGGATATCTGGATCGACCCCATCGTCAGCCCGGTGTGCGTGGAGATCAATCAGGTTCTATCCTGCCTGGAGTTCATGGCCATGCTCAAAGAGATTGCTCCCGAGGCCAAATCGATCGTTGGCCTTTCCAACATTTCCAATGGCGCGCCTACTCATCTGCGGCACTTCCTGAACCGGGCCTACTTGATCATGCTGATGAAGTACGGGATTTATTCGGCCATTGTCGACGCCTACGATGAGGAATTGCTGGCCATTGCCAAGGGAGGCATGCCCGAAATCGTCAGCCTGGTTCACCGGATGATGGACGGGGAAGAGCCGGATCTAAAATCGCTTAGCCCCAAAGAAGTCGAGTACGCCAAAACCACGAAGGTCCTCCTGGGGAAGAGCCTCTACTCGCATTCGTGGTTGGAGCTGTAGAGATAGCAATTAGCAAAGACCAAAGCAATTATTAATCAGTCCATAATTGTGTAGACAACAGAGAATAAATCCTTCCTTCCCTCCCTTTACAAAAGGGAGGAATTCCCCTCTTTGAAAAACAGGGGCTAGGGGAGATTTATGAAAAATATGTCTAATCAATTATGATGAACTCGTAAAAAGTCTGAAAATGCCCTTTTCCGTCATTCCGGCCCCGTATCAAGTACGGGGTAAACTCCAGCCGGAATCCAGTCCCGCTCAGAGCGGGATTCAAATGCTTATAAATACCCTGGACTCCGGTT
>VGSF01000115.1 GCA_016875165.1 Deltaproteobacteria bacterium
AAGAACCCGATTGAAGTCATCTGGGTTTTGACCCCCCCCAGGTTTTAAGAAGCCTTAAAGTCTGACCACAATCTTTTGAGGAACGTTAAAATGTTTTAGTCCAATCGGGACAAAATGTAGCCATAAAATGTGCGGCAAATATTAAAGGAGAAAGCCCGGAAGATATTCAACCTTAACGAAAAGATTAAAACCAATATTTAAAAAGGAGGCGTTCAGTGAGTAGAATAATTGATCTTAGCCAGGAAATTTTTCAAGGAATGCCAGTTTATCCGGGACACTTACAGACGACGATTTGGGACTTCCACTCCCATGAGGAAACCAAAAAGCGGTTGGAAAGCGGCTTCAGTTACACGACGCGCGGACTGATCATCTCAGACCACGGCCCCACCCATGTTGACGCCATCAGTCATATTTCTCAGGATTCAGACGCCCTATCCATTGACAAGATGCCCCTTGAGGATTTTTACGGAACGGCCATCTGTCTGGATCTCTCTGATTTTCCCGAGAGGAGTGCCCGCGGGCCGGAAGCCATCAAGAAGGGAGAGAAGAAAGATGGCCAAGAGATTAAACCGGGGGACATTGTGCTCTTCTATACAGGGCACTATGACAAACATTATGGGAAGCCGGGGTGGACGGAGGTTTATTCGGGATTCACCAAGGAGGCCGCTGAATACCTTTGTCTGGAAAAGAAGGTGAAAAACTGGGGAATTGATGCCCCTAGCCCTGATACACCCGGTGATTTGACTTATCCTGTGCACATGGTGACCCGCAGGACTGGAGTCCCCCACATGGAAAACCTGTGCAACCTTCACCTCCTGATCGGGAAACGTTTCATCTTCGCCGGGTTCCCTTTGAAGATTCGCGGGGGATCTGGCTCGCCCATCCGGGCAGTGGCCATTCTCGATTAAATATGGTTTAGGTGCGGTTAAGGGTTGAAGAAAGGAGGTCTTTCAAAAACCAAAGACGACGAGCCCAAAAGAGTATGTAAAAATGCCAAAAAATGGCGGTGATTTATTTTTAAAGAAAAAACAAAAAAGGAGATTATTAAAATGAACAAACTGATAATCACGTCGGCGACTACCGGATCCGTCCATATCCCAACCATGAGCGAATACCTTCCTATTACTCCCGAGCAGATTATCGAGGATACGGTGAAGGCCTGCGAGGCGGGAGCAGCCATTGCCCACATTCATGTGCGCGACCCTAAAAACGGGAAACCTTCACCCGATCCAAACCTATTTCGCCAGGTATTGAGCGGTATCAAGAAGCGGTGTAATATAATCCTACTTCCCACTACCGGCGGCGGCATAAATATGACCATTGCGGAGAAGTTAATACCCATCAAGCAACTGAAACCGGAGATGTGTTCCTTTGACCCGGCCCCCTTTAATCTTGGCATCTTCCAGGTGGCCGGTCGTTATGAGAAATTCAAATATGACTGGGAAAAGGAGTACATGAACTTCTGGAAGACGACCACCTTTGCCCCCACTTTTGAGCTTGACCTGGAGTTTGCCAGGACCTTCATGGAGATTGATACCAAGCCAGAGTTTGAGATCTATGAAATAGGCCATGTCAGCTATATAAAGTGGCTGATGGATGAGGGGTTGGTAAAGCTTCCGCCGCATGTGCAGTTTGTCATGGGGGGGATGGTGGGGTGGATGCTTCCCTCGGTGAAGCATCTTGTTCAGCTTCATCAAGAGGCAGTGGATGTACTGGGTGAGGGCAAGTTTACCTGGTCTGTGGCCGGCGGCGGCAGATGGCAGATCCCCCTGGCCGCTGCCGCTATGGCCATGGGCGCCCCCAACATCCGCGTTGGTTTGGAGGATTCTCTTTACGCTGGCAAGGGGAAAATGGCCAAGTCCAGCGCCGACCAGGTAAGGATGGCCGTCAATATCGCCAAGGAGATGGGATTGGAGCCCGCTTCCCCCGATGAAGCCCGGGAGATCCTGGGGGTGAAGGGAATAGATAAAGTAGGCTTCTAACGCCTCAAAATTTCTCCCATCTTTTCGTGGGAAATGGTCAGCAACTGGAAGACCGGCCTTTGATCGACACAGAAAGAGAGGATAGCGATCATGAGTACCTGGGAGATAAAGGTGCTGTATTATGGAAAAATTACAGTTCCGAAATCGGCCTTAACCCCCAACCTAGACCCGAACCTGGTCCTGGACTGGCCCTACCTGGGGTTCCTCTTGCAGCAGGGGAAGCGGAAGATTCTGGTCGACACGGGGATATCAGATAGCTTTATCATCGACGGCAAGGCCTGGGGCGGCTACCCGGCACAGGCGGGTCGGGCTTACTTGGAAAAGGCCCTGGAAGATGCGCAAGTCGATCCGCTGGAGGTTGATACTATCCTTTTCACCCACCTCCACAACGACCATGCGGCCAACACGACCCTTTTCAAAAACGCCCAGCTGATCTTCCAGAGGGATGAATGGAAGACTCTGCTGGACCCCTTGCCGGTCATGAATGTGCGAAGAGACTACGACCCGGCCCTGGTGGATGAGCTCAAGACGATGAATTGCGTGAAGGTGGACGGAGATTTTGAATTCACCGAGGGGATCAAAGTTTACAAGACTCCGGGCCATACGGCAGGCAGCATGTCCATCGCCGTTCGGACCAAAAAAGGAATGCAAGTCTTGACGGGGGATCACTTCCATGTCTTCTGCATGGCTTTCCCCAAGCAGACGGAAATCATGGATATGCAAGGGAAAAAACACAAGATCACTCCTGCCCCGGAGGTTTTGGGTCCCTTCATCCCTTCGACACTTATATATGATTACTATGACTACTACGACAGCAGCTACAAGATCATGTCGATTATCGGGGAATATAGGCCCGAATTTCTGGTCCCCGGACATGAACCTTCTCTGCTGGTCACGGGGGCTTGAGGGACGGGTTGTTAAGGAGGAGGCAGGAAAAGGCAGGGCCAAACTGTTGGCAGAGATCCAGAAAATATTGCGGCAGACCGCTGACGAGTCTATTAGAGAAGAAGGCTATCCTTTGCTGGCCTGTCCCGAAAAGGTAGGGAAAAGGGAGCGGGGACATCCGAAAAATGGCCGTGAACGAGAAGGTGAAATGGGCTCAGGAGTCCGATGCTTGGGAGGACCGGGGACGAAAAGCCTGCGCGTGATATGCCGGTCTCTCAAAGAGGAAGACTAGGTCTTGCTGTAGAAGTTCCGGATGTGTATTAAAATGAAGAGGAGTTCGGGACGAAAGGCGAAGGCAGTAAATCAATCTAAAGTAAGGAGGGGGAGATGAAAAAGAAAGGTTTTGTAGTGATGGTTTTGGCCATGGTGGCCCTTTTTGTCAGCCTGGGCTTTGCGGGTTCATCCCCTGCCGCGGAAAAGAAAGAGGTAATCAAATTAAAGATCGGCTCGGGCCACCCCACGGCTACGGACTGGATTCGATTCTTGAGCGACTTCTATTGCAAAGAGGTAGTAAAAAGGGTAAATGAACGGACCAATTATCGGCTGGAACTCTCCGAACATTGGGCGGGCAGTGTGGCCAAATTGGGAGAAGAGCTTGAGGCCATTGAGATGGGGCTTCTGGACATGGGGGGCCTGATCATCGCCTTCGAACCCACGAAGATGTTCCTCCAGAATTGGGGTTACTACATCCCGTTTCTCCCCGGCGACCCCAGGGTAATGGGTCGGATCAACAATCGGCTGTATAAAGAGTTCCCGGCGCTGAAGAATGAGTACAAGAAATACAACCAGGTCTATCTCGGCTCGGGGGGTGTCGGTGATTATGGTCTGATCGCCAAATTTCCTGTTCGGTCAACCGCTGATGTGAAGGGGCGCAAGATTGCCGCCGCTGGCCCCAATCTTCCCTGGATATCGGGCGTGGGGGCGGTGCCCGTCCAAAGCAATCTCCCGGAAGCCTACACAAGTCTTCAGACGGGGGTCTATGAAGCCTGGGTGATGTTTGCTACCGGTATCATGGGATTCAAACTTTACGAGCCCTGTAAATATTTCACCGATACGAATTTCGGGGCTACCCCGGGTTTGTCAGCCATTACGATCAATGCCAAGGTTTGGGATAAGCTGCCCAAAGAAGTGAAGGCCATCTTGCAAGAGGTGGCCGACGAGTACTCCGTCAAAGAATACGAATACCTGGCGGAGATGCACAAAAAGGCCATGAAAGTCATACAGGATGCGGGAACGAATATTTATCAGCTGCCTTTAGAAGAGAAGACTAAGTGGGCCAAAACACTGGTGAATCAACCCAAGAAATTCGCCAAGGAGGCCGATGCCAAAGGCTGGCCCGGGACCGCCCTCATGAAGGCAGCCATCAAGTTTGCGGAAGAGGAAGGTCATATTTTTGCGCGCAAGTGGATGGAAGAGTAGGCACTTCGCCATCCTTTAGGAAAGCGAGGCGCCTCCCCTGGGCGGCGCCTCGAAATGCCTCCCGCGGAGAGCAGGGAAGTTAAGGGAGGGAAGAAGGAAAAAATGACTGAGAAGACGACCTCTTGGTTTAGCCTGGGGTTCGAGAAAGTGGCAGCAGGGTTGAATGTGGCGGCCACCGCCTGGATATTTGTCATGATCATGCTGGTGGTGTTGGATGTGGGCGGCCGAATTCTTCTAAAGGCCCCTCTCACGGGGACTCCGGAGATCATCAAGATCTCAATCCCAGCGATTACCTTTCTCCAGATTGGCTATGTGCTTATGATCGAAGCCCACATACGCAGCGAGGTTATCCTGGGGCGCGTCTCTGCCCGGAAAGCGGCCCTCTTAAACATCCTTTCGTCCGTTATGGGGCTTGGGGTTTTCGCTATGAATTTTTATGCGGGGTGGGACCTGACGGTCGTCGCTTGGGCGGTGGGTGAGTATGAAGGAGAGGGGGCCTTAAGGGTTCCCACCGCTCCCATCCGAACCATCATCCAAATTGGCAGTGTCATCATGATGATTCAATTCACAAGAATGATCTGCAAATACGCCCGCCAACTTAGCAAATCTCCCCAGAGGTAATTGATGGACCCATTGGCGATTGCAGGGATAATGCTGGTTTTGCTGGTCTTCTTCATATTCCTGGGCATTTACGTGGGGGTTAGCCTCGCCTTTTTGAGCTTTGCGGGGCTCTGGTGGATATCGGGAAACGTCGAGGTGGCTATCCGGCTTCTTGGAACTACTTCCTTCGCGGCCATCATGGACTATGTCTTCGGGGTCATTCCTTTCTTCGTAGCCATGGGGCTCCTCTCCAACGTCTCGGGTGCCAGCGGCGACCTTTACACGGCTTTTGGCCTATTGACACGTAGAATTCGGGGTGGCTTGGGAGTGGCCACGGTGTTTTCCAACGCCGTATTCGCCGCCATCACGGGGGTTAGTGTTGCCTCGGCGGCGGTTTTCAGTAAAATATCCCTTCCGGAGATGCTGAAAGCTGGGTACGAAAAGAAATTTGCCCTGGGGGTTGTGGCCGGTAGCTCGGTGTTGGGGATGCTGATTCCTCCCAGTGTGCTTTTTGTGATTTACGGGGTAATCTCTGAACAGGCGATCGGACGGCTTTTCATGGCCGGGGTCCTTCCGGGCCTCGTGCTTACCGCAGTATACTCCTTCGGGATTTATATCATGGTTTCCCGAAGGCCCAGACTGATCATGAGCCAGGAAGCATTGGATGGCCGAAAAACGTGGGAAAAGATCGGAATGGGTCAATTCGTTAGGGCATTTTTCAATTGTTGGGGAGTGGTTTTATTGATCATCGTTACCCTGGGAAGCATATGGTTCGGGTTTTGCACCCCCACCGAGGCGGGGGCCGTCGGAGCCTTTGGCGCCCTGGTTTTGGGTTTGGGAAAAAGGCAGATGAATCTTCCCAAGTTTTGGAGAGTCCTCATGGATACGGGGATTACCACCTCGGGCATTTTCTTTCTTCTCATCGCGGCCCAGATGTATTCCCGGATGCTGGCCATCAGCGGCTTGGCCCAGTGGAGTTCCGAATGGGTCATATCCCTTCAGGTGTCTCCGATCGTGATCATCTTAATGTTTCTGTTAATCTTTTTCATCATGGGCTGTTTTATTGACTCGGTTTCCATTATGCTGCTTACCCTGCCATTGATGCTGCCCATCGTGCAAAAATTGGGCTATGATCTCATCTGGTTTGGAATCGTTTCCACGGTGGTCATTGAGATGGGCCTGGTTACGCCTCCCTTTGGGATGGTGGTTTTTGCCATGAAGGCCGCTCTGGGCGAGGAGGCGAGAATCGAGGAAATCTTTCAAGGTTCGTATCCTTTCCTTTTTATGCTCATCGTTACAATCGCAATCCTGATCTTCTTCCCCGGATTGAGCACGTGGCTTCCGAGTTTAATGTGAGAAATTGGAAAATCTAACTTTTTATATCTCAAAAGAAATTTTAGAAAATTTAAGGGCCTTAAATATCAACTCAAATAAGGGGTAGCTTCGTATGGCTGAGAAAAA
Source organism: Deltaproteobacteria bacterium (assembly GCA_016875165.1). Classification (GTDB taxonomy): domain Bacteria; phylum Desulfobacterota; class SM23-61; order SM23-61; family SM23-61; genus JAHJQK01. The sequence continues at coordinate 6,408 of VGSF01000115.1, forward strand.
GAAGACGACCAAGGAAATCCTGCGGGAAAAGCTGCCTGAGAGGACGGCCCCCTCTCTATATAATCCCGCCGCGCTGGAAGGATTGTGTCAGGAGTTTGAGCAGTGGAGGAGCACAATGGTTGGGGAGGAAGATCGGAAGAACTGGTGCGTAACTCCCCATACCATTTTAGGCTCGGAGATTCCCCGGGAGATGCTCTATACGCCACTCAGCAATCCCGATTTCGACTATATGCAAGATTTGGGACATTCGGGGCAAGAACCTTTTACGAGAGGCATTCATGCCAATATGTATCGGGGCCGGGAATTCACCATGCGGCAACTCACAGGTTTCGGAGGGCCTGAAGAGACCAACCAGAGAATAAAATTCATGTTAGCCCACGGTGGAACAGGGATCAATGTCCTTTTTGACCTACCTACGATTCAAATGTATGATTCCGATGATCCTATGTCCAGAGGGCAAGTGGGCATGTCGGGAGTTGCCGTCGATTCGGTGGAGGACATGGACTTGATATTTAAGGATATCCCTCTCGACCGGGTAACGGTTTCATTGGTGACTCATTATCCTTCAAATACAGCGATTCTTTTTCCTATGTATTTAGTCCTGGCCGAGCGCAGAGGCATCCCCTGGAATAAACTGCGGGGGAGCGTGCAAAATGATATCACTTTGGAAGAAGTGGTGCGCAGTGGCCCGGAGTATATACCCCCTAAAGATTGCTTCCGGATTCAATGCGATAACATTGAGTTCATCCGGCAGAATGTTCCGCTGTGGAACTTTGTCACGTATAATGGCTACAATTTGCGGGAGTTTGGAACTTCCGGTGTTACGGAGATGGCCGTTGCTTTGGCCAATGCGATTGGAACTCTGGAAGAGATGCTCAGAAGAGGGCATGAGGTCGATTGGATAGCGGAGAGGTTGGCTTTTTTCTGGTCTCCGGCAAGCGATTTTTTCGAAGAAGTTGCCCGAATAAGAGCGGTGAGAAGACTTTGGTACAAGATCATGAAATACAGGTTTGATACCCAGAGTCCCAGGTCTATGTGGATGAGATGTCATGTGCAGACATCCGGTGTTTCGCTGATGAGGGAAGAGCCCTTGAATAACATCATCAGGGCTGCTTACCATGCATTGGCTTGCGTACTGGGGGGGGTTCAGTCTTTACATGTGGATTCTTATGATGAGGCTTATTCTGTGCCCACGGAAGAAGCGGCCTTACTATCGTTGCGAACCCAACAGATTATTCAAGCAGAGACTGGAGTTACAGAGGTGGTGGACCCCTTAGGGGGCTCTTTCTATGTAGAAGCCCTGACCAATGAAATTGAAATGAGAATTCTTGATGAGGTAGATGAAATTGAAAGGATCGGTGGTTATGTAACAGCGTTAGAAAAGGGCTGGTTACATAAAAAGATTGCCGAATATTTTAATAATGAAAGGAAGATGATCGAGAAAGGCGTCATTAAATTAGTGGGCTATAATTTTTATAAAGCCCCCGTTGAGCTGCCCCCCATTAATGTATTTCGATATCCGGAGGGTGTGGAAGAAAAGCAGAAGGCGAGATTGGGAAAGTTAAGAGAGAAAAGAGATATTGAAAAAGTCAATAGCGCTCTCCTCGCCCTGGAAGAGGCCTGCAAGAAGGGAGAGAACGTGATGCCTTATACCCTGCAGTGTGCCAGAGTGGGTTGCTCGGAGGGAGAAATATTTAAGGTATTTAAACAAGCTTTCGGCCTATGGAAACCACCTGTCTTTTGGTAAAAGAAATTAAAAAAATTGTCTATTCCTGGAGTAAATGTAGAGCCGGCACGGAGGTTGGAACGTAAGATGGCTGCCCAAATAAAAGTATTATTATCGAAACTCGGCTTAGATGTGCATAACAGGGGATTGATTACCGTAGCCAATGAATTGAGAGATGCGGGCATGGAAGTCATTTATATAGGGAATTCATTTCCAAAAGAGATCATTAAAACCGCTATCCAAGAAGATGTTGATGTCGTTGGAGTAAGTTCTTTGGGAGGGGCTCACCTCACGCTGGGTGGTGAGCTGATAGAAATGGCCAAAAAAGAAGGGCTCAAAGAACGCCTGGCCCTTGTCATTGGAGGAGTTTTCCCACCCGCTGACGGGACAAAGCTAAAAGAAATTGGTTTTGATGGAATATTTATGCCCGGGGCGACCAGGGAAGAAATTGTAACATCTATCCGCCAGATCGTTTCCGTTAAAATGGACAGACCCCCTTGAATTTGTTCCTCTTCAAAGTTACCCTTGGGACTCTTGCTGTAAATCATTCAAGCACCATAGAGAGGATATGGTAAAAAATGGATACCCTCAAAGGTCTGGCCAGAGCCAAGGAGCTTTATTTAGATAGACGAAAGCGAGTGAAAGAGTTAAAAGCCCAAGGAAAAAAGGTTTTAGGCTACCTATGCCTTTTTGCTCCGCCGGAAATCATGGCGGCCGCAGGGATCCTGCCTTATCGTTTGCGCGGCGACATCAAGGAGCCAATCACCAAGGCCCATGATTTTGTGGAACCATTCGGTTGCCCATACATCCGCAACCTTTTCGACCAAGATCTCAAGGGGAAGTTTGACTTCTTGGACGGATTGATCATGTCCCACAGCTGTGATATGGTTCAACGCCTCTATGGAATCTGGACATTAAACACCAGGCCTTCCTTTAAATATTTTGTCAATGTCCCGCATACCCTCGCACCCTGGTCCAAGGAATTTTTCAAACGGGAACTAATCTTCTTCCGGGAAAAAATAGAGAATTTCTCCGGCAAAAAAATCAGCAATGATCAACTGCGGAAGACCATCAAGGAATATAATACCAGCCGCGCTCTCTTACGGAAGCTTTATAGCTTGCGGAAAGAGAATCCACCTCTACTCAGTGGCACGGAGACTCTGCAGGTGTTAGTGGCCGGCATGGGAATCCCCGCTGAAGAATTCAATAATCTGTTGCAGGAAGTCATTGAAGAAGTAAGGTCTCGTGGCCAAGGGCCCCTGAAAAAGACGGCCCGCCTGATGCTCTACGGAAGTGTATGCGATGACCTCAGCCTTATTCAGCTCATCGAGGAGGGCGATGCCTGCGTGGTCATCGATGATACCTGCATTGGAACCCGCAGCTTTAGGCATGACCTTCCGGAAACTCCAGACCCAATGGATGGATTGGTTATGGCCTACTTTGACTCGTTCCTATGCCCCCGGACAGATAGGGGGCCGGGAAGCGCACGATTTCATTATATAGCTGATTTAGCAAAGGAATACAAAGCCGATGGACTCATCATGTATATTTACTCTTACTGTGATCCCCACAAATTCGATGCTCCTGATGTATCCATGAGTCTCAGGAAAGAAGGCCTGCCATCGCTCATCCTTGACGATGACTACTCCTTGACGAACTTAGCATCTATCCGCACCCGGATTCAAGCTTTTATAGAGCTGCTCAGCTAAGGTATTCTTTCGGGATGCCTAAAAACCGCCAGATGAAGAAGCTCCAAATAACAAGTTCCAAATAACAAATAAACTTCAATGAAAGAAATTCGAAACTACAAACAAAACGTTTAGGTCATTTGAGATTGGAATTTGGAATTTATGATCCAAACCCTATTTGGTTCCGGCTATGCCGGGTTAGGAAGGGGCAATCATGAGTCATATAAATAGTGAAATGAGCCGGGCGGTTAAGTCAACAGAAACGGTTCGCAACATCAAAAAATACATCCCCGGCTTTTACGATCGAGGCCAGCGCCGGCAGCTCCCCGAAACTCAATTGGTTTGGAACATGCTCGGTACGGGCGCAGAGATTTTGCGGGCCTTTGACCTGGTGGGTGAATGGCCGGAGAATTACGGCACTTTGTGTGCGGCCCAAAAGGTGGCTATGGGTTTTTGCCAGGAGGCTGAGGCCGAAGGGTACAGTAATGAACTTTGCTCCTATGTCAGGAATACTCTTGGATACTTACGCCGATGCCGTGATTCAGGGGGGGTTCCCCCTGAGGCTCCTCTAGATGGCATGGGAAACCCGAACTTGCTTTTGGGATCGGCATTGATATGCGAGCCAAGGTATAAGTGGTTCCAGGCCATCGGGACCCACTTCCTTAACGTCCCCCAGTTCAATGATGACCCGGTGAGCCCTCCCTATGATGCTGATTTGGAAGATTCGCGCCTTGCCGAACATTACAAAACTCAGATACGGGCCACCCTTCTGGCTCAAATCAGTTTCTTGGAGCAACAAACCGGAAAGAAGCTGGACATGGGACGATTCCGCGAAATCATGAAAAATTCCCAGGAAGCTATGAAATACTGGTATCGGGTGCTGGAGCTGCGCAAGGCCGTTCCTTGCCCCATGGGTTCGGAGGACTATTTCACGGCCATCATTCCCTTCCTATATCTGGCGGGTGATCGAGAAGCCGTAGACTTTTACCAGGATCTCTATGCAGAAATCAAGGATCGAGTAGACCGCGGCATAGGGGTTATCCCGGAAGAAAAATACCGGTTTGGCTGGCTGGGGATTCCTCCCTGGTTTAACATGGGGCTTTTCAATTATCTTCAAACCCTGGGTGCAGTGGTCGGCGTGGAATCTACTTACTATGTCGGGCAACCCGTAGAAGTGGACCTGCCCGATCCGCTGGAGAATTTGGTCGAACGGACCTGGAAGACAGCCCAATACAAGCAAAAGCAAGGGTCGGAAATCAATCCCGACATCTGCAACCCTGGGGTCTTCAGCCCCGGAGTAGGTGCAGGACTGGTCAAGCGGTGGGTTTTTGAGTATAAATTAGATGGAGCCATCGGCCACAGAACTCGCTCTTGCCGAGCGACAAGCATGGGCCAATTACACGTCAAAAACAAACTGGCCGAGATCGACGTGCCCATGCTTATCTTCGAAAGCGACATGGTTGATCCCCGGGCTTGGTCTGATGCCCAGGTCAAGATGAGGTTTCAAGGATTTCTGGAGACCATAGACGCCCGTAGAAGCAGGAAGTTTTCATGAAAGGAGGATGAGATGATTGAGAACCCCAATGAATGGCCACCCCGGTATGACAATGATTACTTTCCTTCCCCGCAGGAACGCTATTGGTTTAAAGACTTGGAGACGATGGATCCATCCAGGAGAGATGAAATCATTCTTAAAAAGTTAAAAGCCCAAATCGCCTACGCCTATGAACGCGCTCCTTTCTACCGGAAGAAGTGGGAGGAATCTGGAATCCATCCCGACCAGGTAAAAAGCTTGGAGGATTTCACAAAGATTCCCCTCGTCTACAAGAATGAAATTCGGGAAGAACAGGCCAAAAATCCTCCCTTCGGCAGTTACCTATGCATCCCCCCCCAAGAAGTCTTTCGCATCCACGGGACCTCTGGCACAACAGGAAAACCGACAGCTTTTGCCATCGGGAGAGATGATTGGGAACGAATCGGCAACGCTCACGCCCGGATTATGTGGGCCTTCGGGCTGAGGCCAGGTGATTCGGTTTTTATCGGCTCTTTTTTCAGCCTCTACCTGGGAAGCTGGGGAGCGTTGGCTGGAGCGGAGCGGCTGCGGCTAACCTGCTTCCCCTTTGGGGCTGGCTTGCCAGGACAAACCTTAATGGCTCTGAGGTGGATCAAGGAGATCCAGCCTACGGCTTTCTACGGGACCCCTTCTTTCGCTCTCTACCTTGCCGAAAGAGCGCGGGAAGAGGGATATGAGCCAGCAAAAGATTTTAGTTTTAAGATTATGTTTTTCTCGGGAGAACCCGGGGCAGGAATTCCTTCCACGAAGAAGAAAATCGAAGAAAACTTCAATTGTAAATGCCTTGATTCTGGCACCATGGCGGAAATGACCCCTTGGATGACTAATGGAGAATGCGAATTCCGCACAGGCATGCACTTATGGCAAGACATTGTCTATACTGAATTGTTGGACCCGGAGACCAAAAAAGTTGTGGATTATGGCCAAGAAGGAGTCCCGGTGTATACTCATCTGGAGAGAACGTCCCAGCCGATGATCAGGCTTTATTCTGCTGACCTGGCGACGTGGACGAATGAACCATGCCCCTGTGGAAGAACCTATCCCCGACTACCCAAAGGGGTTTATGGAAGGGTAGATGACATGTTTATCGTGCGGGGGGAGAACATCTATCCCAGCGGTGTGGAAGAAGCTCTGCGGGCCGTCAAGGGCCTTGGGGAAGAATTCCGCATCATTATAACCCGGGAAAAAACTATGGATGAACTGATGGTCCAGGCGGAATACAGCAAAGAAATAGCCGCAAAAGCTCAAACAGATCCTCATATTCTGGAGAAACTGAAGGGAGAAATGGAAGAGAAGTTGAAATCGGTGATTGGCGTCCGGGCCAATGTGCAGTTGATGGAGCCTGGAAAAATCGAAAGAACCCAGTTTAAAGCCCGCCGAGTGATCGATAAAAGGGATTTATATAAATAAAAAATATGGAGATGGAATGGCCACTCCCCGGCGACATCCTGGGAAAATTTGTGTGGAGGCCCCCTTTTAACTTATATTAAATTTTTTCTTGACATACTGAAAAAATAACGGTAAATTTAGAAAAAAATTAATTATAATTTAATTGTATAGGAATTTGCTTTTTTATCCCCCTCCCCCCATCCCCCTCCCGCCAGGGGAGGGGAGATACTGGGGGATCCAAAATTCCCTCCCCCTGGAGGGGGGAGGGTTAGGGTGGGGGTGTTAATAACTTGATTGTATAGGAATTTGCTTTTCTATCCCCATCCCCCAACCCCCTCCCGCCAGGGGAGGGGAGATACTGGGGGATCCAAAATTCCCTCCCCCTGGATGGGGGAGGGTTAGGGTGGGGGTGTTAATAACTTGA
>VGSF01000116.1 GCA_016875165.1 Deltaproteobacteria bacterium
GTCTGCTTTGTTTTTGGGCCGTCAGAGAGTTGGGAATTTCACTGACCGATCTGGCCAAGCTCCTTAAACTGAGTGTTCCGGGGATTGGATACTCGGTAGAGAGAGGCGAAAGCGTTGCGCGTGAGAACGGCTACCAGTTAATTGAGTGACTATCTTAGAATCTTAAGGGCGTCCCTGTTTCCGCCATATGTTTTTTGTGCTCTCTTTCTGCGGAGGCAAAGTGAAGGGGTGCAGAAAGGTATGCTCCCACCGTTTGGCCGGCGTGCAGCATCTCCCCGCCGGGTCTTGATAATCCTCCTGAAATCATGAGAGAAAATAAAAAGTGAAGGATGGCAAGTTTGGTTTAGGCGTTGACTTTGGAGAAGTAGCCAATTTATAATCATAAAAACTTTGTTTCTCTTGCAACTATGACTAAGATTAAAACCAATTTTGGCTGCCAGAACTGCGGTTATCAAGCCCCGAAATGGTTGGGCAAGTGCCCGGATTGCGGCTCCTGGAATTCTTTCGTCGAAGAACAATTATCGGCCTTGCCGGAACGTTCAGCCCAGGCCATCTCGATCTCCGGGCAGGCTTTTCCTCCGCAATCCATCACAGTTATCGAGACTTGCGAAGAAGGAAGGTTAAAAACCGATGTCAGCGAATTCGATCGCGTTCTGGGAGGGGGTTTAGTCATTGGTTCCGTTGTCCTCATTGGCGGCGACCCGGGAATCGGCAAATCCACCCTTCTTTTGCAGGCGTTGGATAAACTGGCCGGGAAAGGGGTCAGCGTCCTTTATGTCTCCGGTGAAGAATCCCTTCGTCAAACCAAGATACGGGCGGACCGGATCGGTGTTTCCTCCCCGAATCTTTATGTCCTGGCTGAAAACTCACTGGAGAAGATTATCGAGGACCTCAAAAAGCTAAAACCAAAAGTTGCGGTCATTGATTCCATCCAGACTGTTTTTACGGCTCAACTCCAATCTGCTCCCGGATCAATCAGCCAGGTGCGGGAATCTGCCGGAAAGCTCATGCTCCTGTCCAAATCCACCAATCTATCCACTTTTCTCATTGGGCACGTAACCAAGGAAGGAGCCATCGCCGGGCCGCGAGTACTGGAGCATATTGTGGACACGGTACTTTACTTCGAGGGAGACCGAGGGCATCCCTACCGCATCCTGCGGGCGGTAAAGAACCGTTTCGGGTCTACTAATGAAATCGGGGTTTTTGAGATGAAAGACGGCGGGCTGGAAGAAGTGGCCAACCCTTCGGAACTCTTTCTGGCTGAACGACCCATAGACGTTCCCGGATCGGTGGTCATTTCCAGCCTCGAAGGTTCCCGGCCCATCCTCGTGGAACTCCAGGCCCTGGTCAGCCCCACCTCCTACGGCATGCCCCGGCGTACAGCCATTGGCGTAGATCCCAACCGGGTTTCATTGCTGGTAGCCGTCCTGGAGGAAAAAGTGGGAATGAACTTGGCCCAGCAGGATATTTTCGTTAACGTGGCGGGGGGGTTCGCGTAGAGGAACCGGCTGTCGACCTGGGCGTGGTCTCGGCCGTGGCATCTTCTTTTCTCGATAAACCCATCCCATCCAAAACCATAGTCATCGGAGAAGTTGGCTTGGCTGGCGAGGTGCGCGGTATCCACCAGGCAGAAATGCGCATGAAAGAAGCATCCAAGCTGGGTTTTAAGCGTTGTCTATTGCCGCAGAGTAATCGTTCCCGCATAACCCTCGAACTACCTGGATTGGAAATCGTCGGTATTGGCTCGGTGGAAGAAGTCTTAGAAATCCTTTTTTGAGGATGGTTTGATGAAAAAATACTTATTAGGATTTTTTTTGGTCTGTCTCTTTCCCCTCTCCCTATGGGGGCAACCTCCGACTCCCAGTGCGGACCGGATCATCACCATCATTTTTTCCTCCAACGTCCACGGTGAAGTGGAGCCCTGCGGCTGAAGGGATAATTTGCTTGGCGGTCTGGCCAGGCGGGCGACTTGCATCGAACAGTTGCGGCGGGAGAAGCCCAATATGATCCTGGTGGATACGGGCGACCTTCTTTATTATCGCCCCCCCACTGGGCATCCCAACGAAAAAAAAACAGGGGACCTCAAGGCTGCACTTTACACGAAAACTTATAACTTGATGGGCTATGATGCCTTTACTCCCGGAGAACTTGATTTTTCCTTCGGAGTGGGCGAAATCGTACGGATGAGTAAACGGGCGAATTTCCCTTTTCTGCTCGCCAATCTCATGTTTACCCAATCCCATAAACCTGTTTTCAAACCTTATTTAATAAAAGAACTCCCGGGAGTCAAAATCGGTTTCTTAGGTTTAATTTCCAAGGAGGTTTCTTTAGGAGGTCCTCCCGAAGAAAACAAAAAGTACTACCTTGCCGATCCCATCGAGGTTGCCAAGAAATTCGTCGCCGAATTAAAGAAGAAAAAATGCCGGGTCATAGTAGTCCTGGGCCATATGGAACTGGCCGGGCAGGAAATGCTCGCCAAAAATGTCCCGGGCATCCAATTCATTCTAAGCGGCCATGTTCCCCATCATCAACCGCATCCCCTTGATGCCAATGGTTCAGAAATCATCATGGCCGGTTCTCGAGGGGAGCACCTGGGCCAGGTGGATTTTTTCGTCGAGCAAAAGAGGATTTATTCTCACTTTCAACTGGTCACTCTCTCGGCGGAATTTGCCGATCATCCTCAGGTACAGGAATGGCTCGTCCAGTATAAAGCCGATCTGCAGAAACTGATACAAACTCGACCCCAGGCCAGTCCCCGGAGAAGCCCCCCCGCTGCTCGCCGCGAGGTGGTGATTCCCGTTACTCCTTTATATATGGGAGAAAACCACTGTATTTCCTGCCATCCGCAGCAACATCAAAGCTGGACGGGAACTGCCCACGCCAGGGCGTATCAAGCCTTATCCCAGCAAAACAAATCTTCCGACCCCACCTGCCTGACCTGCCACACCACCGGCTTGGGGGTTGTCAAAAATCCCAATGCTTTCTTGGCCAATGTCCAGTGCAAAGCTTGCCATGGCCCGGCCGAAGGACATCCTGAACTGCGCCGCAGCCTCTCCCCTGTGGCTGAAGACCAATGCCGTAAATGTCATAATCCGGGCAATAGCCCCAATTTCAAATACCCCACCTACCTACAGAAAGTACGGCACCAAAAATGATTCTATGCCGTAAGAATAGAACTCCGGGATCTTTTTCCAATTGGAAAAAAATGAGCATGCGCATTAAACTTAATTTCTTAACTATCCTTTTAACTCTAGGACTTTTGGTTGGCGGTTGCGAACAGAAGGAAATCCCCAAAAAGGTCAACCTGGATCGGAGGGCGCCTTTACCAGCGCCTTATAATCCGCAGCACGAATTTAAATCATTGAAATTCGGCTTTGACCTAAGACTTGGCCCGAAAGAGGATGTCAGGATATATCAGCCTTTTCTTCTTTACCTCGAACAAAATGTGGAGAAAAAATTTTCCCTGAGATTTTCCGAAAAATACGAAGATACTGCAGAAAACTTGGGAAAGGGCATCACCCATTTTGCAGCTATTGGTCCGGTCAATTCGATTTTAGCGAAAAGATCCTATGGAATTGGCTGTTTGGTTATGGGGCTTAATTCTGAAGGGAAGCCTGAATATCGGGCAGCTATAATCACAAGAATAGACAGCCAATTAAGGGATATTGATGATTTAAGGGGTAAATCCTTTGCTTTCGGTGATCGATTTTCAACGCAGGGCCATGTTATCCCCCGCCAAATGCTTGAAGAGTCCCGGATAACTTTGAAAGATTTAAAAAATTATGTATTCAGCGGGTCCCACGCTAATACTGCCCGGCTTGTTTTAAATGGAGAATATGCTGCCGGAGGGATACAAGATACCCTTGCCCAAAGGTTGTCGGCCGAAAGAAAGGTCAAAATCCTCGCCATTTCTAAACCATATCCCTGCAGCCTCATATGTTATAATAAAAATGTAGACCCGGCTATCGTCAAAAGAGTGAAAGAGGTTCTATTATCTTTCGATCCTAGAGGCAAGCACTCCGCTATCCTAAAAGATTGGGATAGAACCGAGATGCCCCATGGCTTTACGGAATATCGAGAAGGATCTTTAGCCGAGATAAAAGAACTCTGCAATCGATATGGGCTCTTTAAATGAAGCTGTGGCAAAAAATAACCATTCTCAATGTTGGTATTATTATCTTTCTCGGGATTTTAATTGGCCTCTCCCTGAGAGACTTGGTTGCCAAATCCATGCGGACCGAATTGACCAATAAAGGCATATCGATCGCGCGGAATCTCTCTGACAGAATTGCCGATTCCATCCTCCTGGATGATTTATACAGAATCCAGGAGGCTATGCATGAGGTGAGGGAAAAAGAACCGGATATTGAGTATATCTTCCTGACCGGAAATACTAGGCAAGTTTTTGCCCACACCTTTAAAAACGGCTATCCCCCCGATCTGCTGAGCTGGAATCCGCTGACCAACCCTCCTTTGTCGATTCAATTGTTAGAAACCGAAAGAGGGTTTGTCAGAGATATAGGCCTGAAAGTTTTTGAGGGCATGGAGCCTGAACTCCACATTGGGTTCAAGGAAGAGAGGATATTAAATTTCTTAAAATGGATCAGAAATCTAATTGTAATTCTCACATTAGTGGTCATTGGGATCGGTGCGACCTTATCATTTTCTTTAAGCAAACTCATCACCAAGCCACTTTACGCTCTCGTGGAATTTACCAAAACCCTTTCGGCGAGGGAGTTTGGCAAGAAAATTACAGTTGGGTCAAAAGGTGAAGTTGAAGAACTTGCTGAAACGTTCAACAAGCTTTCCTTTGAACTTAAAATCTATAAAGAGAAGATGGAGGAATCTTACCAGCAAATGCTGAGGACGGAGAAACTGACCGCCTTAGGCCGGCTTTCAGCAGGCCTGGCCCACGAAATAAAAAATCCTTTAACTTCCATAAAAATGCTCTTCCAGGCTTTTAAAGGAAGCGCTAAACCCACTCCTGAGGACATGGAGGTAATACTCACGGAAGTTAAGCGCATGGATGACCTTCTAACAAAGTTTCTCAGTTTTGCCCGAGGCGATTCTTTTAATCTCAAAGAAATAGACGTTAACGAGATGATCAGACAAGCGATAAATTTAACGACTTTCAAGTTAAGAGAGCAGGATATCACCCTTGAATTAAATCTCTCTAAAAGCATACCTTTAATCAAAGCTGACAAATCATTGCTCGAGCAGGCGATGCTGAATCTCGTGTTCAATGCCTTAGAGGCGATGCCCAGCGGAGGAGTGTTGTGCCTTTCCACAAATTTAGAAGACCATTCCATCGCCATCCAGGTTAAAGATACGGGTGAAGGGATTCCTGTGGAAATCCAGAACAAGATTTTTGACCCCTTCTTTACTACAAAGAGCGGGGGGACAGGGTTGGGCCTTTATGTTGTACACAATATTATCACCGCACATGAGGGCCTGGTTACCTTTAAAAGCAAAAGCGGCGAGACAACATTCACCGTCAACCTCCCGGCCAGATTATGAGGGAAGAATGAATAAGATTCTTGTGGTTGATGATCAAAAGAGCGTCTGTTATTCCTTCCAGCGGGTTCTGGGCAGTGAAGGCTATGATGTGTTAGCGGCTTTAAGTGGAGAGGAAGCAATTGAGGTAACCGAAACTGCAAAGCCAGACCTGGTTATTATGGATATAAAGATGCCCGGAATAGATGGCCTGGGCGTATTGGGCAGGTTGAAGGAGATTTATCCCAACCTTTTAGTCATTATGATGACTGCCTATAGTACTACTGAACAGGCGATTAGCGCTATCAAACTCGGAGCTTATGACTACCTTATAAAGCCTTTTGAAAACGATGAACTCGTGGCCAAAGTCAAAGAAGCTCTTTCCGTTAGAGAAAACATGATGTCTGCTGTGACCTTTAAGGATTTTGAAGGCGACCGGGGGGGAGAAAAAATAATAGGAAAAAGCATGAAAATGCTGGCCATATATAAGCAAATAGGTAAGATTGCTCCCTCTGATGCAACCGTTCTTCTTCTGGGAGAAAGTGGTACAGGAAAAGAGCTATTGGCCAAGGCTATTTATCACCACAGCAAAAGATCCCATAAACCCTTCTTGACGATAAATTGCGCCGCCATCCCGGACTCCCTCCTGGAGAACGAACTATTTGGGCACGAGAAGGGAGCTTTTACTGGTGCTGATTTAAGGCAAATAGGTCGGTTTGAGCAATGTCACGGCGGCACTCTTTTCCTTGATGAGATCGGTGATATGTCCTTCAACCTTCAGGCCAAACTCCTCAGGGTCTTGCAGAATGGAATTTTTGAAAGACTTGGAGGCTCCAATACAATTAGAGCAGATGTACGAGTGATCGCGGCTACGAATAAGGATTTGGATAGTATGGTAAAGAAGGGACTTTTTAGGGAAGATTTATACTACCGCCTTAACGTTGTTAGCATAACTATACCGCCACTTCGCGAAAGAAAAGAGGATATTAAAGATTTGGTGGCGTATCTTATCCAGAAGTTTAACAAGAAGCTTAAGAAAAACATAAAAGGGGTTACCAATGAGGCATTAATAAAGTTAGAAGAATACCCCTGGCTAGGAAACGTGCGGGAGCTCGAAAATGTCATTCAAAAAGCCATTGTCTTTTGTAACAGTGATTACTTATCCATTGATAAAGTAGAGGGGCTACCACGCGAGAGAATGGCCAGTTTAGGATGGGCGATGGAAACACTTGTGGATCTCTCCTTTAAAGACGGATACGAGGGAATCTTTCAGGAAATCGTAAGCACTCTGGAAAAACGCCTGGTCAAGAAGGCAATGGAGTTTACCAAAGGAAATCAAGTCCATGCCGCAAAAATATTGGGGATATCGAGAAATACTCTCAGAAAAAAATTGGAACAAGAAATATATTGATTCCTGTCCATCTTCTGATCATCTGTTCATCTTTTGAACATCACGCAAAAAGTTAAATCCAAACATTTCAACATATCAAAATGGCACACCTTTTGAACTTTCAATTTCCAAAATTCAAAAAGGGGGGATTTTTATGCCCAAAAGGTATGCTTTGCTCGTAGACCTGCGGAAATGCGTCGGCTGCACCTCTTGCCAGGTAACCTGTAAAATGGAGTGTGCCGTCCCCATAGGTTACTTCAGGGCTAAGGTGGATTTTGCCGATGTGGGCGATTATCCAGTGGCCAAAAGACATTTTTTTCCAAAATTATGCAACAATTGTGATGAACCTCCGTGTGTCCTTCCCTGCCCCGTTCCCGGCGCCACTTACAAAAGAAAGGAAGATGGGGTGGTGATGGTCAATCGCGATCTTTGCATCGGGTGCGGCCGCTGTTTAAAGGGATGCCCTTATGGTGCCCGATTTCTGCATACACGTATTCCGGTTAAAAATGACCCGGCCAAGTATGCCAAGGATGTCTCGGAAGTTCAGGGAAAAGCTGCCAAAGATTTGCGGGTAGTGGATAAGTGCGATTATTGCAGCCACCTGCTGGCCGCTGGGATTGAAGAGCCGGCCTGCGTGCGCAACTGCGCCGGGAAAGCAAGGTTCTTTGGCGACCTCAAAGACCCTAACAGCGCCATTTCCAAATTGAAGGCCTCGATAAAAACAGAGGATTGGCATCCGGAATACGGGACGAAGCCCATGACACCTTATATCGCCACCGACAAAGAAGTCTTTAAAGCGGCCGATGGCCCGCTCAACGGTTAGGAGGAAAAGCTATGGAAATATCCAGGAGAATATTTTTAAAGTATGCCACAGCGCTGGCAGGCGTGACGGCCTTGGACAATACCGGCCTTTTGTCCCTTAAAACTCTATCTCCGTCAGAAGCAGACGCAGTCCAGAAAGCCATGGGAAAGTATGGAGTAAAATATACAGCCTGTGCCATGTGTCCCTCAGAATGCGGACTGGAGGTCTGGGTAAGAGATGGGAAGCTGGCCAAGATTTACGGGAATAAAGAAGTCCCCCTGAATGATGGGATCGCCTGCGCCAAGGCGGCCGCGGCGGGGCAACTGGTATATTCCCCTTACCGGCTCAAATCCCCCATGATCCGGGTTGGCGCCCGGGGAGAGGGGAAATTCAAGCGGGTTACCTGGGGAGAAGCTATCGATTACATCGGGAAGAAACTGACGGAAATCAAGAAAAAATACGGCCCGGAATCAATCATCATGGATACAGGGGATGTGACCGACCGGGATCAGTACTGGCGATTATTCTTCGCCTTTGGCACTCCCCATTCTGTAGAACACGGAGCGATTTGCGATACTCCCCGCAGGCATGGCCCCAAGCTCATGGTGGGGGGCAAACGATGGGAGCCGGACATTATGAGGCCCGTTTTCGTGCGGCAGCCCGACGGCACACTGAAGAAAGATTACTCCTACAAAACCAAGTTGATCATATACAATGGGTGGAACCCCTTCGTGGCCACAAGAATTTTTTACGAAAACAGGGGCACGGTTGGAGCTCAGGTGGAAAACGGCTGCAAGGTGATTGTCATCGACCCCAGCCTGAGTAATACCGCTGCCCGGGCAGATATGTGGCTGGCCCCCCGGCCGGGAACTGACGGGGACCTGTTCGGGGCCATGCTCCGATTCATCCTGGAAAATGACGACCAGAGCAACCCGAACCGGAAATACATCGATTGGAGTTTCAAGAAATATTCCGTAGGATGGGAAGAGTTCGAAGGGACCTTTAAATCCTGGTGGCAAAAGAAAGACCCCATCAATGGGCTGAGTTATTTCAGCCTCGACTGGGCCGCCGACCGAACCGGTCTTCCCAAGGAGCAGATCAATGAACTCTCTCATCTTTTCGGGATCACCAAGCCGGCAGCCTTAGTTTGGGGCATGCAGTCCCCCGGACACCATTTTAATGGATACTGCGCCTCAATCTTGGGTGTGGCCCTGAATGTAATTACCGGTAATTTCGACGTCCCCGGTGGAGTAATCGATACAGAAATCATGAAGTGGAGCAAAGGTGGTAGGGGAAGGGCCTACTCCTGGGTAGAGGGGAAAAACTTCAACGACCGGAAGGTCAAACGCATCATCGATGGAAAAGAGATGGAAGGCAAACAGGGTGAGCTGCATATGGATTATTTTGGGGGGAAATATCCTGCGGGATGGGATGATGTGGTGGGAGATTATCCCAATGTCTTCTCCCAGGGGGTATCTCTTCGGTACGGCCCATTCCGGGGGCATAAATTTCCCATAAAGGCCTATATCCTGAGGACGGGCAATTCGGTAATCACTGGGTCGGCCACCTGGAAATGGAAGGAGGCCTTGACGGCCAAAGACGCCAAGGGAGATTACCAACTCGAGCTTTACGTCTTCATCGACACCCTGAACTTGGAAAGTGCTCTATATGCGGATGTTATCCTTCCGGAGGCGAGTTTTGCAGAAAGAGTCAGTTGGAGCGATATATATCCCCCGATGCCCCTGGGGTATCTGCGGGATGCGGTAATCAAACCCCTCCACGAGAGCAAGAACCCTACGGACATCATGAATCTTCTGGCCCGGAAATTCCACGAACTGGGAGACCCCAATATCAAGCCGGGGGATTTCTGGGAGAAATATAAAACCGAAGATGATTTTGCGCCCGATCTAATCCTCGATACTCCGGGCAAACCCAACATCGGCGAGCCCCTTCCTTATCCCCAGTATCCCGAGGGCTACAAACTCATGGGCACACCCGAATCCCTGGAGAAAGGGGAGGCTACCATCGACCATGCTAAAAAAGAAGTAAAAGGCAAACCATTTACCACCCAGTGGTTCCGGGAGAACAAAGGCGCGGCCGTTTGGCCCATGAGCTGGAAGCGGTACAAATGGACGGCCAAAGACGAACCCCACAAGATCTGGCCGCCATCCTCAACCAGGCTCATCGAGTTCAAATTTGACTGGAAGGATGGTGATAAACGGTTGGGCGGTTATGCCCGACATAACGACAAAATCGAGAAGGCCGGCGGAGAAGTTCCTTACGGGCTCAAGCGAATCGGCTTCGACAAATTTCCCTCCACCTTTTACTGGTTTGAGACCGTATGGAATCCTCACACCAACCCGGAGTTCAAGAAATACCAGAAAGATTTTCCCTTCCAGCTGATCACCGGAAGGGTCCATCATGCCATGACGGGTACCCAAATGGTGGTTTGGCTGGGAGAGGTCAAGACCGAAGGGATATGGCAGCCCATGAACCGGGATTTTGACCTGGTGGTTCCCGAAGCCAACCCGGTAGGACCTGAGCCCTTCAAGAACATCAAACGGAAGTTCAAGGCCAACACCTATTCCGTCGGGACCATCTGGATGAATACGGATGATGCCAAGAAACTGGGTGTCAAATCCGGCGATCTGGTGGTCGTAGAGAACCCTTTGGGAAAATCCCAGAAGGGGAAAATCTTCGTTTCCGGAGGAATCCGGCCTGGAGTCATCAAGATCGCCTTCGGAGCAGGGGGTCGGTTCAGCCCGGGATTAGGCCCGGCGTTCAAGAGCAAAGACTATACTCCGGACGTTAACATGCTTATGGACCCCGAGGCCCTCAGCCCCATAATGGGACAGCCGGCCTATGCCGATATGCTGGTCAGAGTGAAAAAGGGGTAAAACCTTACCTTCTTATTTCATTCTTTTGACAATCCTCCTTCTCCCCGCGTGCTTGTTGGGTGGAAGGAGGAATTAGCCCGTTCATTGAGCGGGCTTTGTTTTATGGAAAAGGGGGAACCCATGAAGGAAGATTTAAAAGCTGAATTGCTTGTCTTAAACCTATTACGACAGGTCTTTTTAAAGGAACCTGACAAAAAGCTCTTAGAAGGAATTGGCAGAATCGCCCTTAACTCAGAAGAGAAGGCGGAACGAGGAGGGTTAAAGGGGATGCGCGATGCAGTGCAGCAAAATGAAAGAAGATTGGATGAATGGACTGACCATCTGTCACTTGAGTTTGCTCGTTTGTTCATAGGCCCGGCCCATCCTCCCGCAATTCCTTTTGCTTCTTTTTATCTCTCCGAAAGCCATTCCCTGATGACTGAAGAAACCATGGCAGTCAGGAAACAATACTTAGACGCTGGTCTTGCGTTGAAGAATCTATATCAAATGCCGGACGATCATATCGCTATCGAACTCGATTTTCTCTACTATTTAACCGAGAGAGTTCTTGAATTATTAGAAA
Source organism: Deltaproteobacteria bacterium (assembly GCA_016875165.1). GTDB lineage: Bacteria > Desulfobacterota > SM23-61 > SM23-61 > SM23-61 > JAHJQK01. The sequence goes on from VGSF01000116.1 coordinate 11,145, forward strand.
ATGGAGGGAATACCGAAGCAGAAAAATATTTAAAATTACGCCACGATTTTTTAATGGATCATTTTGTTTTATGGGCGCCTACCTTTGCAAATCGAATCTTAGAATCCACCAATGAAGATTATTTTAAAGGCGCTGCTTCATTCTTATTGGAGATGGCGAAATACTATGCTCAGGAAAATTAAACTCCATCCCCAAATATAAAAATTTGCATTGTTATTCAAATTAGTTGGTCACCTTAACTTCAATATTTGATTCTTCCTTTTATGCTGGATTGGATTCTTGGTGGAAACCACTTTGTCACAAGAAGAAAAGGAGAGCCTGATTTCTATAAAAACCAATTTGGACAAAACTGGAGGCTGATGTGAAGGAAGAATATCTCATGTTGAGTGTAGAAGAGGCCTTGGAACGGGTGCTGTCGCCTTTTCAGCCACTTCCGCCGGAGCGTATTCCAATTCTGGAGACCCTCGGCCGGGTGATGACCGAGGATGTGTTTGCCGATATGGATGTTCCTCCTTTGGCCAACACCGCCATGGATGGGTATGCAGTGCGAGCTGAAGATACAGCAAGGGCCAGTCGGGAAAACCCGGTGCGCCTCCGCATCATCGATAATCTGACCGCCGGCCGCACGACCCAAGTGGCGGTGTCGACAGGGTGTGCCATCCGCATCATGACCGGTGTCCCAATTCCGCCCGGGGCCGACGCCGTAGTCCAGTTTGAGGACACGGACCAGGGGGGTGAATGGGTCGCAATTTTCAAGGGGGTAGAGACAGGAACGAATGTGCGGCTGGCGGGGGAGGACGTGAAAAAGGGAGAATTGATCCTGCCCCGGGGCACTGAGATACGCCCGCAAGAAGTCGGCATGCTGGCTGCGTTGGGTCGTAAGGAAGCCTGGGTGCATCGTCGCCCCCGCGTGGCGATCCTGGCTACTGGAGATGAATTGATTGAAATTGATGCTCCCTGGAGCCCGGGTAAGATTCATAACTCCAACAGTTACTCTATCGTCGCCCAGGTAATTCGCTACGGCGGCTTTCCCCTGATGCTGGGCATCGCCCGAGATGATGAAGGCGAACTCACCTCTAAGGTTCGGGAAGGACTGGGGAAGGGAGCCGATCTGTTCCTGACCTCGGGCGGGGTGTCCATGGGTGATTTTGACATAGTGAAGAAAGTGCTGGCAGCAGAAGGAAAGATGGGCTTCTGGCGGGTACGGATAAAGCCGGGAAAGCCACTGGCCTTTGGCCAAATCGGGGGGGTACTGCTGCTGGGGTTGCCGGGAAACCCGGTCTCAGCCATGGTTACCTTTGAGTTGTTTGCCCGGCCGGCCATTCTTAAGATGCAGGGAAAAACCCGGCTGGAAAAGCCGATCATCGAGGCCAAATTGATGGATGCGGTACCACACAAGGATAAACGCCGCCACTATCTCCGGGTTATAGTGGAAAGGCAGGGTAGTGAATACAAAGCTCATCTGACCGGTGACCAGGGTTCGGGAATTTTGTTATCTATGGTGCGCTCGCAAGGTCTGGCGATCATCCCTGAAGATGTCGATCATCTTCCTGCCGGTACAAAGGTGCCGGTGATGATGTTAGACTGGCCAGAAGATAAATAAAATTGAGCGTAAGAGGGGACGCCCTTAATGAGTAAGAGGGGACGCCCTTAAGATTCTAAGTTGACAAACCTACTTACGGAAATGGGGGACGTTGATTCTTACAGTGCATTGCGCTTGACAAGATCACCCTCTTTTTTATAAAATCAGCCCATGCCACGACAAGCTCGGTTAGATACTCCCGGCGCCCTTCACCATATCGTGGTGCGGGGAATAAACCGGTCACAAATATTTGACGACGATGAGGATCGGTCTCGTGGGAAAATGGGGTCAGGCAATTGTAATAAAGTATTTTTTCTTTCCTCTTTTTCGCAGGTTCTTTTCCATGATTTCCACCCTTCCTGCCAAATCCATATCGCGCTGAAGCTGATTTTCGATTTTCAT
>VGSF01000117.1 GCA_016875165.1 Deltaproteobacteria bacterium
AGACAAAAATTACATATATTAGTCACTATTTTCATCAATTCAAAGTACCCCCCTTGGAATTAAAGGCTTTTTCGACACAAAAGGCCTAAAATTGGCTAAAATCTATTAGGACAGTGCGGAAGTTGGGCTAATGCCGGATGATCCTTCCCAGGCCCGTGGTTCAGGAGGCTTCGCTTGGCAGCATGAGGCGCTGATTGTTTCATGGAAGGGGCGGGAAAAGGCCCCCGCCTCATTTTGCGGAAACACGGTTTAAAACTTCGGAATAGGCTTTTTTCCGGCCGATGCTGCCCGCGCTCATCGCCCCCGAACCCCGGGCCACGAATAGGGATTTTGCAAAGTGAAGGGGGGCGGGCTTTTTAATTCCCTTTTTCTCAGGGCAATGAAGCTAAGCTGCCGGCCTTGAGTTTCCCCTCCGCCCCGGTAGGAAAAAAAATTATCCGGGCGGCAGGATGTGCAAAAATCAACCCGGTGGATGTTCTCCTGTTTTACTCCCGCTTCCTCAAGCAAACGGGTATTGGCCCCCTGTAAGTTAAGTAACCATTTGTCCCCTCCCCGTGGAAAAGCCATGTGTTCCCAGGGGAGCCCATTGGCAGCAAAAACCTCTTGCACCGGGCCATCAACTTCCAAGCAGCATGGCCCAATGCATGGTCCCATGGCCACAAGAATATTTTCTTCCCGGCAATGGAAGGCTTCTCTCATTTTTTCCACGGCCTTACGGGAAACGGCCCTGGCCGTCCCCTTCCAACCGGCATGAACGATACCCACAGCCTCCTTAACCGGATCGAAAAGAAGAATGGGTAAGCAGTCCGCGGTGAACACCCCCAGGGCAAACCCGGGTAAACGGCTGACCAGGGCGTCTCCCTCTCTTAACCAGAGATCCTCCAGTTGCTGCCCATCCCCCGTAAAAACGACCACCCCGTCCCCATGAACCTGGCGGACAGACACCAAAGAAAAACTCTCTCCCTGCTCTGTTAAGGAACTTCCCCACCAGTCCTTTTTAGATATCTTGCCCCAGGTTTCCCCTTTTGTCCCGAAGCCATGGACGATCCTGCGGTAATTTTCCCACTCTTTGACTCTTAAAAATTGCTCTTCCCCGGTCTTCATCCTATATCCAGTTTTTTTAATAGCGCAATGGCTTCTCCCATATCCGCGGGCATGGGCGATGAAAACGTCAGGTTCTCCCCGGTGGCCGGATGGATGAAACCAAGCGAGGCAGCATGGAGAGCCTGGCGGCGTAGCTTCTTAAGCCCTTGCCGCAGAAGCAGGGGTTCAATCACGGCAAGTCTATTCCGGCCTCCGTATAAAGGGTCGCCAAGTATGGGGTGTCCCATGGCCGAAAGGTGCACCCGGATTTGATGGGTTCGTCCGGTCTCCAGGCGGAATTCCGTTAGGCAGAAATGCCGGTAGCGCTCGATGACCTGCCAGAACGTTCTGGCTTCCCGCCCTTTTCTGGGCCGAACCGACATCTTCTGGCGGTGGGCCGGATGCCGGCCAATAAGGCCCTCGATCTGACCCTGATCAGCAATCTGGCCGAAGACAACGCCCAGGTATTTTCTCTCGGGGGTATGCTTCTTGAACTGCTCGGATAGCGAGCGGTGCGTAAAATCATCTTTGGCCGCTACAAGCACTCCCGAAGTGTCTTTATCCAATCGGTGGACGATCCCCGGACGAAGCACCCCCCCTATTCCCGAAAGGTCAGGGCAATGGTACAAAAGGGCATTTACCAGCGTGCCTGAAAAGTTCCCGGCCCCGGGATGAACTACCATGCCCGCAGGCTTGTCCACCACGATAAGATGGCGGTCCTCGTATAGAATGACCAGTGGAATGGCTTCAGCCTGGGTCTCCAATTTCCGGGGTTGGGGAAGGTTCAAAACGACCACATCGTTCTCTTTCAGGCGCATCCCGGCTTTGGCTTCCTTCCCGCCCACCTGAACGTTTCCCGTTTCGATCAGCCGTTTGATCTGGGAACGGGAGTGAAGCGCCTCTTTTTGGGAGAGAAAAACATCCAGTCGCTTCAGGTAATCACCTGATTGTACGCGGAAGGAAATATTCGGATTCATCCTTTTTGGATCATCTCCAAATTAGTTGAGGGCCTAAGAGCTGGCATATTTAAAATGGGCAGTGATTTCAGGGTCCCGGAAGGAAAGTCAGCTTGCTTGCAATCATAAGGCGCATATCTCTCCTTAGCTGTGGCGGGTAGGTCTGCAATTTCTTCGAAGCTTTGTTTCCCCGCCCCCGCTGCTCTTTGCGGAAGGTAAACAGGGGGTTTATGGAAAGTAAATATCCCGCCGATGCTTGCGGCGCAATCTGCCTTTCCTTCCGGGCCCTTGGCAGGCTTTCCTTAAAAATTTGATCAACTAATACCGACGCATTAAATAACCTGTCATTGCGAGGAGTGGAACGACGAAGCAATCCCATGAAGAATGAGATTGCCGCGCCCCTTGGGCTCGCAATGACTTGTAAAGACATTTATTACGCTCGTATTAATTTGGAGATGATCCTCCTTATTTATTCCAGCCAGGCCTGTTAGGAAAATGAAGCGCGGCCAAAAGAAAGGCTGAAAACTTTTTTTATTTTCTTTCTCTTGATCAGCTTCTTAATATCACCCAATTTTTCATAAGCGGCCTGTTCCCCGGCGCGCAGGCATTTATTTAAATGATTAAAGTCGGACCAATGGACGCCCGAGACATCCGGAAGGATGATTACATCCGCTTCCTTCAACTGTAACTGGCTTAAAATAAAACGGTTGATCTCATTGGCCCGCAAAACAATGCCCAGGCCCGTGTTGAAATCCTCCGTGTCATCCAGTCCTTCGGCGACATCCACGGCTATTACCAAGTCCGCCCCCATTTCCCTTACAGGATGGACGGGAACGCGGTCAACCCAGCCGCCGTCCACCAGCTCGCGCCCGTCGAATTTTACCGGGGGAAGAATTCCCGGGATGGCGCAACTGGCGCTCACCGCCTTTCTCAACGACCCCTTCCTTAAGACCACTTCCTCGGCGGCTTTCAAGTCCAGGGCAATGACCGCCAGGGGTATGCGGGTCTGCTGGATTTCCACGTCATCCAGTAAAAAATTGATGTTTTCGGTAAAGCTTTCTTCGGAAATTGGGGCCCGCTTCGTCAGGGCCTGACTGTAGAATATCCCCTTTCTGATGAAGTTGGTGAATCGCTGGAATATCCCTTCCAAATGGGGAAATTCATCACGATCGTGCAGGAATTCGAGGTTCGTCTTTTGGAATTCCTTGCTTTTTAAATACCGCCGGAATCGCTCAATAACCAAATCACATTGTGGGGAAAGACTATAAACAGCGGCAACCAAAGCCCCCATGGAAGTGCCGGCGATTAGATCAATGGCAACCCCTTCTTTTTCCAGGGCAGAGAGTGCCCCCAGGTGGGCCAAACCCCTGGCCCCGCCGCCGCCCAGGGCCACGCCAATTTTACAGAGTTTGATCATGCCAGTACCAACTCAGTCTCTTCTCAGGCCCGAGGGCCAGGGCGTTTCACCCTGAACGCCATGCGGTGCAGGACTTCGCTTGGCATCATGAGGAAGTACCCCCAAAACGCTGATCTTGGCAACGTAGCACTATTTTAGGGATTTACTCCCGAGGGGCCTTCTCGGCGATCCTAAGTCTTACTTTGGCCCGTTCCAATGCTTCCACTTCCGTAAGATAGACCGGGTCATCCCTGGTAATTTTTTTTAGCTTTTCTTCCTCGCGGGTTTTGGCTGATTGGGCGCGTTCTATATCAATCTCTTCTGCCGGCTCGGCCGTATCCGTCAGGATGGTCGTTTTCGTCGGGGTGACCTCGGCAAATCCGCGATTAATGGCCAGGAAGCGGACTTCTTTGTTTCTCCGGTAGTGCAGCTCTCCGATGCGCAAAGAAGTAAGGAAGGGAACATGGCCGGGAAGCACTCCAAAATCCCCTTGACTCCCCGGGATGTAAGCTTCCTCCACCTTCGAGCTAACCACCAATCCGTAAGGGGTGACGATCTCCAGAAGAAAAAATTTATCCATCGGACATTCCTCAGCCTATGGCCCCTAAACGCTCAGCTTTGGCCACGGCATCTTCGATCGTTCCGACCATGTAGAAGGCCTGTTCGGGTAGATGGTCATACTTTCCTTCCACCAGTTCCTTAAACCCCCGGACTGTATCTTTGATTTTCACATAGACTCCCGGTGTTCCGGTGAATTCCTGGGCCACGAAAAAAGGCTGGGAAAGGAACCGTTGAATTTTGCGGGCGCGGAAAACGATTAGCTTATCTTCCTCGGAAAGCTCATCCATCCCTAAGATGGCGATGATATCCTGGAGGTCTTTGTATTTCTGCAGGACAAACTGCACCCTGCCGGCAACCTGGTAATGTTCCTCACCAAGTATTAAGGGATCGAGGATGCGGGAGGTGGAATCCAAGGGATCCACAGCCGGGTATATGCCTAATTCGGCAATCTGCCGGGAAAGGACCGTGGTGGCGTCCAAATGGGCAAAGGTGGTCGCCGGAGCCGGGTCGGTGAGGTCGTCTGCCGGCACATAGATAGCCTGGACAGAAGTGATTGATCCGCGTTTGGTGGAAGTGATCCGCTCCTGCAATTCACCCATTTCCGTGGCCAGGGTAGGCTGATAACCCACGGCTGAGGGCATGCGTCCTAAAAGGGCGGAGACCTCTGAGCCGGCCTGGGTGAATCGGAAGATGTTGTCAATGAACAGAAGGACATCCTGTCCTTCTTCATCCCGGAAATATTCCGCTGCGGTCAGAGCCGAAAGGCCCACCCGGGCGCGTGCTCCCGGCGGTTCGGTCATCTGGCCATAGATCAAGGCCGTTTTTTCCAGAACCTTCGACTGTTTCATCTCCAGCCAGAGGTCATTGCCCTCGCGGGTGCGTTCACCCACACCGGCGAAAACCGAAAAACCTCCATGTTCCATGGCCACGTTGTGGATCAATTCCATGATGATTACTGTCTTGCCCACCCCGGCTCCGCCGAAGAGCCCGATCTTCCCCCCTTTCAGATAAGGGGCCAGCAGGTCAACGACTTTGATCCCGGTTTCGAACGGCTCCATGCTGGTGGATTGTTCGGAAAAGGGAGGGGACGGGCGGTGGATCGGGTAACGCAGCTTAGTGACCACCAGCCCCATTTCATCCACAGGCAATCCCACCACATTCAGGATCCGGCCTAAAGTCTCGCGCCCGACCGGCATGGTGATCTGTTCCCCGTAGTAGGATGCTTTCATGCCGCGAACCAATCCATCGGTGGTATCCATGGCCACGCAGCGGACGATTTCGTCGCCCAGGTGCTGGGCCACTTCCACTATCAGGTTTTCCTCCCGCTCATCTATGCTAGGATTGGTAATTTTTAGCGCGCCATAAATGGGGGGTAATTCTCGCCCCCTAAACTCAACATCCACCACAGGCCCAATTATCTGCGCAACTGTTCCTACCTGAATCACTTTTTTTCTCCTTTTTTTCCACCACAGAGATCGCCGGGAAAAATCAATAAATGAAGGTTATTAAATTTTGATGATCTCGTAAAAAGTCGTCACTCCGGTGGAAACCGGAGTCCAGGAAATTTATAACTAATTGAAAGGACTGGATTCCGGCTTTCGCCGGAATGACAGAAAAGCGTCTTTTCCCGTTTTCGTCATTGCGAGGAGTTCCGCCAGTGCGGAACGACGAAGCAATCCCGTATTTTCAAGGACTTATAAAAACGAGATTGCTTCGTCACGCCCATGGCGTGACTCGCAATGACTCTTCTGCGGACTTTTTACGAGTTCATCAAATTTTTTTATAAAAAATCCTTTTAAAACTTTAGCCTAGACTGCAGCAGGATCACTTTAGAGGCTTGACACTTAACTTTTTCTTAACATGGTTTTTAAAACTCTGTGATCTCTGAGTCCTCTGTGGCTAATTTATTTGTTTGTTTTGGGAATTCTCTATACTCTGCGCTCTCTGCGTTGAATCTTTCTCCCCTTTTTATTTGAGCGCTTCGGCGCCGCTGACGATCTCGATCAGCTCTTTGGTAATGGCCGCCTGCCGCGCTTTGTTGTAAATCAGGGTCAACTTATCGATCATCTCCGTGGCGTTATTCGTGGCATTCTCCATGGCCGTCATGCGCGCTCCATACTCTGAGGCCAAGGACTCCAAGAGGGCCCGGTAAATTTGCACCTCCACGTACATGGGCAGCAGCTTGTCCAATATCTCTCCTTCCGATGGTTCATAGAGGTAATCAACAGCCGGCGGGCCGCTTATTGCCGGCGCTCTTTCTTCTTCCGGAGGAGAGTTCGGGGTTATCGGCAAGACCTTCTCCAAAATTACCTGCTGCTGAACCGCCGAACGGAACTCGCTGTAAAGGAGATAAATCCCGTCAACCTTTTTATCACAATAGGCTTGCGCCAGTTCCCGGCCGATTTTCGCGGCCAAAAGATAGTCCACCTTTCCAAAAAAATTGACATACTCCCGCCGCATGATCACCTTTCGCCTGCGGAAATAATCCCGGCCTTTGCGGCCAATGAAGGAAAGGGCCGTTTCCTCAATCTTTAGTTTTTCCTCTTCTAAAAACCTCTCCGCCCTTTGAATGAGGTTCATGTTGAACGCTCCGCACAGGCCGCGATCGGAAGTGAATACCACCACTTCCACCCGTTTGGGTTCTCTTCTATCTAACAGGGGATGGGCTTCGGCTGTGGTCCTGGCAGCCAGACGGCTTAAAACTTCGAACATCTTCAAGGCGTAGGGCCGGGTAGCCAGCATACTTTCCTGGGCCCGGCGCAGTTTGGCCGCCGCCACCATCTTCATGGCCTTGGTTATCTGCTGCGTGGATCGAACACTAGAAATTCTCTTCCGAATATCCCGAAGACTCGCTTTGGCCATGGCCGCTCACTCCGTTTTAAACGTGCCTTTGAACTCTTCCAGAACGTTTTTGATTTTCTTTTCCAGTTCTGCATCCAGAGCCTTTTTTTCGCGGATTTCCGTATAAACTTCCGGGTAGCGGCTTTCCACGAAAAACGTCAATTCCTCTTCATACCGCTTAAGGGCGCTTTCCGGATATATTTCCAGGTATCCGCCTGTCCCGGCAAAGATTATTAAAATTTGTTTCTCCACCGGAAGAGGCTTGTACTGGGGTTGCTTGAGAATCTCCACCAGCCGGCTCCCCCGGGCCAGTTGGGCCTGGGTGGCTTTGTCTAAATCGCTGCCAAACTGAGCGAAGGCAGCCATCTCCCGGTACTGCGCCAAATCCAACCTCAAGCTTCCAGCCACCTGTTTCATGGCTTTAATCTGAGCGTTGCCTCCCACGCGCGAGACCGAAAGTCCGACGTTGATTGCCGGGCGGATTCCGGAATAGAAAAGTTCCGACTCCAGATAGATCTGCCCGTCGGTGATGGAAATAACATTAGTTGGGATATACGCAGAGACATCGCCTGCCTGAGTTTCGATAATCGGCAGGGCGGTCAGGGACCCTCCGCCCATTTCTTCGTTGAGTTTGGCGGCCCGCTCCAGCAGGCGAGAGTGGAGGTAGAAAATGTCGCCCGGATAGGCTTCGCGTCCCGGAGGCCGGCGCAGGAGGAGGGAGAGTTGCCGGTAGGCCTGGGCGTGCTTGGACAGGTCATCGTATATTAAAAGGGCATGCCTCCCGGAATCCCGGAAATATTCCCCCATGGAACATCCGGCATAAGGAGCGATGTACTGTAAGGGCGCCGGTTCTGAAGCGGTGGCTGCTACCACTGTAGTGTATTCCATGGCCCCGTATTTTCTAAAGAGATCCACCACCCGGGCCATGGTTGAGCGTTTCTGGCCGATGGCCACGTAGAAGCAATAAACCCCTTTCCCCTTCTGATTGATGATGGTATCCAGGGCCAGGGCAGTCTTGCCCGTCCCCCGGTCTCCGATGATCAATTCCCGCTGACCCCTGCCAATGGGGATCATGGAGTCAATGGCTTTCAGGCCGGTCTGCAGCGGCTCTTTCACGGGTTGCCGGCTGACAATTCCCGGCGCTTTTTGCTCGATATTACGGAAATGCTTGGCCTCTACGGGGGGGCCATCATCAATGGGCTGGCCCAACGAATTTACCACCCTCCCGATAAGTTCCTCCCCCACGGGTACCTGGGCAATCCGCCTTGTCCTTTTAACCGTGTCCCTTTCCCGGATCAGGGTGTCTTCCCCGAAAAGGACCGCCCCCACGTTATCCTGTTCTAAATTTAAGACCATGCCATAAACCCCGTGGGGAAACTCCAAAAGTTCCCCGGCCATGACGTGCTCAAGCCCATAAATGCGGGCGATTCCATCGCCTACGGAGAGAATTATCCCTGTCTCAGCCACATCCAGCTTGCGGTCGAATCCCTGGATCTGGCTGCGGATGATTTCGCTGATTTCATCGGCTCTTATCTGTACGGGCATCTTTGCTCACTCCTTGTATAAATTCTCTTTAACTTTTAAAAGCTGCGTCCTAAGGCTTCCATCATAGATAACATTGCCGATCTTGGCCATTATTCCCCCGATCAGGAAAGGCTCCTCCTCCACGGAAAGGATAACCTCTTTCCCGGTAGAAGATCCCAACTGAGCTTTAACCGCCTCTATCAGCTCAGGAGAAATTTTCCCCGCCGTTATCAAGGTAGCCCTAACGCGGTTGGCCACCTCATCACAAAGGTTTTCATAAGACTTGACCACCTGGAAAAAATGATCCATCCTCTCCCGTTCGATCAGGAGATTGATAAAATCAACCGTTGATTTCTCCAGGCCAAGGGGGGAGAGGACAGTTCCGGCGATGGCTTTGCGGGTGACCGTTGGATAGATCGAACTAAGCAGAACCGTTCTTAGCTCCTTATTTTTTTTAAGCAAATCCGCTATGGTTTCCAGGTCATGCCCCAGCTTTTTATAATTTCCCTCTTGCGTACCTATCTCTAAAAAGGCCCGGGCATATTTTCTGGCAACAGTTAAACTAATCACCTGAGTTCTCCCACCTTTCCGATGAATTCCTTAGCCAGTCTTTCCTGGTCTTTGGGCTGGGTGGCCTCCTTCAGGAGCTTTTCCGCAAGATCTACGGAGAGGTCGATCATCTCTTTCTTCAGTTCGGCTCGGGCTTTCTTGACTTCCTGCTCAGCGACTACTTGGGCCTGCTTCCTGATTCGGTCCCCTTCTTCCTTAGCGCGTTCGATAATCCTTTGCCGTTCTGTTTCACCATCCCTTAATATTCTTTGATGAATCCCGGCGACCTCCTGGCTCAGGACGTCAAGCTTCTTTTCCCACTCCGTAAAGTTAGATTGGGAGTCTATCTCCTTTTTGGCAGCCTGTTCCAGTGAGTTTTTGATTTCCTCTTGCCTTTTGCTCAGGAATGAACTAACGGGTTTTTTTAAAACTCGGACAAGAAGGATAATCAGAAGAACAAAACTGATGGACTGCCAGAAAACTTCCCCGGAAATTCCTCCTCCGCTGCCGGCCGCCCAGAGTTCATTGGCCGGAAGAACCAGCGCGAGATTGCCTATGATTAGCGCTTTTACTAAACGAAAGAATCCGTTCATGAAAGACTCCTACCCAGGATTTTTTCAGCAATCTCCCGGGAAAGGGTCCGGGCCTGAAGCCGAAGGCCAGCCCGGGCCGCAAAGGACTCTTCTTTAATTTTATTTTTCATTTCCTGAATCAATTGATTGGCCTCCGCCATGGCCTTTTGCAAAATCTCCATCTCCCTGGCCAGGCTCTCCCGGCGGATTTCTTCCCGGATCGCTCCTCCCTGGGCCTGGGCCGCGGAAATAGCCTCCCGGTACCTTTCTATCAGCTCCTCTGCCCGTTGCTGGAGGTCCCGGGCCCTTTGCTCCGCTCCCTGGATACGTTCTTTCCTGGCCTGCAGAAAGTTCAAAAAGGGCTTGAAGGCCAGCTGGCTTAAGATGACCATCAAACTCAACACCACCGCCAGTTGCACGATCAAGGTTAAATTCAACTCGATCATCGGGCTTTCTCCGTCTTGGTTTTATTGGGACGCAGATTTTCAAGATTGGTATCAATTTAGCGGTTTGAAAAAGTGGTTTAACCACCTTTGTTAAGGCCCCCGGGCCAACGGATTTCCTCGCCCCTTACGCCCCACCTTTTTTCAAAGGGCTAAAGTGATACCAAGATTGAAATCTGATGGCTTCGTAAAAAGTCCATCTGTCCCGCTCTGAGCAGGATTACGCTTCACCTTCGTCGTTGCAGAATTGTAGGGGCGCCCTCATGTGGGCGCCCAATCTCGGGCAACCACATCGGGTTGCCCCTACAATGTTTTGCGCACCTTGCATATGGAGCTTTTTACTTTGCCATCCCAATTTTGACTTTTTACGAGATCATCAAATCTTTAAATCTCTATGCTATGAATCTCCGTTTTTGATTTGCCCCTGAATTCCCGAATTCCCTTCAGGTTCCCCGGTCATGTGGGAAGTGCCTTCAAAGACAACTCCTTCGCCGAAAACTAAAACCGGGGAATAAATATCTCCGTAAATTTTTGCCGGGGAATACGCTTCCACGCGGGATTGGGCGCGGATCGTCCCATGAGCTTCCCCGTGTACCAGGACAACAGAAGCTCGAATATCCGCCCGGACAAAGCCCTTTTCCCCGATGATCAACATCCCGTTGCTTTGAACTTCACCGGTGAATATTCCATCCACCCGGACCGCTCCCTCAAAGGTTAATTTCCCTTCAAATTCCGTCCCCCAGCCTAAAAGGGCTATTATCTCTTCCTTATTTTTTTTCTTTTTATTCAGACCAGCTCCATTCTTCAATGTGGTTCACCTCCGCAGCAGTTCAATGAGCCGGTCCAATTCGTCCCGGGAATAAAACTCAATTTCAATCCTGCCCCGCTTTCCCTTTCCTACGATTTTAACCTTTGTTCCCAGGGCCCGTTGAAGTTCTTCCACCAAAGGATTCCACTCTTGTTTTTTCGGGGATAAAGAATGGGGGGTTTTCACCCGAAGTCTCTTCACCAGGTTTTCAGTTTGCCGGACGGAAAGCCCGTCTGCAAGCACTTTTTTTAGGGCCAGCCTTTGTTTCTCATGCCCGTCGAGACTCAAAAAAGCTCGAGCATGGCCCATGCTAATAGTCCCATTAGCCAAGCTTTGCTTGATGTCCTGGGGGAGTTTAAGCAGCCTGATGGCGTTGGTGATGGTCGTCCGGTCTTTAGCCACTCTCCTGGAGATTTCTTCCTGGGTAAGATGAAACTGATCCATCAGTCTCTTGAATGCTTCGGCCTCTTCGATCGGATTGAGGTTTTCTCTTTGAATGTTCTCTATCAAAGAAAGCTCCAGGATCTCCTCTTCCGGGACATCTTTGATTACAACGGGAACTTCTTTCATCCCGGCCTTCTGAGCGGCCCGCCATCTCCGCTCTCCGGCAATCAGTTCATAGCCGTTCCCTTTACGCCGGACAATCAAGGGCTGGAGTATTCCCTTTTCCTTAATGGAACTTATCAGCTCCTGAAGTTGTTCGTCGTTAAAAACCTTTCTGGGTTGGAAAGGGTTGGGTTGGATTTCTTCGATTCCGCAGACGTTGAACATCTTCTTCCCTTCAACCTCGGCGAGAGATTTTTCTGGAATCAATGCTCCCAGCCCTTTTCCCAATGCCTGGCGCGCAATCACCTTTTTAATCCTTAAGTAGTCTGGTAATCTACGATCTATTTAAAAAAATGAATGTCGATTCACTTTAAAATAAACGAAAGAAAAATGTCAAAAGAAAAAAATAAACTTTTTGTATCAATTTAGCGGTTTGAAAAAGTGGTTTGACCACCTTTGTTGAGGTCCGGGGGTCTGGGTGGAACGCGCCGGAAGCATCGGCCGGGTTTACGCTTGGCCACGAAGAACCCCGCTTGTTTCCGCCGGAGGAGGCGGGGGGCGTTTTCCCCGCCCCACCCGCGAAGAAATCAGCGCCTTATGATTCCAAGCGGGCCGCCCAGGCCCCCGGAACATGGATTCCCCCTGACCTTACGCCCCACCTCTTTTCAAAGGGCTAAAGTGGTACAACTTTTTGGAAAAATTAAAAAGTAGATTTTAAACCCCGCAGGGACAATATTTCTGGAGAATAATCGCCTGCTTTTCAAGGCTTACCCTTCTCGGCTTAATATCTCTTTGGCCAAATCCAGATAGCTTTCTGCCCCGCGCGAACCGGCATCATAAAGAATAATGGGTTTGCCGAAACTTGGACTTTCGCTGAGACGGACATTTCTGGGAATCACCGTGTTGAAAACCAAGGATCCAAAATGTTTTCTTACTTCCTCGCTTACCTGGTGAGAAATGTTGTTCCGCTTATCGAACATAGTCAGCAAAATCCCCAGGATTTTCAATTCCGGATTCAAACGAATTTTAATTAAGCCAACAGTTTTGAGAAGTTGCGACAATCCTTCCATTGGGTAGTATTCGCATTGTAACGGGATCAGGACTGAATCGGCCGCCGTCAAAGAATTCACAGTGAGAAGACCCAATGAAGGCGGGCAGTCAATGATTAAAAAATCGAACTCTCTTTTTATTTCTTTCAGGGCATTCTTCAGGCGAAGTTCCCTGTCGGGAAATGGGACTAATTCAACCTCTGCTCCAATCAAATCAATATTTGATGGAATGATTTTCAGAAAATTTAATTCGGTATCCCTCAATAAATCTTTAAGAGGGACCTGATCGATCAGCGCCGGATAGATGCTCTGGGATGCTTCCTCTCTTTGGGCCCCGCACCCGCTGGTGGCGTTTCCTTGGGGGTCGATGTCAATGAGTAATGTCTTTTTTTCGGCCACAGCCAGAGAAGCAGAAAGGTTGACCGCAGTGGTAGTCTTTCCCACTCCCCCTTTCTGATTGGCTATACAAACCACTTGAGCCATTTTAAGGGTCTCTCCGCATCAATTAAACTCATATCTTACTTGGATATAAAATTTCAAGAAAAAAATAATGCTCTCGTAAAAAGTCCGCAGAAGAGTCATTGCGAGTCCGCCTAAGGCGGATGAAGCAATCTCGTTTTTATGTAACAGTTTAGCGACTTGAAAAAATGGTATTAAAGCCTTTGTTGAGGGCCGGGGGTTAGAGCGGAACGCGCCGGAAGCATCGGTTGGGGTTCCGCTTGGCCACGAAGACAGAAGATCTTTTCCTCCGGAGGAGGCGGGGGTT
>VGSF01000118.1 GCA_016875165.1 Deltaproteobacteria bacterium
AACGCGCCGGAAGCATCGGTTGGGGTTCCGCTTGGCCGAGGGGACAAAAGATCTTTTCCTCCGGAGGAGGCGGGGGTTCTTGCCCGCCCTATATGCGGAGAAATTAGCGCCTTATGATTCCAAGCGTTACGCTCTGGCCCCCGGTCCCTGGAATCCCTTGGCCCTTACAACACACCTTTTTTCAAAGAGCTAAAGTGTTACCTCTACTCTGAGAAAAAAGCAACCGTTGCCCCCGGAGAAATTATTTTTAAGGAGGATATATCATGAGCGGGAGAGGAGAATGGAATATTTCTTATTGGCATTATCAACCGGGGCCTTCCAGCCCCATGCAGATGATGCGGGGGGCGATGAAGTGCATGGAGTGCGGTGGGGTCCAACCGGGAGAGACCGTGTTGATTTCCACCGACACCAATAAACTGCGGATCGCCGAAGCCCTGGCCGGGGCTGCTTACGCCGTAGGGGCGACGCCAATCATCATTATGATTCCACCGGTAAAAACCCACGGGGCCCAGCTTCCCGAACCCATCGTCGCCGCCTTCCGCGAGGCGGATGTCTTTCTTCAGCCATCCACCTGGTCCCAGACCCATACCAAGGCAAGGGTGGAGGCAATTAAGGCCGGCAAACGGGGCTCCACCATGTGCGAGATCACCGAGGATGCCCTCTGCGTCGGTGCGATTGAAGCTGATTATGAGGCTTGCGACCGGATGGGCAGGAAGTTAGGGGAGGCGCTGGCAGAAAGTAAAGAGATCCGCATAACATCTCCCTCGGGAACGGACCTCCGCGGGGAAGTGCGCGGGCGGCCTGTTCAGTACGAAACCGGCCTTTTCAGGAACCCGGGCCAGTTTGCTGCTTTTCCGGACAGCGAGATCAACATATCTCCGGTCGAGGGAACGGCTGAGGGCCAGGCGGTCATTGATGTCAGCATCATGAGCGTGGGAATTACCATGTACGATCCGGTTACCCTGATCGTCAAAGAAGGGAAAGTAGTGGATATTCAGGGGGGCATGGCGGCCAGAAAATTCCGGGATACGCTGGAGACTTTGGGAGACGAGAAGGCTTTCAATTTTGCCGAATTCGGCATCGGCCTCAATCCCTGCGCCCGCCTGTGCGCCACTAATTTAGAGGACCTCGGCCGGCTGGGCAACTGCCACTGCGGCATCGGCAGCAACTTTGCCATCGGCGGCAAGATCCTGGCCCCCAACCACCACGACGCCATGTTCAAGGATGCCAGTATTTACTTCGATGGCAAGTTGGTCATGGAAAAAGGGGGCTGCAAGATATAAAGGGTCCAAGGACGCAAGAATTCAAGGGGCCAATAAAAGGATTAATTCAGTATGGTGTCCCCCGAACTCCCTTCAGTTTCTCCCGAGCACTGCATCATACCGAGCTTCTCCAACCTGAGCTCAATTGCTCGTACTGACCGTTTATGAATCTGGGCCAATTGAGAAATCCGTTTACCTGAATCGAATTCTCCTGCAAGTGCCTCATCCTCATCAGATGACCAGGCCAGTCCCACATTGGAAGGGTTGTCTCGCCAACTCTGAGAGGCCATCTGGGCCATCTCTTTTCTCAATTACCTCAGTTTTGTTTTGACCTGTCGCCATAGGGTCCTCATGGCTACTTCACAAAGAGGACTATTCTTTACGATCAGAAATGTGTTTATGTCTTCCCTTGTAGGACGATTTATCTTGTTGCTCTTGGCCCATTCCAGGCATTCCGGCAGCAATTGCTGAGTCTTCCTTTCATCCTCAACGATCTGTTCCCTTGCTATCTCTACTCTTCCGGGCAGGACATTTGTTACAGTAAACCGCTCAAGGAAAGAGAAGATCGCGCAGTCATGGTCTCTCCATGCCATACATGCTTCGACTTTGCAGGTCTCTTTGATTATAGGGCAGTATCTTTGCACACTCATAGGTATCTCACGTTATCCCCGTGGGGCTTGTTTCCGTAGTGTTGCGCGTACAGGCCTAACGATGAGTTAACCGGCACGCACCTTTTTTGTGTGTTCGGTTGAGCGTCTCGTTAGGCGCGTGGTTTTCTGTGCCACATCGATTAGTGAGAGAAGTGCCTTGTTCACAGCTTCTTCGTTGGGGAATGCTTCAGCCACCTCAGGTCTAAGGACAACGACATTCGATGACTTACGCAAGCGGCTCGCGTACTTCCCTCGCACGAAGCCTCCGGGGAAGTCTGATAATTTGTACTCTGCCCGCAATTCGTCTCTGTTCGTTTTTTTAACCCTCTTCATATATCTTTCTCTCTCCTTTGCTCGCTAAACGAGCACTTACGATTCGAATCGTTTCATCTTCCTCGGTGTGGGCGACCACCAGTAACCGACCTCGGTCTGAGACTCCGAAGGTGATATATCGATCTTCAATAATTGAATGGTCTGGATCAGCACCTGTTGCCGCCATGGGGTCACTCAGGGCTGTTGCGGCCTCCTCGAACGAGACCTTGTGCTTTCGTAAGTTTGACATAGCCTTCTTTGGGTCCCATTCAATTTTCATATTTTATTATACCCTAATTCTGATACCAATGCCTAACACAGTTTCTGTACACATTACATATCAAATAAGACGGGTGTCTGGCAATGGAAACACGGTAATTTTTTTCTTCCCCTCCACCACATTTTCCCCCATCCATTTTAACCAATAACGAAATACCGTTGCCTGGTGCCAAGTCTTATCTCCAGCAGGATATTAGCCCTTTATTTCAATGTTATTTTCCATGCACCATTCTTTAAGAGCCGCCTTCTGCCGCTCATTTTCATATTTATACCATTCATCAAGTGGTAGAGGGGACGTTGGTTCAATCGCAACTTATAGATATTGATCCAAATTGTCCACTTCCTCAGAACTTGCATACCGATGACCAGCGATGTGGTTACCCCCAAATACCGCGCGACCGCCGCGCCAGAATACCCCAACCTCTTCACCGCCACCTGGCAAAATACTTTCCTCGCACCTTCTGACCTTCTACCCCTACTTTATTTGATATCTTTGACAACAAGGTCTGGAAATCGGGAACCCTTCCCCTCCAACCCAACGTCTGCTTCGCCTTCTCCTCTGCTTCCGATAACACCTCCTCGATGAAATCTCCACTCCCTAAAATACGCTCATCAGACGCCACCCTTTCCCCTCTCCTCTTTAAAGATAATACCTCCGACCAACCTCCCAAACTCCGGATCCCCCCACCCACCAACTCCGGCCTCCTCCCCGTTTCAATTCCCTCCCTAACATAACTCTCATACGCGACAATGGCCGCTTTCTTCCTCCGCCCAAAATATCCCAGCACCGTTTCCACATCCTGCCACCCCCGCTTCTGCTTGCCCATGATCGCAGAATGGCCAGCCAAAGGATAAACACTCAACCCCTTCAAAGCCTTTACAATCCTCGCCCTCAGAGGGTTCAAATGAATATAACGAGTTAATTCTAAAAGATAAGGATCTTCCTCGCAAAGAATCGACTTATACCGGTTCTGAAAGAGATGGCCATAACGCCTGTGTCTACGGTTGAAATTCACCACATACCCGGTCAGCAGCTTCCGCATGCTATAAGAGAGAGATTGGCTCCCAGTCCTAACCAATATGTGAAAATGCGTGTCCAGCAAGGCCCATGCATAAACGCTTAATGCCTTCGCTTCGCAAAGTTTCCCTATACGATCAAGGAAATCCTCTCGATCTCCTTGATTCCGAAAAACCCTACTTCCTTCAATCCCCCGCCCGATCACGTGATGTAATGTCCCAGGCGCATCCAGTCTCGGCTGTCTCGGCATGATCTCAACTTATCCTTAACCAAGCCCACTGTCAATAATAATTTGCTTTTGAACCAACGTCCCCTCTTAACGTCCTGTGCGCCACTAATTTAGAGGACCTCGGCCGGCTGGGCAACTGCCACTGCGGCATCGGCAGCAACTTTGCCATCGGCGGCAAGATCCTGGCCCCCAACCACCACGACGCCATGTTCAAGGATGCCAGTATTTACTTCGATGGCAAGTTGGTCATGGAAAAAGGTAGCTGCAAGATTTAGATCCAGAGCTAGGATTTCGGATTGCAGATTGATAAAAAAGGGGGATTAACTCTTGGTTCCTTTTCCCTCAGAACTCTTCCGTCCCCAGAAAGATCGGAGGATGAAGAAAGCGGCCAAGAGGATGAAAAATAAAGAGATAGGCCGGGTGAAGATCGGCCAGATTGAATTATTATTTACGATAATCGCCTGTACCAAAGAGATTTCCAAAAGAGGCTCCAGGATGTAGCCCATGATGAGTGGGGCGACCGGAAAGTCGAATTTTTTCATGATGTAGCCCAGGACGCCGAAGATCATCATCAGGTGGACGTCAAAGACCTTGCTATCCCCGGTATATGCTCCGGCCAGACAGATGACAATGACCGCAGGGAAGAGGAAAGCGCGGCTCACGGACAAGAGCTTTATGAAAAGCCGGAGTCCCAAAGAGGCGATGAAAAGGTGGAGGATATTTCCTACAAGGAGTCCAATAAAGACCGCGTAGACGATCTCTCCCGACTTTACAAAAAGGTCCGGCCCAGGAATCAGGCCATGAACCAACAAGACCCCGATCATAATGGCGGTGATGGCGTCCCCAGGAATTCCCAAAGTTAAAAGAGGAATCAGCGCCCCACCGCATACGGCGTTGTTGCCCGTCTCTGCCGCGAACACACCCTCCAGGGAACCTTTGCCAAATTTCTCAGGCTCTTTGGAGGCGTTTTTTGCGGCCCCGTAAGAAATGAAAGCAGCAATGGCCGACCCAGTCCCAGGGAGCGCTCCGATTCCAAGGCCGATCAAGGTGGACCGCAGAATATTCTTAATGTTCCCCCGGAACTCCTTCCAGGTCACATAGTTATCCTCGTAGCGGGTGGAAAGGGGAACGATCTGGTCTTTTCGGCCCGGATCGATTTTCTTCTCCACCTGGGCCAGGAACTCGGAGACGGCAAAGACACCGATCAGGAGGGGAAGGAAGGGAATCCCTCCGGTCAACTCAAAAATCCCCAGGGTGAACCGGCTGGAACTGGTGATGGGATCCTGCCCCATAGTTTTCAGGAAAAGGCCCAGGAGTCCGGCAGCGACCCCCTTGAGAACGTTCCCCCCAGAGATCACTGCAATGGTGGAAAGAGCAAAAAAGACGAGGGAGAATTTTTCATTCGGCCCGAATTTTAGGGCCAGGTAGGCGATCTGGGCGGCCACGGTGATGAGAATGACGTCGCTAATGAACTCGCCAATGACCGACCCATAGATCGCTGCCCGCAGGGCTTTGCCGGCTTTTCCCTGCTGGGCCAGGGGGTACCCATCCAGAACTGTCGCAGCGGCCGCCGGAGCCCCCGGAGTATTGATGAGAATGGCCGAGATCGATCCGCCATAGGTTCCCCCCTTGTACACCCCGATGAGCAGGCTAAGACCAGCCACGGGATCCATGTAAAAGGTCACCGGAAGAAGAAGGGCCACGGCCATGGGGACATTCAATCCCGGAATGGCCCCGATTATGATTCCAACGAAAAGACCTGCGGAAACCACCGCAAGGTTTTTCAGCGTGAAAAAGAGGTGGGCGGCTGGGATTAAATACTCGAACAAAAGATTCGCCCTTTCTCAATCAAAATAAGATCCCCCGGGGGAGAGGAATCGCAAACAAGACTTCGAAGAAAAACCAAACCCCCAAGGAGACCAACGCCATGTTCAAAAGGATTTTTACCCAGCTGCGCCCCCCAAAGAGATAGATGAAAAGCCCCATGATCAGGGCGCTGCTGACCATGAAGCCCAGTCGGGGAAAAAGATAAGCGTAGGAAAAGAGCAGCAAGGTAGCCAGAAAGATTTTCGTCCATTCATCCTTGAGCATTCTGGCGGGGATATCTGTTGAAAAACGAAGGAGGGCGTGGACAAGCATTCCTCCCCCCGTGAGCATGAGGGAAATGGCAATCACCTTCGGCAAGAAGGAAGGAGGGATTTGGTTCTCCAGGGCGATCGGTTTTTCAACCTGCGTGGGAATCAGGAGAAGAATTCCCAACCCCAGGAGGGCGATGACCCCTCCTTCTGCCACGGATCGAAGCTGGGGCCAGCTCATTTGATAAAGCCCATCTTCTTGGCGATTTCAGAGTAACCCTCAAATTCGTTCTTCCAGACGGCCAGGAAATCTTCGCCAAACTTGGGATCAATGTCCTCCCCTGCTTTTTTCATCAAGGACAGGAATTCCTTGTCCTCCATCACCTGTTTGAACACCTGGCGCAGCTTGGTCAGGACCGCCTTGTCTAGGCCTTTGGGCCCGGCAATCCCCGTGAAGGGGCTGGCAACCACGTCGATTCCCAGTTCTCGGGCAGAGGGGGTATTGGGAAGCGCCTCGTCCCGCTTTTCGCCAAAGACCATAAGGGCATTCAATTTATTCCCCTTCACCTGGGAGATGATGGTGGCCACGCTGGAGGTCATGGCGATATCCACATGTCCACCCAGGGCCGCTTCGACTGCCTGGGCATCGTTTTCCACGGGGACGTGTTTGAACTTGAGGCCCGCTTTATCCGCCCACCGGAGAAATCCCAGATGGGGCGCCTTCAGGGCCACGCAGGCATAAGTCACTTCGCCGGGGCGATCTTTGGCCTGGCCCATCAGTTCCTGGACGTTCTTCCAGGGCTTCTGCGGGTTGGAGGCAATGACCATGGTGCTGCTCCCGATCTGGCCGATGGGGTCGAAATCATAGGGGCCGTAGGGGACTTTCTGGAAAATAGGCGGAAAAATATTGGTCCCCGGTGTAATGGCCAGCAGTGTGTAGCCATCCGGAGTCGCTTTGGCCACGTGGGCCCCCCCAATGACGCTGGCCCCTCCTGCCTTGTTGATCACCGCCATGGGCTGCCCCAGGTATTTGGGAGCGGCGTTGGCGAACATGCGGGCATTGATGTCCGTCCTTCCCCCGGCCGGCCAGGGAACGATCAACTGAACGGCTTTGGTGGGATACTCCGCTGAAACAACTTGCGCCCCACCCGGAAGTCCGGACGTGCCAAGGGCACACCAAAATAAAAAAACAACAATTATCATGCTTCTTTTCATGTTAAGCTCCTTTCTCTGCTCGTTTGTATTTTTAGATCTCTTGTTAATGGCCCGGAAGCTCATTCGGAATCCGTTCCCTCTACCAGGTTCTGGTAATGGCCCGGCCGTAAAAAAATTCCTCCGGCGGTCTGGTAAAAATGTTCGTCCAGGTGATAGGCACCCCTCCTGGGCTCAATCCACCCCGCCCCCCCAAGGGGGTGATCATCTATCAAGTTGCGCCAATTTTTATAGTTTTGCTCTCCGTTGGATTCCAGGATGCCCATGGACAGTCCTGGGAAAGGAGGAAGGCGGGCCTCAAAGTTCTTGTTCCACTCCACCAGCAAAGGGACACAAGCATTGTCGGCCACGAAACAGGGGATGCCTCTCTGGAAGGCCGCTTTCGCCATGTAAAGAGACATGCTGAACGTTTTCCCGGCTGGTTTCAGGGTCAGGGCCTTATATCCCATGTCGATTCGCTCGGCAACACTTTCCATATCGTGCAGGGATTCATCGGCCGCTATTCGAACGGGAATGTCCGATATGTCGACTTTGACCTCTTCGGGAAAAGGCTCCTCTAAAAGGGCAACTTGCTCCAGCATGTGGATCTTTTCCGCATGGTCAACCAATTGATAAAGGCGGGTCTTATCGGGGTACCTTCCATTGGCGTCCAGATAATAGACGAGCTTACCGTTCCCGGTGAACAGGCTCCCCCTTCCTTCAAGGGCCCGGTGGATTTCGCTGAGGCGCTCGCTATCTTTTCTGGCCATCTCCGCCGGACTTCCGGCCTGCCCCAATTTTATCTTCAGAATAAAATGGCCGGAGTCCACCAAGGCTAATAGATCCTTTATAGGGTAGTTGTAGCTTACGGTAGGGACGTGGGCGATCCTCTCCTGGCGGTGCGAGAGGGCCGGCCGGTATTCCCTTGGGATCAGCTCGTCAAAAGTCCCAATCCCATTCTCCAGGGCATAGAGGTTCCACAGAGCCAGGTCCAGGGATACAAGCGAATTGAGGGTAAAAGTCTTGGTTAATTTCGGATTACCCGTGATCGTCTTCCCGTATTCATGGATTTCGGGTATCAAGATCTCCATGATCTCCAAGGGGGTGGAAAAGCTCTTTCCTCTCGCACTTCGAGCCGCCCTTTCGGCCATGGCAGCCATCACCATGTTCCCTCCGGCTTCCGAATAGGAAAAAAATACCGAGGGATCGGACCATAATACGGCAGTCCCCCCGATTCCCGTGGACCGCATTCCCCGGTTGGATTCCAAGGAGGTGACCAGGGTCCATTTCTCAGTGAAAGAGGCTCCTTTAATCTGGAAAGGCCGTATTAAGGGTTCCCGTTCAAAGTTGAACCGATAATTCTGTATTTCTATTTTCTTCATTTTTTAGCAAGCCTTGTTGGGCCTGTCTGTTATTCCATTTCTTCTGCCGTTGGCCCCCTTCAAGATAGCAAATAGGGCAGGTCGACGCGGATGGCTCGGGTGGGGCAATCCATCTCGCAGGCGCCGCAATACCAGCAGTCGACCTCATATCTCGCTTCCGCCAGGCCCGTCCTCTCCTCTAACCGAAATACATCACAGGGACAAATTTCAGCACAGATACCACAGCCGTTACATTGTTTAGAATCAACCCGGACCTGCATCTTATCCTCCAACCACTGGCTGTGTGGAAACGGAAGGTTTTCCGTCTTCACCCTGTTGGACAACGACAAACTTTCGCCATTGATCGTCGTCCCGCTTGGGGTAGTCCACCCGGTAATGATAAATCCCCCAGCGGCTCTCCTTCCGTTCCAGGGAAGCCGCAGTCACCATCTCAGCGCAATCCAGAATGGCCTGAACTTCTACCGCCTTCATCGCTTCGTGCCCGTCAGCCGCTTTCAAGAAGGACACATCCTTTCGCAGGCAGGCCAGGCGTTCCTGGGCGGCCCGCAATTTGGGCTCAGACTTGGGGTTGTCCACATATTGGTTAATGGTCGTCCGCAGCTTTCGTTCGAGGAGCGCCGGAGGAATCCCCTCGGACTTGCGCAGAGGAGCCAGGACGCGTTCTCTTTCCGCCTCAACCTCCTCTCTCTTCGGGGTAGCGGCTCCAGCTGTGGCGGCGTATTTCACAGCTTCCCGTCCAGCAATCCGCCCCAGCACAAAAGCACCCATGAGGCTCGTGGCATTGGCCGCTGCATCGCCGGCCCCGTATAAGCCGCTCACATTGGTTTCCGCCAGCCCATTTACTTTCAGCCCGTTGATACCGTGTCCCCCGCAGAGGACGGGTTCACTCAAGTTCGCTTCGATCAGGTCGCGCCCGATCTTGATCTTCCTTTTCTCAAAGAACTTCTTGAAGGTCGGTCGCTCCGTGGTGAAGAAGCAGCGTTCGAGCTCTTCGGTGGCCTCACGGGATAAATGGCGGGTGTCGATGTACACCGGCCCGCGGCCTTCCTGGTATTCCCGGAGGATGGCCGAAAACAAATCCATGAAGTTGTTCAATTCCAGGCTGCTGCTCGAGGGCCTTTCCAGAAAAGCCTGTCCAAAGGCATTGATCAGCTTCCCCCCGTAGGAGAGTGGCGCCAGGCCCGGCCCGTTAAAATACCGGACGGTAATGTAGTGTTTGACGCATTCCATATTGACCAGTTGAGCCCCCGCCCGGTAACCCAGAGAGTAGGAGTCCCCGGCGCAAGCCGGGCAGTCAAAAACCCCATGAAGAACTCCGGTCTCTGGAAGACCAAACCGAGCTCCGCTTCCCGCAGCCAGAATTACACTCTTCGCCGGAAGAGCAAAGAATTCTTCCCTTCGAATATCAAACGCTCCCAGGCCCGTCACTCTACCTTCCGAGGTAAAGACCGTGGTTACCGGGGCGTGCTCGATTTTCTGGATCCCTCTCTTTTTAACTTCCCGGTCGAGGATGAGCTTCAGGTCACCGGCCATGGAAATGCTAGTTACGGCAGAAGCTGCGTCACGGGCCGACCATTGCTTGAAAGTCCGGTAACCGCCCTTTTCATCATGGGGAAACTCCACCCCCCACGACTCGAGGTCTTGCAGCACCTTGAAACTCTCCTCTCCCACGGCTCGTACCACAGCAGGAACCAGGATGCCCTGAGCCGCCGACATCTGAGCACGCACCAGGTCTTCCACCAGACTTATCCCAGGGATAACCACTACGTTAATGGCGTCCATGCCGCAGGCGATGGAGCCTCCCCTGCGAACAGAAGCCTTCTCCACCATCGCCACCTCTGCATCCGGGCGAGACTCCTTGGCCGCAATGGCCGCCAGACAGCCGGCCGCCCCCCCGCCGACGACGGCCACATCCACAGATTCCATCAATCGGTCCATTTACTACTGATTTCCTTTCTCTTCGCGCAACTTCCCGGAGGAATCTTTGTCCAGATAAGCTCTCACACAACTGTGCATCCTCAGGGCCGATGAGGGACAGGCCGTGGAAATCGGTCCTTCCCACATCTTGCGCACCGCTTCCGCTTTCTGCGGCCCGGGAACGATGGTGTAGATTTCCTTGGCTGAGAGAATCGCCGGGATCGTTAGAGTCAATGCCCTGCGCGGGACTGCCTTAAGCGAGGAATACCTGGCCTGCGGGTTGGGATGATCCCTATAATCCCGGTATTGCTGTTTGACGGAGCGGTCATCAATGGTAATTATCCGCGTCATCTCAGGATCGTTCAGGTCAGAACCGGGTTCATTGAAAGCGATATGCCCGTTCTCCCCGATGCCTATGCAGGCAATGTCCAACCCTCCATGCTTCCGGATGAGTGTGGAATATTTCCTGGCCATCTGCTCTACTCCACCTTGCATCTCTTTCATGAAATAAACAGCCTTGGGGTGAACATGGCTGAATAGGTGCTCTTGTAGATACACTTCGAAAGTATTGGGGTGGAGTCGCGGCAGGTCCACATATTCATCCAAATGAAAACAAACGACTCTTAACCAATCGATGCCTTTTGTTTTGGAAAGGCTGGCCAGAAATTCATTCTGCGAAGGGGCGGCGGCAAAGACCATGACCACCTCCCCCTTCTCCTTGATGAAACGTTTCATGGCCAGGGACACATTTCTGGCGGCAGCTTTGCCCATCTCATCACGGGTGGAGAAGATATTCAATTCTAAAGACCTTTTGGTCGGCATCTGTTTTTTATTCATGGCTCCATTCCTAAGGGTCTATGGGGTTATGATTCGGATGTAGGGGCGCACCCCTGTGTGCGCCCTTCAAATGGGCAGGCACGGAGGCCTGCCCCTACATTTTGGCCGCCCAAAACCTGTATTTATTATTTTTCTTCAAGCAAGCGGTAGATCTCCAGACAGAGCCGGCCGAATTCTTTCTCCGCCTTCATCTCCATGGTGCGGGGCCGCGGAAGGTTAACATCAATAGCCGCAACCATCCTCGCCGGCCTGGCGCTGAGAACAATTACCCGGTCGGCCAGAAAAACAGCCTCCTGAATTCCATGGGTAACGAAAAGGACGGTTTTGCCCGTCTCCTGCCAGATGTGCAGGATTTCCAGGTTCATCTTCTCCCGCGTAAGAGCGTCAAGGGCCCCAAAGGGTTCATCCATCAAAAGGAGCTGAGGATTGTGGATCAAAGCCCGGCTGATCGAAGCCCGCTGCTGCATTCCCCCGGAGAGTTCGTTCGGGTAGCTTTTCTCAAATCCCTCCAAACCGACCAGCTGCAAAAGCTCCATGGCCTTAGAGTAATAACGCTGGCGGTCCAGCCTCAGGATTTCCACGGGGAGGAGGACATTTTCCACTATCGAACGCCACTTGAGAAGCACAGGCCGCTGGAAGACCATGCCTACATCCCGCGTGGGGTCAAAATCTCCCTTGGTGGAAAACAGCAGTTCCCCGTCCGTTTTGGTCAGAAGGCCGGAGATGATTTTTAATAGGGTGGTTTTACCGCAACCCGAGGGGCCGACGAGAGTAATAAATTCTCCACGGAAGACATCGAAGGTTACATCCTGCAGGGCACAAACTTCTCCTCCTTTGGTAGGATAGATTTTTCTCAAGTTGCGGATATTGATAAATGGGCTGCGGCTGTTCATAGAAAAAGCCATCATTCACCGCAGAGGGCGCCGAGAATACAACAAGAAACAAATTACAAAAAAATGCTTCTCTTCTTAATTTTGATGATCTCGTAAAAAGTCCAACTACATGTCATTGCGAGGAGCGTAGCGACGAAGCAATCCCATGAAATCAAGCACTTACGAAATACGAGATTGCTTCGCTCCGCTCGCAATGACCACTTTTAGGACTTTTTACGACTCCATCAATTTTGATGATCTCGTAAAAAGTCTGAAAAGGCGTCTTTCTGTCATTCCGGCGAACCCCGGATCGTGTCCGGGGCAGGCGCCGGAATCCAGTTCTTTCAAATAGTTATAAGTTCTCTGGACTCCGGTTTTCACCTGTCTGCCAGGCACAGGCAGGCCGGAGTGACGACTTTTTACGAGATCATCAACTTTTTTAGCTTTTAATTTGCTTGTTTCTCAGCGTTCTCTGCGATCTCTGCGGTATTATTTTTATTTCACCTCGATGGGCAATGGAATTTTTGTTAAAAATTCGTTAGTATACATCTCGCTGGATTTCATGTCCACCTTCAAGTCTCTGTACTGCGAGATAATCTTGATGGAGTCGGCCATTTTTTTGTCATCCACCCAGCCGATACCATTCTTTTGATAGCGTTCGGTGCGGAAAAGGTCGATGATCAGCTTCAAGTTGGCCAGCATGAGGGGCTTATCGATCTCCGTCCGATACTTGGCCATGATATTAATGGCTTCCTCCGGGTTCTTCAGGGTGAATTCCCATCCGCGCAGCGAGGCCCTGACAAATCTCTTGATGATACCAGGGTTTTCTTTGGCATATTTGTCCGTAACAACAATGGCATTGGAATAAACATCCACCCCCCAGTCGGCAAACATCATAAACTTCACCTTGTCTGGCCCGAAAGCCTTGTAATAGAAGGGAGCTCCGGAGTAAAAGTCGAAGACCACATCCACCTGCTTGGAGACCAGGGCGCTCTGCTTCGCTTCCGGGGCGATGTTCACGAAAGTTACCTTACTAG
>VGSF01000119.1 GCA_016875165.1 Deltaproteobacteria bacterium
TCTCCCTGTTTACGCTTCACCCGGACGGTTACCCGCATAGATGCAAAACTCGGTTCTGACGGTCGGCTAACTTTGTCAGGCTGGCTTTTCAACCAACTGGATCTGTCAGGCTTTGCCTGGCGCACTAGGAAATTGCTTTTTGGACACGGATGAACACAGATTATCAAGATAAATTAAAAAGAAAATAATTATCTGCGGTTATCTGCGAAAATCTGTGTCCCCATTAATTTAATCGGGCAGGATTTCCAATTCCACTGTCCGGGGTGATGCGCAACCTTTCAGGGAAGAGACCATTCCCCGGACCGTGCCGCTGATCGATTGCTGCACGAAAGGAGATAAGGGAATTTCTTTCCCGTTGACCTTAAGCCGAACCTGCGCGGATTTCACGCCTTTTAAAAACTTCTCCTCAATCAGATCCGCCAGGCCCCGGGCATCGTTCAAATCAAAGCTGGGCACGCCGATATCGAACGACTGGTTGGCCGCGATGGCCAGAAGGTTGTCCTCCTTTGAGCAAAGCAAATCCCGGTGCATCTCTTTGCGGAAAACCTCGATTTTGGGTTGTTTGTTTTGTTTGAACCCTTCCGAGAGAATGAGGTCCACATCCTGGATGTATTTTTCCCGCAGCTCGGCCAAATCGGCGTCATGGTCCACATCCCGTATCAGGGCAAGTTTCACCGGGGAAGAAATGACCACTGTATGCGCTCCGGCCTTCTTATGCCGAAAGCTGTCTTTTCCTTCTTGATCCACCTCAAAGCCGTGAACATCGTGCTTCACAGTGGCTACCCGATAGCCCCGGCGGACGAGTTCCGGGACAAGCTTTTCAATTAGAGTGGTTTTACCGCTGTCTGATTTGCCGACGATGGAGACGATGGGAACCATAAAAAACCCTGTATCAGTTTAGAGTTTTGAAAAAATGGCGGCAACGCCTCTTTTTGGGCCCGGGGGCCTGGAATCCCTTGGCCCTGGTGACACACCTTTATTCAAAGAACTAAAGTGTTTACAAAACCTTTATATTTTATCCAGCACTTCCGGATTGACCGGGTATCTGGGCGGTTTTCCCTGGAGAAAATTGATGACTTCCTCCACCATCACGATGCCCACGCGATAAAGGCTTTCTTCGGTCGTCCCGGCGTAGTGAGGAGTGGCCAAAAGATTCGGGTGGTTCAGAAGAGGATCGGCAGGGTCCGGAGGCTCAATCTCAAAGACGTCCAGGGCTGCGCCGGCAATATGCCCTGATTCGAGAGCTTCATAAAGAGCTTTCTCATCGACTATTCCGCCCCGGGCCGTATTGATCACATAAGCCCCTTTCCTCATCATGGCCAGCTCTTTTTTCCCCACCATGCCCTTGGTCTCCTGGGTTAGGGGGCAATGGGTGGTAAGAAAATCGATGGAGGGGAGCATGTCTTCAAGTTTCTCGATTTTCTTGGCTCCAAATGATTCCATGACCGAGGAAGAGACGTAAGGATCGTACCCCTGCACTTTCATGTCAAAAGCTGCCAGGCATTTTTTGGCCACGGTGGAACCGATGCGGCCTGTGCCGATGATTCCCAGGGATTTACCTTCCAGGTCGATTCCGGTCAGGTTGTAACGCTTGAGGAGGGCGGAAAACTGGCCGACATCCCCTTTGGGCAGGGCTTGCATAACGGACTGGGCCTGGGGAATTCTGCGGGCCAGGGAGAGCATAAAGGCCACGGCCAATTCCGCAACCGATTCCCGGTTGGCCCCCGGAGTATTGATTACCAGAACTCCTCTCCTTGTAGCTTCCTCCAGGTCCACCGAATCGAGTCCCACGCCGTGCCTTCCAATGATCTTCAGGCGGGGAGCATGATCCATCTCTTCGGGCCCGACATAAATTTTTCGGGCAATCATTCCCTCCACATCCTTCAGAGCTTCCAGCAAAGCTTCACGGGAATGATTCCTTGGCCGGATTACTTCAGCGGAATTTTCCAGCAGAGCCTCTGCGGCTGGATGTATTACTTCTGACAAAAAAACTTTCATTCTTCCTCCTCAATGTGTAAATGCGTAGAAGCGTAAACGGCTAAATGAGATAAGGAGCATACGAGGAAAGTTCTTACCCGCCCACGAATTCTCTCCCGGTTATGCCCGCAGGCATGTCTTAAGGAGGTTCTGAGATTTAATCTTCTCAAACCATTCGTTAAAGTGCGATTCATCGCCCAGAATCTGGTTTACGATTTCGTGCTGGTAATGCTCCTTTTTCATGCGGACTTTAATCTTTATCTTGAACTTCTCGCTCAAAGTGTGATGAATGATGATGCCTACGGCGGCGCTATAAGGGCAGAGCGGTCCCCCTACGGTATAGAAGACCTGGATAACCTCTTGGTTGACTTCGATGTCCTCTTCCCTGACAAACCCCATTTCCACGATGCTGCGATCCCGCAAATCCGGGTCGAGGATATGGTCCAGAATTTTTAGGATTTCCCGCTTGGTCATGGCGATTTCTTTCGCAAATCCATTGCCGCCTTTCCACTCCCTCTAATGAAGATCAAGTTATTAACACCCCCACCCCAACCCTCCCCCATCGAGGGGGAGGGAATTTTGGATCCCCCAGTATCTCCCCTCCCCTGGCGGGAGGGGGTTGGGGGGAGGGGGATAGAAAAGGAAATTCCTATACAATTAAATTAGCCACAGAGGGCACAGAGATCACAGAGGTTTTAAAACCATAATTAAGAAAAGGTAAAAGATAAGCGTCAAAAGTGATCCGCCTAATGCGGACTAAAGTTAAAAAAAGGGTAACAGTTTAGAGATTTGAAAAAAAATATAAAAGCCTTTGTTGAGGGCCGGGGGTTAGAGCGGAACGCGCCGGAAGCATCGGTTGGGTTTCCGCTTGGCCACGAGGACAAAAGATCTTTTCCTCCGGAGGAGGCGGGGGTTCTTGCCCGCCCCTTATGCGGAGAAATAAGCGCCTTATGATTCCAAGCGTTCAGCTCTGGCCCCCGGCCCCTGGAATCCCTTGGCCTTTACAACACACCTTTTTTCAAAGAGCTAAAGAGTTACAAAAAAGGACTATACGATCAAGTCAAACCTTCAATGTCCGTGGGCATGATCGTCAGGTATTTCCTTGCCGCACCCGGTGCAGAATCCTGCCTCCATGGGGTTTTCCAGGTCGCAGACCGGGCAGTGGCATTTTTTAGCTTCGGGCCGGGAGACGGTTCCTTCTTTCTTTTGCCGGTAGTCCTGGATGGCTTTCTGCAATGCGTCCGCTCCCAGGTTAGAACAATGCAGCTTCTGTTTGGGGAGTCCCTCCAGAGCTTCAGCTACCATCCTGTTGGTTATTTTTGACGCTTCCTCAAGGGTTTTTCCTCTGGCCATATCACTAACGATGGAGGAGACGGCAATAGCCGCCCCGCACCCAAAGGTTTGGAATTTTATATCGTCGATTATATTGTCTTTGACCTTGATATAGAAAGTCATCATATCGCCGCAGACCGGGTTGCCTACTTCTCCTATTCCGTCAGCGTCTTCAATTGTGCCGACATTCCGGGGGTTTTTGAAATGATCCATAACTGTTTCACTGTACATTTTCTCACTCCTTCTTGTTAGCCTATTTTCTATGGCCTGGCAATTAAAATTTAAAATTTGTTTGGGATTTAATACCGACGTATTAAATAACCTGTCATTGCGAGGAGTGGAACGACGAAGCAATCCCATGAAGAATGAGATTGCCGCGCCCCTTGGGCTCGCAATGACTTGTAAAGACATTTATTACGCTTGTATTAGTTGTTCGGATATCCGATATCCGACATCTGACATCTGTAATATTCCTTTTACGTCTTTTTGGCCATTGCTTTCCGGTAAACCGGCGACATATTCCTGAGCCTTTCCACCACCGGCGGCAAAGT
This sequence comes from Deltaproteobacteria bacterium, assembly GCA_016875165.1. GTDB lineage: Bacteria > Desulfobacterota > SM23-61 > SM23-61 > SM23-61 > JAHJQK01. Next base: position 3,861 of record VGSF01000119.1, read on the forward strand.
TTCCAGAATGCGGTCCACATCCGCCAAGGTATTCTGCATGCCAAAACTGAAAAGGAGCGATCCCTGGGCTGTGGCCGCGTCCACTCCCATGGCCAGCATAACGTGGGAAACTTTCAACGAACGAGAAATGCAGGCCGATCCACTGGAAATCCGGATCCCGTCCATGTCCATAAAAAGGAGCATGGCTTCTCCTTCGATATACTCCACGGCCACGCTGACATTGCCGGGAAGTCGTTGGGTGGGGTGTCCGAGAAAACGCAGGTAAGGAATTCGTTGGGGTAAGCCCTCCGTTAACTTTTTTTGCAATCCTTGTAAATGGCTCATGCGCTGAGGAATTTCCTCCCGGGACAAGTCGGCGGCTACTCCCATGCCCACGATCGCCGGAACGTTCTCCGTTCCCGCTCTAAGGCCCCGTTCCTGAATACCCCCGTCCAATAGGGGGAGAATTCTCACTCCTTTGCGAACGAAAAGGGCGGCCACCCCTTTAGGGCCATAAAATTGGCTGGCCGAGAGACTTAAAAGATCCACGTTCAGTTCTTTAATGTTAACGGGAATCGTCCCTACAGAGTCCACGGCATCCGTATGGAATAAAACATTTTTGGCCCGGGTGATTTTGCCAATCTCGGCTATAGGTTCAATCGTGCCCACTTCCGGGTTCGCCTGCATGACGGATACCAGGATAGTTTGGGGAGAAATGGATTTTTCCACCACGCCTGGATCCACTAAGCCATGCCCATCCACCGGAAGACGGACCACGTGAAATCCGGCCCGCTCCAGAGCGCTGGCCGTGTGCATGATGGAAAAATGCTCAATGCTGGAGATGATGATCTCTTTCCCGCGGCTCTGATGAGCCCAGGCAATGCCTTTTAAGGCCAGATTGTTAGATTCAGTGCCGCAGGAAGTAAAATAGATTTCTTCTTCTTGACTTCCGATAAGTCTGGCAACTTTGCCGCGGGCTTCTTCAATGGCTTCCCGGGCCTTTTCCCCGCTATCATGGATGCTCGAAGGATTCCCGTAAAAATCATTAAAATAAGGAACCATGGCCTCAAAGGCTTTAGGGTGAAGAGGCATGGCGGCTACATGATCGGCATATACTAAGGGCATCTTTGATCACCTCATTACTTGTGATGTTTTTTATCGGGAAGGGGATTCAGCCTAACCATACTTTTCTGTTAAAGATTAACTTGATTGTATAGGAATTTGCTTTTCTATCCCCATCCCCCCAACCCCCTCCCGCCAGGGGAGGGGAGATACTGGGGGATCCAAAATTCCCTCCCCCTGGATGGGGGAGGGTTAGGGTGGGGGTGTTAATAACTTGTTTGTATATGAAATTCCTTGAGGTTCTTGCAAATCTCAAAATCTGTCGCTCAATCGTAATTCCGGGCAAGCGAAACCCTGCACCGCATGGTGTACAGGGCGAAGCGCGGGTCGGAATATACTCCCGCCGAAGGCGGGATTCAGGCTGCCCTGGATTCCCGCTGAAATTTACCCTCGCGAAAGCGGGGGCGGGAATGACGGTGTTTAGGACTTTTGCAAGAGCCTCCCTTTTTACAACTTTAGTCCGCCTTAGGTGGATCGCTTTAGAAACTTGACACTTATCCTTTATTATTTAGGTTTTAAGACTCTGTGATCTCTGTGTCCTCTGTGGCTAATTTACTATATAACAGCGTCTTTACTTACCTAATATTACCATTCCTCGGGAAATTCGCAAGATTAAAAAAATCAGGGTTGCGAATATCTTTGGATGAACCTACAATGAAAGCAAAGGACCCAATTCAATGAAAGTTTTCATGAACGAATGATGGTGTGTTCGATTTTTTCTGAATTCTGTCTTCTGGATTTTCAATGTTAATTGGGTGAATCTGCGTACTAAAAATAGAAGAAGGGGAACATGAACGCTGAAATTATTGCCGTCGGAACCGAGCTGTTGCTGGGACAGATCGTGGACACCAACTCGGCGCACATTGCCCAACAACTGGCCACAATAGGTCTTAACCTGCATTTTAAGGCCACGGTGGGAGATAATCAGGAAAGGCTGAAAGATACTCTGCGCATCGCCCTAAGCCGCTCGGATTTTATCATTACCACAGGCGGCATAGGACCAACGCTCGATGATTTAACCCGCGAGGCAGTGGCTGAAGTCCTGGGCAGGCCGCTAATTTTTCAGCAACACCTCCATGATCAAATCAGCGATTTTTTCCGGCGGATCGGCCGGCCCATGAGTCCCAACAACAAGAAACAGGCTTACGTTCCGGAAGGGGCGATTCCTATCGAGAACCCGGTGGGCACAGCTCCCGGATTTATCGCCGAACAAGACGGCCAGGCGATCATTGCCGTTCCCGGCGTGCCTCATGAAATGCGCTACTTTATGGAGCACAGCGTCCTTCCCTATTTGAGGAAGAAATTGGGCATCCGGGAAGTGATCGTTTCCCGGGTACTCAAGCTGTTTGGCATCGGGGAGAGCGTGGTGGATGAACGGATAAAGGACCTGATCGGAAAAGGGTCGAACCCGACAATCGGCCTTCTGGCCCACACCCAGATTGGAGAAATTCACATTCGCCTTACGGCCAAAGCTGCGGATAAGGCTAAGGCCGAAGCCTTAAACACCCCTTTAGAAACAGAAATTCGGGAGCGTTTAAAAGACTTTATCTTCGGGGTCGATGAGGAAACCTACGAGGGAGTTCTAAGCTCCCTCGTACGCCGGAGCGGGCTTACCCTGGCTGTGGCCGAAACCGGGTTCGGCAGTTCGGTCATCCAGAATTTGAAAATGATGGAAGGATGCGCGGACTTCTTTCCTCTCGGCGTGACCGTCGTCAGCCCGCGCATGGCCCAAAAAATTTTGGCTGTTCCGGAATCCTTTCTGACAAACCGGGGCTTTAGCAGCGGAGAAGCGGCCCAGGTTTTAGCCGAGGGCGTACGCCACCTTGCCGACGCCGATTTAGGAGTGGGTTTGACCGGGCAGGCGGCCAAAGAGAAGGAGCAGGATCACCATGTCTATATTGCTCTGGCTCACGCCCAAGGAACGGACTTAATTGAGCAACGCTGGCCGTTTGCCATGCGCTTCATCGAGAATCGCATGACCAAAATGGCCCTGGCCCAGGTGAGGAAATACATTTTAAACCTTTAACTTCTCATCCCTTCCAAAAAAGCCCGGACATTTTGCCCGAGCACTGCATGATTATATCCGCCTTCGAGCACGCCGAACCGGCGGCCCTGGCAGAACTTTTCCGAATAAGTTTTAATCAGGCTGCCAATCGCCCTGTAATCTTCCGTGGTTAAGAGTCCGCCCCAATCCTGCACATGCCGGTCAAAACCTGCCGAGACTGATAGAATATCGAAGCCCTCGGCCTTTTCCAGCCGCTTTTGAATTCTTTCGATGAATTGTTTCCTGTCTGAACCCTCGGGATGGAAGTAAACCACATCCGGAATAGCCGCGAAGGCATTTGCCGTTCCATCTCCAAAATGCAGGTCAAAGTCCAGGATCAATGCTTTTTTTACTCCAGCTTCTTTCATCAATTTCTTGACGGCGATGGCTATGTTGTTAAAGTAGCAAAACCCCCAGCAGGAATCCGGGCTGGCGTGATGTCCCGGCGGGCGAATAAGGCCGAAGGCCGGCTCTCCGTTCCAGGCCAATTCCGCAGCCATGGCGGCTCCGCCGGCAGAGAGCAAGGCGATTTCATAGAGGTCTCTTAAGCGTTTGATCCTTTCGATATGCCCCGGGGTGTGCACCAGGGCTAAGTCTTTTTCAGAGGCCGGATGGGGGGTGAGAAATTCAAAATCTTTTCCCAGAGCTTCAACAATGGCCTCCATCCTCCCGGCAGCGGCCGCCGGGTCGGAGACGTAAACTTCATAAAACCTCTCGTGGAATATGACCTTCATAATTAAAGACCGTAAGGCGTAAAGGCGCAAGGCGCATTACCCATTACTTTTGACCTCTGATCTCTGACCTCTTACTTCTTACCTATCCCCTATTTATATCTTTCATCCATCACCTTTGGCCCTTCGGGAAGCTTTTCCACGAACTCCACTTTATCCGGTTTGATCAGGAGAGTCTCCTTCATACGTTCGACGATTTTTTCCGTTGCGGAAGGGCCTGGATACTTGCCTTCTACAATAAGTTGGAAAAGGTCTCCTCCACCGGGTTTGGGGCTAATAATCACCCGGTATTTCCCCGGCGTATAATCCGGCAGGGGGCGCAGCAGGTGGTCGATCTGGGAAGGATAGAGCTTCACGCCCTTGACCTTATGCATTTCATCGGTGCGCCCCAACACCCCTTTGGTTAAAGTAGCTTTTCTCCCGCAGGGGCAGTCGATATGTTCCATTACGCTTAAATCGCCTGTTCGGAAGCGGAGAAGAGGAGATCCCTGGCGGCGCAAGTGGGTGATGACCACTTCACCCCGTTCGCCATGAGGAAGGACTTTTCCGGTCTCCGGTTCCACGATTTCGAGGAAAATGAGGTTGTCGGCCACATGCAACCCTCGTTCCTCTTTACATTCCCGGGCTACGGGGGTGGACTGGCCAAGGCCGTAGGAATCAATCAAGCCGATGGGCCCGAAAGCCTGACGCAGCTTTTCCTTGTATCCCTCGACGCTGGAAAAAGGTTCCCCTCCGGCGAAAAGGAGGCGAATGGAACGAACCCCTTCCTGAGCCAATTTCAGGGCAAAACTGGGGTTAGAAGCGAGGACTGTGACCTTGAACCGGTTGAGGATTTCGGCTGTCCTCTCCGACTCTCCCGGCCCGAGAGGAATGGTCTTGCAGCCCAGGGTCTCGAACCCCCCGTGGATGGTGATTCCAGCGATAAAGAGATGGTAGCCGAAGGTGATGGCGGCAATGTCTTCCGGGCCGACTCCGCAGGCCCGGTACATGGCAGCCAGCTCCTTGTTGACTTCTTCGACATCCTGGCGGGAATGATAAACGGGCATTAAACCCTTTGGGCCCGGGCTCAAAGTCACCCGGATTGTGTCAGGATGAAAAAGAGAACTTAGGGGAGGATGCTCTTCCAGGTCTTTTTGTAGATCCTTCGTGTCCATAAGCGGAATTTTCTGAAAATCCTCTAAAGAGCGGATGTCTTCCGGGTTGATCCCCCCGGCCTGGAAACGGTTTTCGTAGAAAGGGAGAGCCGAAATCCTCTTTAACTGTTCCTGCAAAAGTTTGATCTTCTCTGCTTCCTTCATTGCAGCCCCTCCAGAATTATTTCACATTCCTGCCGGATGGTTTTGTCTTTGGTGGTCATTTCCAGCACCTTTACTTTTCCTTTGAAGCCCTTCTGTTCCATCAGGCTGCGCTTTTCATACATCAATTTCAGGGCCGTAAGGGCCTCTTTTACCCATTTTGGTTCTTGTGCATCCAGGATGAGGAGGAGAGCGCCCCATTCATCGGGGAGGCCGAACTGTTTCAGGAAATTATCCATGGCTGCCTGGAAATCCGGGGTTCCGTATTTTTCGTGCATGGCGGCATGGGCGGCCTTGTAGGCGTCCGTACCTTTTTTCCCTTGAAAGAACTTTTCCGCCTCCCGCAAGTGCTGCTTTTTGGCCCAGTCCGAACGGAGAGTGCGCTCTTTAAAACTTTTTCCTCCGCCGCTAACGCGCTGGCTGCGGTCGCGCCGCTGGTCAATCTCCCGCCAGCTTGGCTTTTCCCGTTCATCGTCATCATAACGGCCCATGGCTCATGTCCTCCCGGAGGTTGGTTAATCCAAAGTGGAAAAAATATTTAACTGTATAGGAATTTCCTTTTTGGACACGGATGTACACAGATTATCAGGATAAACTAAAAAGAAAATAATTATCTGCGGTTATCTGTGAAAATCTGTGTCCCAATAAATTTAACTACATTTCACCGCAGATAACGCCGAGGTAATAAAATTGCCAAAGTAAAAATGCAAAATGGTAACAGTTTAGCCATTTGAAAAGCTGTCAAATCCCCCTTCATCCCCTAAAAACCTCTCCTCCCTTTGCAAAAGCCTGCCTGCGGCCGGCAGGGGATGTCGGGAGGGATTTCTGGTCCGCCTGAGGCGGACTGCTTTTGCAGGAGTGACAGTTTTACGACTTTTTACGAGATCATCATTATTGGCTTTATAATGTAAATTATTCTCCGCGTTCTCGGCGTGCTCTGCGGTGAAAATTTTTTAAACCCCGCTAAATGCCGAAAATCCTCCATCAATTGCAATCACCGCCCCATGGACGAATTCCCCTGCCGGGGAAAGGAGCCAGAGCACAGCGCCGATGAGGTCTTCGGGCGCTCCGAATCGGTTCATCGGTGTATGATCGATGATGGATTTTCCGCGGGGGGTAAGGGCTCCGGTTTCTTTGTCCGTGAGCAAAAAACGATTTTGTTCCGTGAGAAAAAAGCCAGGGGCCAGGGCGTTAACCCTGATCTTCGTGGAATAATTCTGGGAGAGATGCACGGCCAGCCATTGGGTGAAGTTGCTTACGGCGGCTTTGGCGGCTGAATAGGCCGGCACCCTGGTCAGCGGGCGAAAATAATTCATGGAAGAAATATTTAGAATGACCCCCTCTTTTTGGCGGGCCATGACTTTGCTGAAGACCTGACTGGCCAGGAGCGTGCAGGTAAAATTCAGGTTAAAGACCCACTGAAAAGCATCCTGAGGCAAATCGAAAAAGGAAAGGTTTGGAGAAGTGGTGGCCTGGGCTTTGTTTCCCCCCGCGCCATTGATCAGAATGTCCACCCGGCCGAATTTTTCCAGGACCTTTTCGCAGACATTATCCAGACTCCCTTTATCCAGGGCGTCGGCCTGAAAAGAAACGGCAATGCCGCCGTTAGCTTCTATATCATGGGCTACGTTTCTGGCTGCGGGCTCCAGCAGGTCCAGCACGACTACTCGCGCTCCGGCCTGGGCCAGGGCCCGGCACATGCTGCCGCATAGAACCCCCCCGCCGCCAGTAACCACGGCGACTTTGCCCTCAAGTCCGAATAGCTTTGTTAGATATTCTTGGTTCATCTGTACCTCCCTAATCAGTTGCTTTCAATAATCTGCAATCTTCCTTATCAGCCCGGCGGCGATTCTAATTAATACAAACGCATTAAATGTTTTTACATCTTCACATCGTCTTTGCGAGCCCGAAGGGCGTGGCAATCTCGTTTTTCGTGGTATTGCTTCGTCGCCACGCATGGCGGGCTTCCTCGCAATGACACTTTATTTAATGCGTTTGTATTAGTTCTCATCCGGAAACCCCCCTTGCGGAAGAGGGTTGGGATGAGGGGGATTAAAATGGAAGTCATAGAAATTTTACCCCTTATCACCCCCACCCCCCCTCACCCGTCGAAGGGGAGGGGAAAAGTTAAGTTTCTCGATGGGCACTAATTATCGGTTTTATTATACGCGAAAAATTTGCGGGAAGAAAGAAGTAATGGATGTATGCTTAAGAAATCGATTGCCAAAAAACACCGTAAAATATTTAGAAAATCAGATAAATTTATACCGACGCATTAAATGACCTGTCATTGCGAGGAGTGGAGCGACGAAGCAATCCCACGAAAAACGAGATTGCCGCGCTCCTTGGGCTCGCAATGACTTGTAAAGACATTTATTACGCTCGTATTAGTTGCCTTGAATCTTGCTTCCATTGGGTAGAGCAAGGTTTCACGCCCTGTGGCGATCGTGTATTCCTGGCGGGAGAGCCTCTGACATCAGGATAGCCAATGCGCTTGGCGCAGACAGTTGAAAAAATATTATTGGGGCTTTGTATAGTTCATCGTAGGAATGATAGCCTATTTTTGTAAAGCAAAAAACCAAACGTTGGCAACGCTCTTGAATGGGCAGAGAAATCGTGATAAGCTATTGTAATGTTGCATCGTCATCTTACCCATCAACAATTCACTCTCGCCGCGATTGAAGACGTGATCGCTCGCGGCAAGCGCCGAGATTGGGCTGAGTTGCGGCGGGCCGCGCTCAAAGACCGGGCGGTGGCGGAGAAGGTGCTGCGGGTATGCCGGGCGCACATCTCCGATCCCTATGCCCAGCGCTACCATTTTTGGAAGTATTATGCCGAACGACACCTTGCCTGATTGGGAACAGGTTCTTTCCTCTGCCGCCCGTTTGCAGCGCATCCTTCCGGATGCCGTTCTTGTGGGTGGAACTGCCGCTGCTTTGTATGCTGAGCATCGGTTGTCCACGGATGCCAATCATGTCTTGCCCAATCTCCGGCAGCGCTTCGACCAAGTGCTCGCCGAGTTGGAGTCGGTTGCGGGGTGGAAAACGGCGCGCATCAATCGTCCCGTGCATATTCTCGGGAGTCTGGACGGCATCGAAACCGGAGTGAGGCAGTTGATTCGGGACGAACCGCTGGAAACCACCCAGATCGAGCGCTTGGGTCAGAAGATTACCATTCCGACACAAGCGGAGATACTGCGGATCAAGGGAGTGCTGATCCTCAAGCGGAACGCGACCCGCGACTATCTCGATTTCGTGGCTTTAGCCGACAAAATGGGCGACGAGAGAATGTTAGAGGCGATCCAGATTTTCGATCGTCTCTATCCTCAGCCGAACGAGGAATCGGCGTTGCAGCAGTTGCAGATTCAGCTCGCGAATCCACTCCCCTATGATCTTGAAGAGTTGGGGCTTGCCGAATACAAAAACCTCGACCTGCGCTGGCAGAACTGGGAGACAGTCAAGACCGCATGTGCCAGACACGCGATGCTGATCTTTGATCGGATTGTTGGCCTGGATGAGTAATAAGGATTCGTTTTCCTTAATCCAAGAGCTTCCATCCTTCTGGTCTTCAGTCTCCGCTTTTCACCTCTCCTAAAACAGGCCAACCAACCCACCGTTCTTCTCCCCACTTTCTTATGACAGAATTTGACAAACGATTGGGAGTTGATAAAAAAGGTAAGGTTTGGTAGGTTTTTTTTAAAAAGCATCGAACCTTTCATTTTTAGGAGTAGGAAGGGGAGGAAGTCAGGGGAAGAGGGACGCCCTTAAATAATTCAGTTGACGGCAAAAGGGATTGGGTGATAAGAAGGGAATTATGCCGAGATTAGCCCGCCTGGATGCTCCAGGAGTTCTGCATCATATCATCATCAGGGGGATTGAACGCCGCAAGATTTTTCGCGATGACCGTGATCGGGAGAATTTTCTGGAACGGTTGGGAAGGCTTCTGATGGAAACAAAGACGGCGTGCTATGCTTGGACATTTCTTGGGAATCATGCCCACTTCC
>VGSF01000120.1 GCA_016875165.1 Deltaproteobacteria bacterium
GCATGGCTTGTGCGAAGATTGTACGACCTCGATTCATTGGCCACCTCCTTTTTTAGGGGAGTATAGCCTTTTTCAAAATTCAAATCGTTCCCGTACAAAATATTGCAATTATCCAATGAAGTCATAGCGTTTTATGTTATGTTAAAATTTTTATTTGGACAGTAGTGAGCGAACATGAATTTACGTCAGGGCGAACATGAGATTATAAGAGATGTTGTTGGGTTTCAGTATCCGTTGAAGATTGTTGTCTCTATTGAAAAGGATGCGGCAACAGTAATAACAAACTATCCGTTGAAAAAAGGGAGGAAAAAATGAGAGTACATTATGATAATGAGGTTGATGCTATATATATAAAATTAGGGAATAAAAAACCAGATGGAGTTGTGGAGATTTCTGAAGGTGTTAATTTGGATACAACATCTGAAAATAAAATAGTTGGCATTGAGATACTTAACGCTTCCAAAAAGATGAACATTAAGACAATTCTCTCCTATGAACTTGAGATCGACAAAAAATTGCTACAAAAAACTGCATAACACTGAAGAGAGACGTGGCCTAAAGCCGCCGCGCCCCTTAGCATAGCGTTGGGTGCTTCTTATAGGCGGACGAAGAAATCAAAATCGTCGAGGAGCAGATAAAATGAAGCCCATGAGAAAGGATGAATAATACGTCAAAATCGAAACTTGACCTGGCAGACAGCGTCAAATGATGTATTAACTTCTTCGGTTGAAAGATTTTGCCAAAGAGTGTAGGTTTCTATCCATAATCATTAAAGGTTGGGAGATGCTTTTTATCTCAGAAATTTTGACGAAGTGCAGAGATTGGCACGCTCTCTATCATTTTGGGACCTTCAAATTGTGCCAAAATTTGCTTTGACTACCCATGAGGACAAGAGTATTTTTGATGAAGTAGTTGTTCCCCACCCGTAGCCTAGCAAACCCATCACCCTAACCTTTAGCCTTTTGAGCAATTAAATGAAATCCCTCCCGACCTCCCCTGCCTACCGCAGGTAGGCTTTTCCAAAGGGAGGAGAGGCTATTTATTGGAATTCGATAAAAGATTCAGCCTTTTCCCCCTTTGGGGGAAGCTGTGAAAAAATCGAAGAAAAGAGGATTATGTCGAAAGATTTATCAATAATTTCAACCCCCCCCAATTTCCGAAAATTGAATTTTTTCACAGCTTCGGGGATGAAGGGGGATTTGACAGCTTTTCAAATGGCTAAACTGTTACCAAAAAAGGAGAATGAATCATGAAAGTCGGGTTTCCGGTAGAACGCGTTGAAGGGATGGAAAGCAAGGTGTACGGGCATTTCGGCTCTGCCCCGGCCTTTGTTGTCGTGGACACGGAGAAGAACGAGGCCCTGACCATCCAGACCAAAGACCTCCATCATATCCATGGCGCCTGTAATCCCATCCGCGCCCTGGACGGCCACCAGATCGACTCTTTGGCGGTCGGAGGAATCGGGGGAGGAGCCCTGGCGAAATTGAATGCCCTGGGAATCAAGGTTTATGGTGCGGGGGCGGAAAGAATTTTAGAAAACCTGCAGTTGATCAAAAAGAACAGCCTCCAGGAACTGACCATGGACCATTCCTGCAGGGCGGATGCGGGGATGAATCGAAAAACACTTAGCAAAGAAAAATCGGGGTGAAGAAGGGGGTGGTTCCCGTACCAGAAGGCTTATATTTCCCCTTGACAGCCTCCTCCTTTTTAAACATACTTAACGGGAAGAAGTTCATTATTCTATGAAAGGGGGGTGTTGATATGAAGGGGGAAGAAGACATCGAAAGACTTAAGACAATGGTGAATCAACTCATTAAAGTTGAGGAAGAGGTGATTGATCTGACCGAAAAAACGGCCAGTCAAGCCGCCAATGCAACCGTAAAGTATTTGCTTCGAGCCATCCAGCACGATTCCCGAAAACATGCCGATTTGGGCCGGGCCGCCTTGGAAATCCTCGAGTACAAACAAATCGCGGGAGCAGAAGAAAGAAAAGAAGTCTGGGAGCTGTTGAAGAAGCATGAAGAAATGGAAAGAAAACACAAGGATTTTCTTTCGGAGATGAAGAGTCTTACCCAAACCCCCGCCCTGCAATACATTTTCGAACAGATCTGGAATGACGAGAAAATCCACCATGCCATGCTTGAAACGATGATGACCAAACGATTTGAGAAAGATCCGGCGAAGTATTGGGGGGCCCTGTTAGGCTCTTAAAAAAAGCGACACAACCCTTACCTGGGAAAAGCGAGGTAGAGAGATGGAAGGCCGAGGATCAACCTCGGCCTTCCTCTTTCATAATGACCCCTCTGCAACAAGCCGGAGGAATGGATTACAGAGCACTTTGTTTGTCCGAGTGATTTTATCAAAATGAATCGTTCCCGATAACGATGCGCGTTATGCCGGGCATCTCCATGCAGAACACAACCCTCGACCCGCCCAAACCAAACCCTACGAATACCGCCTTGAGGCTTTGGGCTGGGGGACGTAGTTTAAAAATATAACTGGGGTGATCAGGCTCGGAGAGTATCAATCGTGCGTGCGAAGGTGGCCTGGCAATTAAATCGGGAATACGGAATTCCGATGGCCGAGATAGCGCGTCATGTAGGGGTTTGTACCTCAGCCATTGCCAATGCTCTTAGAAAAATGGAGATGGAGAATAAGAAGTGATAGAAGTAAACTACGTCCCCCACGCCCCCGTCCCCCACGCCCAAAAGAAAGATCTTGAATGGAAAGAAACGCATCAGGAGGGTAGACCTTTTAGGCTTTCCAAAACATCCTTGGCCCGGATGTTTCCTTTCACGCCCAGTTCATTCAGCAGGTCGAGAGCCTCAGAAAGCGTCATATTCAATAGTTCCGCCGCTTCTCTCAGGGTTAACTTGCCTTTTTCGTAAGACTTGGCAACATAATATTCGAAGCCTAATCGAGTAAGTTTCCTGAGTGAACTTGTTTTCTCAATCCTCTCCAGCCGGGCTACATACCCGATGGCGTTGTCAATATCCTCGGGGATTCTTACCGATTTAACTTTCATTTCTTCTCCTCTAATAGAAGCCTTACCATTTCTTTACCAGTAGGCTTCCATCTGCCGGCGTGTGATAGATTTCCTTGGGGAGAAGCTGAAATCCGCCGCAATAATCACCGCGGAGTTCAATAGTTTCCGAATCGGCGCATTTGAACGTCAAGGGAAATGAAAACGAGGATATTCTTGTTTGGCCAATGCATTGGGGTAATTTTTTTTTAGCCTTCCTTTAAAGTCTATGTTATAAATATAGAACTAATAAAGCGGGAGAGATGGGATGCATGATTTTCAGTATAGAGAGGAAAACCTTTACTGCGAGGATTTTTCCATTGAAGCCATTGCTAAGGAAGTGGGGACGCCCTTCTACCTCTACAGCCTGAACACCCTGGAGAGCCATTTTCAGGCCTTTGACAGCGCCTTTTCCAAAGTCAATCACCTGGTCTGTTTTTCGGCAAAGGCCAATTCCAATATCGCCATCCTCAGGGTCTTTGTTCGGCGGGGGGGGGGAGTGGACGTAGTTTCCGGAGGGGAGCTCTTTCGGGCGATGAAGGCCGGCGCGCGGCCGGAGCGGATCGTTTATTCCGGAGTGGGCAAACGTCCGGAAGAAATTGAATATGCCCTGGAATTTCCCATTCTCATGTTCTGCGTGGAGTCTGCCCAGGAGCTATTGGCCATTGATGGAATCGCCGGCAGAATGGGCGCCAAAGCGCCGGTGGCTTTGCGGGTCAATCCAGATGTTAATCCGCAAACTCATCCCTACATAACCACGGGGTTGAAGAAAAATAAATTCGGGATAAACATCCGGAAATCCATCGATGATTACATTCTGGCCAGCACTCTACCCAACATCAAGGTCATCGGAGTTAGCTGCCATATTGGCTCTCAGCTTACGGATGTCGGGCCCTTTGTAGAAGCAGTGCAGCGGATCAAGGAACTGGCCCTAAAACTGCGGGCGGAGGGAATTCATATCCAATATATAGACCTGGGGGGAGGGCTGGGGATCACATATCATCAGGAGGAGCCACCACATCCCCGGGAATATGCCCAATCCTTGCTGAACGAACTGGGCGAGATTGAGTGCACGCTCATCCTGGAACCCGGCCGGGTGATCGTAGGGAACGCCGGTATCCTTGTTACGAAAGTTTTGTACGCCAAAGAGGGGGGAGAGAAAAATTTTATTATCGTGGATGCCGCCATGAACGACCTCATCCGCCCGAGCCTCTATGGTTCCTACCAGAGGATTCAACCGGTGCAAAAGAAGGAACGCCCTGAAATTGTGGCCGATGTGGTCGGGCCGATCTGCGAATCCGCGGATTTCCTGGCTAAGGACCGCAAGCTTCCTCGCATGGAAGCCGGAGAGCTCTTGGCCGTGATGAGCGCGGGGGCTTACGGATTCTCCATGTCCTCGAATTATAATTCCCGCCCCCGGGCAGCGGAAGTTTTGGTTGACAAAGGCCGTTTTTATATCATCCGGGAGCGCGAGGATTACGACGACCTGATCAAAGGGGAGTTCATTCCCGACATTTTGGCTTAAACTCCTCAAAACGTATCACTTTAGCCCTTTGAAAAGAGGTGGGGCGTAAGGTCAGAGGGAATCAATGGTCCGGGGGTCTGGGCGGCCCGCTTGGAATCATAAGACGCTGATTTCTTCGTGGGTGGGGCGGGGAAAACGCCCCCCGCCTCCTCCGGCGGAAACGAGCGGGGTTCTTCGTGGCCAAGCGGAAACCCGGCCGATGCTTCCGGCGCGTTCCACCCAGACCCCCGGACATCAACAAAGGTGGTAAAACCACTTTTTCAAACCGCTAAATTGATACCAAAAATTTTTCAGCACACGAGTAGAAAAATGGGGAAAATTCCTTTTTGCAAAATGAGCGGCAGCGGAAATGATTTCATTCTCATCGATAATCGTGAGGGAATTTTAGATGCCGACCGCCTGGGCGATTTTGTCCCGCGGGTATGCGTCCGCAAAGTTTCCGTTGGGGCAGATGGCCTTATTCTCGTTGAATCCTCGAACCGCGTAAACTTCCGCTGGCGTTTCTTCAACTCCGATGGCAGCGAAGCAGAGATGTGCGGGAACGGCGGACGCTGCGCCGCCCGTTTTGCGGTCATCAAAGGAATCGCTCCCAGCCGGCTTTCTTTCGAAACCCTGGCCGGGATCATTGAAGCTGAGGTCAATGGAAGGCAGGTTAAACTGCAGATGGTCCAGCCCGCCGGCTTAAAGCTAAACCTGGATGTTTCTATTGATGGCCAGAACCATCAGCTTTGTTTTATTAATACGGGTGTTCCCCACGCCATAAAAATGGTCGAAGACGCGGCTGTTGTGGCGGTGAAGGATTTGGGAAGAAAGATTCGTTTCCATGCCCGGTTCCAGCCTGCCGGCACCAATGTCAACTTCGTACAGCCCGTTGATAGGAAGCACCTGAAGGTTCGAACTTATGAGCGCGGGGTCGAGGATGAAACCCTGGCCTGCGGGACCGGCGCAGTGGCCTCGGCCTTGATCGCCGCAGCCAAAGGACTGATTGATTCGCCGGTTATGGTCGAGACAACCGGCGGGGAAATCTTGAACATCTACTTTCAGAGCAAGGGAGACGGTTACGAGCGTGTTTTCCTCGAGGGAGACACAAAAGTGGTTTACGAAGGGAGTCTGTGGGAAGAAGCATACAAATGAGACTCTTGCAAAAGTTCTAACCACCGTCATTCCCGCGAAAGCGGGAATCCAGGATAGTCTGAAAAATCTGGATTCCGGTTCGCGCTTCGCTTGCCCGGAATGACGATTTAGCGACAGATTTTGAGATTTGCAAGAACCTCAAATAATACTGGTTTCCAGGGTTCAAAGGTTCAAGTAAAAAAACTGCCTAATGAAATTCCGCAATCCGCAGTCATCATTTAAAAGGGGGGATTATGGCCAACGATATCGTGAAGGCGATTTTAATCGGGGCTGCAGGCAGGATGGGCCTGCGCCTCCTAACAGCGATCCATGAGAATTCCAATGTTCTCCTTGGCGGAGCCGTGGAACGGCAGGATCACCCGAACATCGGACGGGATGTGGGGGAGATGGCCGGTTTGGAAAAGTGGAATATTATCCTTTCAGGATATCTCCGGGAAGTTATTTCCTCCGGTGATGTGATCATCGACTTTACCAATGCTGAAGCCGCTTTAAGAAATTTACAGGTAGCTGCTGAAAACGGGAAAAGCGCGGTCATCGGGTCCACGGGATTATCCTCGGCCCAGATGGTGGAGGTTCGGGCGCTGACCCAGAAGATTCCCTGTGTTCTATCTCCGAACATGAGCGTGGGCGTCAACGTGATGTTCCGTATCATCGCCGACCTGGCCAAAATCTTAGGAGAAGACTACGATGTGGAGGTCATTGAAGCTCACCACAGGATGAAAAAAGATGCTCCCAGCGGCACAGCGGTGAAGATGGGCCAAATCCTGGCTCAGGCTCTGCAGCGCAATTTCGATCAGGTGGGGGTTTATGAGCGTAAAGGAATCATCGGCGAAAGGAAGCGGGCGGAGATCGGAATGCAGACCATCCGGGCGGGAGATATCATAGGCGAGCATACCGTGGTCTTCGGAGGCCTGGGCGAAAGGTTAGAGGTTACCCACCGGGCCCACAGCCGGGACAACTTTGCCCGTGGCGCCGTGCGAGCGGCTGGCTGGGTGGTCAAACAGAAACCCGGTCTTTATGATATGCAGGATGTACTGGGACTAAAATAGGGTTCAAGGGTTCTAAGGGTCAAGTGATTATGCATGGTTCATTTTCACTTGGTCCTTGGAATCTTTTTTCACCCCATCACCCCATCAGATCCTTTTATCCGCCATCCAGATGGCTTTTTTCGGGCAGATGTCGATGCAGGTTGAGCAACCCTGGCAAAGGCCGGGATCAATCTCGGCGGAGGCATCCGTAAGGACGATGGCGTTACAATGTCCAATCTCAAGGCATAGGCCGCAAGCCGAACATTTTTCCGGATCAACCTGAGCATACCCGGCCCAAACCGTCAGCTCCGAAGCAGGCTTGATCTCCGTAAGGAGCAGATCGCGCATGTCCCTCGCCGTTTGAAAACCCATTGTCTTCATATAGTCTCTAAGAGACTTCATCCATTTCTCCAGAAAACCAAAGCCGGCGATCATAGTATGAGTGCAGACCCCGATGGAGTCTGCGCCGCACATCATCATCTGCACGGCATCTTCCATGGAAGCTACACCGCCCGTTCCATTGATATGGGGTTCGGGGCCAACGAGTTTGCGGATTTCGAAAACATCCCGCAGGGCAAGGGGTTTAATCCAGGGGCCGGATAGACAGGCCATGGTATTCTGGCCCTGCAGGTTGTAGATCGGCTTCTTGTAGTTCCACACGTCGATGGCGGGAATTCCCAACCTGTTGGCCACGCTGGAGACTGCTGCCGCTCCCGATTCAAAAGCCACCTTGGATACTTCTGAAATCCGGCCCCCTTCGGGAGTGATCTTGGCAATAAGGGGGAGCCGGGTCACTTTCCGCGTGTTTTCAATCACCCAGCGAACCGCATCCTCATCCTGCCCCATGCTGGCGCCGGAAGAAGGGCGGACCTCCTTCTTGCCCCGTTCGGAGATGTCCACGTTAAAGGACATGTTGGGACAGCATAAGTTCAGTTCGAGAATCTGGGCGCCGGCGGAATCGAAACGGCGGGCGGCATCCAGCCAGCCGTCTATATCCTGGCCCGCCACGTAGGAGTAGTTGGCGATGACCACCAGTTCCTTGCACTTTTTTCGGGCCTCTTCCACCAGGCGAAGGCCTTGCTCCATGTTCAAACGGTATTCGGCCGTAAACACATGGACCTTTTCTTTTTTCAACCAGCGGTAGCGGGGCTGGTAATTAATGTAAGGAAGGGGGTTGAAGGTCTGCTTGATGGAAGCGGCGCTCCACCCGCACTTTTCCGCGAGCTTAAGCTGATCAATGCGCTTGGCTGTGGGCCCGGAAGCAACGATAAAGGGGTTTTTCAACTCCACATTGCCGATTTTAACAGGCAGATAAAAGAGACTGTCTTTCATATTAGAACTCCTATTTTCAAATTCCAAACCCCAAAATCCAAATCTCTTCCGCAAATCCCAAATCTCAAAATCCAAATAAATTCTAAATTTCAATATCCAATGACCTAAACTCAAAGTTTGGAAGTTTGGTAATTTAATATTGAGATTTGTTTGTTATTTGGTGCTTGGAATTTGATGCTTATTGCTCACCTTTCTCCTATGCGTTTAGAGATGCTTTTCGTCCTTCCTCCATCGAAACATATCCCGCATATAATACTTCGACCACCTGCCTGGCCAAATCCAACCCGGTGAGAGGTTGGCGGTCGTAAGCGATGGCTTCCATGAAATCCTGAATTTCCTGGGGGTACCCCAAGAGCCACTCTTCGTTCGGGTTGGGGAACGAAAGCCCTGCTTTGGTTTCCTGTTTTTCGTTGAAATAAACCTCTTTCACGGGGGTGGGGTCAACTGTGTAGAACTGACAGATCCGAACCGGGCAGAGGTCGAATTTCAGGCGGGCGTTGGAGAGGCGGATGTCCATGTTCGATTCCATTCCGCCCAGAAGGTCATCGGCCGCAAAGAAAGCGCCTTTGGTCCCATCGGTAAAGGTAATGGTGAGTTGCGACCAGGTTTCCACATCCCCCCAGCCGGTTACCAGAGGGCTTCCCTTTGTGCTGGCAAAGGCAGAAGTTTTGGTGAGGTCAGTTCCATCGGCCCAAACCTCCCGGGCCAGAATAGGGCGGCCAGACTTTTTTTCTCCTTCGAACTGTTTCAGGAAAAGGCCGGCAGCAATGGGATGGGCGCCAAGGCGAGCCATGGCTCCGCCGCCAGCGTGCCGCCACCACTTGGCGAACTCGGAATGCGAACCGCTGTGGGACTCTTCCCCGCGCATCTCCAGGATGGCCCCGGAGATGAAACACTTTTCCATCAACTCCAGGGCTTTTTTGAAGGCCGGGGCGTGCACCCAGTTTTCCGCGTAGCAAAATTTCACCGGATGAGCCGCCATTACTTCCTCGACCTTTTTCAGGTCTTCCCGGACTTTCTGCAGCATTTCTTTTTTGGGGGTGGCCCCCACTTTCTGATCAGGCTCTCCCTGCCCGAAATAACCGGTGAGAGGCTTCTCGCAGATAATACTTTTATCAGATTCGGCGGCCCGGAGGATCATGGGAAGATGAAGGTCATTGGGCACAACAATATCCACGACCTCAATCGTTTTATCATCCAGAATGTACCGGTAATCATCGTAGACTCTGGGCACACCATAACGCCGGGCGAGATCTTCAGCCCGGGCTTTGTTGATATCAACCAAGGCTGCAACCTCCACCGGCACCCCCTGCACCTGCCGGTAGGAGCGCAGATGAAAAGCGGCAGCAAATCCTGCACCGATGAATCCGACTTTCACAGTCTTAGTCATTTTTCTTCCTTTCCAGAGGATAAAGGATAGTAGGAAAAAAATCGAGTTAGCTTCACGCTAAAATTTTGAACATTGTTTGTCAAGAAGAAAAATTATTCCGCAGTAACCTTCAGTCACGGGTGGGTGGCCAAGGTCGGATGAGGAAAGGTTCGGCGTAAAGGCCAAGGGCGCCCATGGCCGGGGGGCCAGTCCAGTCCGCTTGGAATCATGAGGCGCTGATTTCTCCGTGGATGGGGTGGGGCTGACGCCTTCCGCCTCCTCCGGCGGAGGTTCAGTGAGTACACCATGAACAGGGATATCCCAGCCGATGCTCCCGGCGCGTACCGGCCTGGCCCCCCGGCCAAAACAGAATCTTTGCCAGGGTTAGTTCCTCCGATATTCCTGTCATAGCCACTCGTGACTGAAGGGTTACATTCCGCATTCCAAATTCCGCAATTCAAAGAGCCAAATTTGATGATCTCGTAGACCGATTCCAAAGTAAAAATAGAGCAGAGGTGTCATTGCGAGGAGCGGAGCGGCGAAGCAATCTCGTCATGATTTCAGACATTTAGTAGATTGCTTCGCTTCGCTCGCTATGACAGCCTTTTTGACACGAAAATTAGGAAACTCTGTACTAATAAAAAGTCTTTTTCATCCCATTTTCGTCATTCCCGCGAAAGCGGGAATCCAGTTAATTCAAGCAGTTCTGGACTCCTGCTTTCGCAGGAGTGACGGCTTTTCCGACTTTTGGCGAGTTCATCAAATTTTATTGACCGGATTATTTTCTCATGCTAATTTAAGCGCCTATGGGATCAGCTCATAATGTAAATTGTGGAAATTTAAAATTTTAGGGAGGAATGAGTGCAGGGACCTCTGGCAAAATTTTTACAGGAACTTTCTCTCCTTGACGGGCTTCCGGGCCATGAGCAAGCAGTTGTTCGCTACCTGAAAAAACAGTGGACCCCGTATGCGGATGAAGTCCAGGTGGGCGTGAACGGGAACGTCTATGCACGCAAAACGGGCCGGACATCCGGCTTGACTGTGATGGTCGCCGCCCATATAGATGAAATCGGCCTGGTGGTGAGGGACGTTGATCCACGGGGAATGATCCGCTTCGACAAGCTGGGCTGGTTCAGTGATTCCTGGTTACCCGGTACTCGTGTGCGCGTAAAGGACATCTCCGGGATGGTGGGGATTAAATCCGGGCATTTAATGACCGAGGAAGAAAAACGCACTGTTCTTCCCCACCGCAGTCTATACATCGATGTGGGGGCAAAAAGCGCCAAAGAGGTCGAAGGGATGGGCATTTCCATTGGCGACCCGGTTTCCTTCGATGTGCCTTTTGGCCGGTGGAACAATCCTGATTACTGCTGCGGCAAAGCCATGGACAACCGGGCGGCTTGCGCGATCCTGGCGGCGCTTATGGAAAGACTGGCGGATGGCAATTTCCCCGGAACGGTCTGGGCGGTTGGAACTGTCCAGGAAGAGAGAGGTTTGGGAGGGGCGCGCACGGCAGCGCACTTCACCCGCCCAGATTGGTTCATGGCTCTGGATGTGGCCCTTGCCGGCGACACTCCGGAGAGCCCGGTGAGCAGCAAGCCGGTGCGGCTGGGTTCCGGGGTGGTCATTAACCTGGGAGATTTTTTGGAATCGCCCAAAAGAGGATATTTTATCAACCCCGGACTGAAGGCCATGTCCTTGCAGGTGAGCCAGGAGAAGAAGATGCCCGTTCAACTTCAGGCCCTCTACGGTAATTCTTACACGGATGCGGCTGCCGTATCTCAGGAATTTGCAGGCATCCCCTGCATCTCCTTAGGAATTCCCATCCGGTATTCTCATGCCCCTTCCTCAGTCTGCCATCTTGGAGACATGGAATCCTGTCTGGAATTGGCCGAAGGGATGCTCCGCCGCGGGATCGCCAAGAAGGACCTGGATTTCCTCAAAGAAGATTAAAGAGTGAGGCTTGAAAGTGTTGGAGTGGGTGAAGAAGAACGCTCAGACCGTTTCAGTGTTTGTGATCGTTTTACTGGTCTGGCACTTCGGGGTGGTCCTTTTGGGCATCAAGGAATATATTCTGCCTACCCCGCTTGCGGCCGTTAAAACCCTTTTTGAAGCCAAATACCGGTGGTCGTTTAACTTTATGGCCACTTTTTACGAGGTGGTTGGGGGCTTTATCCTTTCGGCATTGGTGGGGGTGTTTCTGGGCATTGCCATTGTCTGGTCAGATTGGCTGAAACGGGCCATCCTGCCCTTCCTGGTGTTCGTGAATACGTTGCCCAAGATCGCCATAGCTCCCCTTTTTATGATCTGGTTTGGGTATGGCATCCTGCCCAACATTCTCATCGTGGTTTTGATTTCTTTCTTTCCCATGGTGATTAATACGGCCACGGGCTTGGCAGCAGTGGAAGAAGACCTGTTGGACCTGGTGAATTATCTTCACGCCACAAAATGGCAGAAGTTGAAAATGATCCAGCTACCCAATTCCTTACCTTATATATTTTCCGGTTTGAAAATTACCTCTACAACAGCCGTCGTGGGGGCCATCGTCGGGGAATTTATTGCCTCGGACAAAGGCCTGGGGTCGGTGATCATTTCTTCCCAGACTACCCTTTCTACTCCGGCAATATTCGGGTCGTTGATTTTAATTTCAGCCATCGGTTTGGGTCTCTTTTGGGCAGTGGAGATCATGGAAAGAGTTTTAATGCCCTGGGAGAAACAGAAGTAGAGAAAGAAGGACGAAGAGACGAGGGGACTCGGGGACGCGGAAATGGGGAGAAGAGAAAAAATTAGCTTCTGATCCAAAAGTATTAACCGGAGAAAATGAAAAGGAGGGCAATAAGATGAGAAGAAAAATTAAAAGGATTGGAAGTACGGTGTTTATCTGCTTTTTGTTCCTTGCCTGGAGCAGCATGGGCCTGGCAACAGATAAGGTAACCCTCAACCTGAATTGGTTTTACGTGGGGGACCATTCGCCTTATTTTGTGGCCACGGAAAAGGGCTGGTACAAAGAAGAAGGGCTGGAGGTCAATATCATCCCCGGGAAAGGATCGGCTGATGTGGCCAAGAAGATCGACGTTGGATCAGCGGAGTTCGGGATCGTGGACACCGGCGTGGGGATTGTAGCGAGGGCCCAGGGAGCGAAGATCAAGAATGTGTCCATGCTTTTTGACAAGAGCCCGTACTGCATGTGGATGTGGAAGGATTCCGGCATTAACAGCCCCAAAGATCTGGTTGGTAAGAAAATCGGGGCCCCTCCTGGAGACGCCCAGCGGACGATCTTTCCTGCCCTGGCGATAGCCAACGGTTTTGATCCTAGTATAAAGTTTCATTAAAATATTTACAATATGGTCAGTATGTGGTATATTGGTCCCCAAAAAGAAGGGAGGGGGTCAATATGCCACGGAAGAGCCAAAAAGCAAAGTTGATTTTAAGCAAAGA
>VGSF01000121.1 GCA_016875165.1 Deltaproteobacteria bacterium
AGCTCTTTACTACTTGCCAGTCATCTTCTTCGTCCAACCATTTTAGGTTTTCCATTGTCACCCCCTTGGGTGACAAATATATCAAAACTCCCCTAAATAAGTCAAGCGTTAAGTTAGCGCTTATGCCCGCCAGGGGAGGGGAGATACTGGGGGATCCAAAATTCCCTCCCCCTCGATGGGGGAGGGTTGGGGTGGGGGTGTTAATAACTTGAAACTTGAAACTTGAAACTCGTAACTCGAGAGTTTATTTCTTCTTCAACAAGGTGGCGAAGCCCGTTTGCAGGGTTTCGGGAAAATCTTTGGCGGTGATCAGGAGACTTTGAACATAGCTTTCGATTTCCATGTGGGTCATCCGGTCAAGGCCAAAACCCAAATCGATAGCCCGCTTGGCCAAGCCAAGGGCCAATGAAGGCCTTTGCCGAAGCTTTTCCAGAAAAGCTCCGGTCTTTTCTTTTAGGGTGGCCTCGGGAAATATCTGATTCACCAGGCCGATTTCATAAGCCCGCTTAGCCGGGATCATATCGCCGGTCATGATCAACTCTTTGGCCCAGGCCGGACCGAGCAGGCGTGTCAAACGCGTCGTCCCGCCGCAATCTGGAATCAGACCGAGAAAGATTTCCGGTACTCCCAGGGTGGCACTCTCTTCGGCTATGCGGAAATCAGCCGCCAGAGCCAGTTCCAGGCCCAGGCCGCCGCAGAACCCATGAATCTTGGCCACCACGGGCTTCTCGATGCGTTCAATCTTGTTGAGAACAGAATGGATGGCATCGATTCCCTCCCGCAAGCGGATTCCCGGAGCTCTGCCGTCGTCACCAGCCACGTTGGCCAGGAAGGTAAAGTCGATACCAGCTGAAAAGGCGGATCCTGCACCCTGGAGTAAAATAACCCGGGCTTCGAGGTTAACGCTGAGCTCGGAGAAAGCTTTCTGTATCCCTTCCAATAATTCTCCGTTGATGGCATTGCGCTTTTCCGGGCGGTTAAGCGTTATGGTGCCTATGCCATCTTTCACTTCCCAGATAACCATTTGGCTGGCCATGGAATTTCCTCCCTGCTCTTTTTAAATTAAAATTAGCCACAGAGGGCACAGAGATCCCAGAGTTTTAAAACCCTAATTAAGAAAAAGTAAAGGATAAGCGTCAAGTGAGAAAAATATTATCTGATTTTTTTCTTGCTATCTTAAGAACTACGCTTGAATCCTTGACTCCGTGCCCCCCGTTTTTATGAGGCCGCTAAGCGTGGCAATGTCGTTGATTATGCGGCGGGTAAATTCCTGGCCGTCCATTTTTCCATACGAATATATAGGCTGCCCGATTTTTACTTTTACTTCGGTTCTAAATTTTTTCTCACGGTAGCAGATTCCCACAGGGATAAAGGGAATTTTTTGGTTTTCGTTCCAGCCCATCTTCTCCTCGAAGCGCAGGATGCGCTGGATAAATCGGTGTTTGCCCTCGCCTACGGAGTGAGGATAATAAGTCCCTTCTGGGAAAAGTACGATAAAATCGCCTTTCTGCAAAAGCTGTTCAACATAACGGAAAGAATCCAGGCTTTTTAAGGGTTTTTGGCGATCAACCGGGACTCCCCCCAACGCGGTTAAGAAATGGCGGATGACCGGATAGAGGAAGAGCTCTTGTTTGGCGATAAAACTAAGCGGTCTGGGAACGGCTAGGGCCGCGAGCGGAATGTCTGTCCAGAACTGATGTTTGGGCAGGATAATCCCGGGGCCTTTAAGAGGGATTTTTTCTTGTCCTTCTACCTTCAGGCGGTAGATGAAGGGAAAACAGACCTGCCCGATGATCCGGATGATCTTATAAAAAAAGTTGTTTCGGCGGAGGCCGAATTCCATCGACAATTCCACTCCCTTATATATTTCAAAGACTTAATTTATCATATCCGAATATCGGAATCAAGAAGATGTGGACCTTGCCCCAGCAATTCTCGGTGAAAATAAATTGGATATGATGTCTTGATTCTGAGGGAGGAAGCAATTTATTTTTCGCAAAGAGGGGTTTTGGGGTTCAAGGTTACAATATCAATCTAACATATTGAATTTATATAATAAAATATAATTCTAGACAATTGAGGCTCTTGCAAAAGTCGCTTACTCCGTCATTCCGGCGAAAGCCGGAATTAAATTAAAATTTGCCACAGAGGGCACAGAGATCACCGAGTTTAAAAACGCTGATTAAGGATAAATAAAGAATACGCGTTACGCGCCCAAAATTAATGAAGATGCTAAAAGGCGCCAAAAAGGAAATTCCTATACAATCCAGTTATTTCAAGGATTTATCAAACCCCTGGACTCCGATTTTCCCCGGAGTGACGACTTTTTACGAGGCCATCAAGAGATGATTTCTCTTGAAATCCGCAAGAAGGATGTAGAACATTTGAGAAATCGAATTTTTAATATTTCCTGCCAATTCAACCGGAGTGCTTATGATGCCAGCTATATCGCCTTGGCAGAAGCGGAACAATGTGTTTTCATTACCGGCGACGAAAAATTATATCGCGCGATCTCCAGGCAGTTTCCATTTCTTAAACTCTTATAACTCCCTGCTTCCCGGAAAGGTTCGGTCGATCCGCCCATTTTCCGGAGGCTATAGTTCGCCTCAACTGATAATTCCTCGAACTGTACAGCCCTTATGGAAAACGGGGAGTAAGTAAGATTTACTAACTCCCCGTTTTTATGAAGTGAGACCTTTTAATTTTATTAAAAAATCAATAAATTGTCATTCCGGCTGAAGCCGGAATCCAGTGTTTTCAATAACTTCCTGGATTCCGGTTTTCACCGGAATGACATATTGGGTAGAAATTCAAAGCTTTCGAAGTAAATTAAGATTCAAATGGTGCCGAAGGCGGGACTCGAACCCGCACGAGCAGAGCTCGCCACCCCCTCAAGATGGTGTGTCTACCAAATTCCACCACTTCGGCATTGAAGCATTTTCTCATTAAAATTGTTTCTTGCCTTTTGCTCATTTTCCCGGAGCTGGCGCGGGTTGGGCCGGCGCAGGCTGAGCTGGAGCAATCGGCGTCCCTTTCTCTACTGGCGTGGGCGGCGGCGCTGGAACCGTTTTCTTTGGCTGGGTGTCCTTTATGAGGGATGACCCGGTTTTAGGGCTGGAGAAGTAGGCCAGACCGATGGAGGTGACCATGAAAATGATGGCCACTCCAGTAGTGATCTTGGTCAAAAAACCGCCCGGACCCGCCGACCCAAAAAGGGTTTGGCTGGAGCCTCCTCCGAAAGCCGCACCAATGTCCGCTCCCTTGCCGGTCTGGAGCAACACGATCAGGATTAAAAGAAAACAGACGACAATATGAATAACTGCTAAAGCCAGGCTCATTCGTCAATATCCTCCCAATTACTTTTCCGATTTATAACATATCTTGCGGCAAAAGGCTATCTTTTTTTGGTCATTTGGTCGATTGGTTATTGAGTCATGGGGGAAATGAGTTATTTTTCCTTTGGCCCGGCGCCCCGAACAATTGCCGAAAAAGATTTTACATTTAGGCTTGCTCCTCCGACCAGCGCTCCGTCAACATCGTCCATGGCCATGAGCTCGGCAATATTCTCGGGTTTTACGCTCCCCCCGTAAAGAATGCGTAAACCCCGGGACATTTCCGGGGAGAAATGTTCCTGCAAAAGTTTGCGGATGAAAGCCGGGATTTCCTGGGCTTGCTGCGGCGTTGCCGTCTGGCCTGTGCCGATGGCCCAAACCGGCTCGTAAGCGATGACCAGGTCTTGAGGGTCTGTAATGGCCAATCCTTTCAATCCTTGACGGGTTTGCCTTTCCACGACTGTAAAAGTGATCCCTTCCCGTCGTTCGGCCAGGGTTTCCCCCAGGCAAAAAATAGGGATCAGTTTTTCCGTGATCAGAGCCGCTGCTTTTTTATTGACCGAGTCATCGGTCTCATGGAAAAACTGTCTGCGCTCGGAATGCCCGATAATGGCATAACGGCAGCCGACATCCCTTAGCATTTTGGGGGAAACCTCGCCGGTATAGGCGCCGCTCTCGGCCCAGAATACGTCCTGGGCAGAGACGGATATGGATGAATTTTTAAGCAGGCGAGCGGCAGCGGCCAGGGCGGTGAACGGCGGAGCCACGGCAACTTCCACCTGCCCGCTTCTTATCCCGTCTATTTCTTTTTTAAGGCCCAGGCAAAATTCCTCTGTTTCCTGGATGGTTTTGTGCATCTTCCAGTTGCCTACGATTAAAGGGGTCTGTGACATAATTTTTTACTCCTTAAAAAAAATATTCACCGCAGATGTCGCAGAGAAAACATTAAAATTGAAAATCAAAGATGAAAAATTAAAATAGGCAAAAAGTGGATTTGGGCATTGGCAACATGGGTTATTATCCCGGCTCTCTCGGCGGTGAAATGTTTTTATTGTTTTTTCAGGGCTTCTACGCCGGGTAATTTTTTTCCTTCTAAAAGCTCCAGAAAAGCGCCGCCGGCCGTGGAGATGTAAGTAATTCTACCCGCTTCACCGGATTTGTGGACGGCCAGATCTGTGTCCCCGCCGCCTACGACGCTAATTGCGCCCGAGCCAACGATGTGCCGGATTAATTCAAAAGTTCCCCGGCTAAAGGGTTCCATCTCGAAAGCTCCCATGGGGCCGTTCCAGAGGATAGTTTTCGTCCCCTGTAAGGCCTCGCCGAAAAGAACGCTGGTGGCCGGACCGATATCCAGGCCCATCCAATCCTGGGGAATCTCCTGCACCGGGGTGATTCTAATTTGAGCCGATGAGTCGAATCGATCGGCCACAATGCAGTCCACCGGCAGATAAACCTTCACTCCCCGCTCCTTAGCGGTTTTTAAAACATCCTGGGCGGTGCCTAAGAGATCTTCTTCCACGAGGGACTTGCCTACACTGAAGCCCATGGACTTAAGGAAAGTAAAGGCCATCCCGCCCCCGATGATAATCTTGTCCACCCGCGATGCCAAATTTTTAAGGACCTCCAGCTTTCCGGAAACCTTGGCGCCTCCGAAAATAGCCACCAGGGGCCGGGCCGGGTCTTCCATCACTTTGTTCAGGTAATGCAGCTCCTCCTTCATCAGGAAACCGGCCGCCGGTTCTTTGAAAAATCTGGTTATGGCCTCTACCGAGGCATGGGCGCGGTGGGATACGGCAAAAGCGTCATTAATATAGCTTTCAGCCAGACGGGTTAAATTCTGGGCAAAAGGCAGGTCGTTCTTCTCTTCTTCCTTGTGGAAACGCAGATTCTCCAGCAACATGACCTCTCCCGGGACCATTGCCAAAGCCATCTGCTCCACTTCCGGCCCGATACAGTCCGGCGCCAGCTTTACTTCTTTTTTCAAAAGATCGCTAAGCCGGCGAGCAACCGGCCCCAAGCTATATTGGGCTTCCGGCTTTCCTTTTGGCCGGCCAAGATGGGAGGCCAGGATAACTTTAGCCCCCTGTTTTAAGGCATGATTAATGGTCGGCAGGGCCGCCTGAATGCGTGAGTCGTCAGTTACGTTTCCTTTTTCGTCCATGGGCACGTTGAAATCTACCCTTATGAAAACTCTTTTCCCCTGGATGTTCAGTTGATCGATGCTTTTAAAATCCATGGCGCTCCTCCTTCCTTCCAGAGAATCAGATCGATAAAACTTAAAACAATCATAGGGTTTCTTCCATAACAAAGTCAATGCCTTTCTTGGCCTTGCCCACCTTCACTTTTTGTGGTCAAGAATGATTTGTTATTAAATGATCCTTCCCAGGCACGGGGTTCGGGGCGCTTCGCTTGGCAGCATGAGGCGCTGGTTGTTTCATTGACGGGGCGGGAAAAAGCACCCCGCCTCATTTTGCGGAGAAGCGGCTTTAAACTCTTGGAAGGGCTTTTCCCGGCCGATGCTGCCCGCGCTCATCGCCCCGAACCCCGTGCCACGAATAGGGATTCTGTAAAAGTGAAGGTGGGCAAGCTTTCTTGGCTGACCACCTCCCAGATGTCGACCCGCCTCTTCTGGAGGATTGCTCACTGCCGCTGGGAGATCAAAGCCGATCTGTTTCACACTCCCCATCAATTTCCACACCCTTTCCCACATCCCTTACTCCCCTTTCCCCCCTTATCATCCCATTTGCGGAATTCCTGGAGTGAAGTAGCCCTTCAGTCACGGGCGGCTATGACAGGAATATCGGAGGAACTAACCCTGGCAAAGATTCTGTTTTGGCCGGGGGGCCAGGCCGGTGCGCGCCGGAAGCATCGGCTGGGATATCCCTGTTCATGGCGCACTCACTGAACCTCCGCCGGAGGAGGCGGTAGGCGTTAGCCCCGCCCCATCCACGGAGAAATCAGCGCCTCATGGTTCCAAGCGGACTGGACTGGCCCCCCGGCCATGGACGCCCTTGGCCTTTACGCCGAACCTTTCCTCATCCGACCTTGGCCACCCACCCGTGACTGAAGGGTTACGGAGTGAAATAAAAATTTCTTGACTTCGCCGGAAAAATCTATTAAAAAGAAGGGGAATTTTCCTTCCATTCCATCTTCCACTTACTTTTCAAAGAAAGGAGAAAGGGTCTATGGACGGCTACACCGGAAGCATTCTGCGCGTTAACCTGACGAAAAGAGAGTTCAAAGCAGAACCATTAAAGCCCAAGATTGCCCGGGATTACATCGGGGGAACTGGCCTGGGAAACCGGATCATCTATGATGAAGTCCCCCCTTCCACAGACCCGTTGAGCCCCGAAAGTAAGATCGTCTTTGCCACGGGCCCTGTGACCGCCACCAATTACCCTTCCGGTGCGCGCTATCAAATTTGCTTTAAATCTCCCCTGACCGGTATCCTCTGCGACGCCAGCTCCGGAGGGTATTGGGGCGCGGATTTGAAACGGGCGGGTTACGACGCCCTGATTGTTGAAGGGGCTTCTGCCGAACCTGTATACCTGTGGATCCACAACGGCAAAATTGAGTTCCGCAGCGCCTCCCACCTCTGGGGCCAGGATGCCCTGAAGGTACAGGAGACCATCCAGAGGGAAATCGGGGACGAGAGAATCCGGGTGGCCTGTATCGGCCCGGCGGGAGAAAAAAAGGTTCTCCTCTCCTGCATCATCAACGACGAAGGACGGGCCCCCGGGCGCGGCGGGAACGGGGCCATTTTGGGGGCGAAAAACCTAAAGGCTATAGCGGTTCGCGGAAACGGCGCTTTTCCCATACATAATCCGGAAACATATAATGCCCTCTGCAAAAAGATCGCCAAAGACAACGGTACGTCGCCAGCCATAGCCAACATGCGGGAATACGGCACTGCCCAGGTGCTGGACAACCTCTGGTCCATGGGCGACATTCCCGTTAAAAACTGGCAGCTTGGTCTCTGGGAGGAAGGCTGTAAAAACCTGGGGGGAAAGAAGATGAAGGAAACAATCCTGATTCCCCATACAGCTTGCTACCGGTGCACGATTGGCTGTTCCCGCTGGGTAAAGATCGACGAAGGACCCTACAAGATGGATGGTCCTGGGCCGGAATATGAAACACTGGCAGCCTTAGGAACGATGTGCCTTGTTGACAACCTGAATGCGGTTTCCTTTGCCAACGACCTCTGCAACCGTTACGGTATCGACACGATCTCAACGGGCGTATCCATCGCCTTCGCCATGGAAGCTTATGAAAAAGGATTAATCAAGAAAGAAGATACTGGCGGTATGGAACTGAAGTGGGGCGATGCCCAGGCCATGATCGCCATGGTGCACCAGATCGGGAAAAACGAGAAGCTGGGCGCAATCCTGGGACAGGGCGTCAAACGGGCTGCTGAAAAATTAGGCGGCGATTCCTGGAAGTACGCTGTGCACGTCAAAGGCATGGAGAGCCCCATGCACGACCCGCGCACCTTCTTCAGCATGGGCTTGACGTACGCCGTAGGCCCGAGGGGAGCCTGCCATCTGCATGGCCACTCCCCACTCTGGGAGGGCGTTCAAGACCCGGTTCCGGAATGGGGTCTTAAAGGCACCTATCCCCTTTTCCAGAGCGAGGGAAAAGGCAACGTGGTCAAACTCTCCCAGGATTACACGGCCGTGGTCAATTCCATGGTCTCCTGCTATTTCCTTACCTTCATTCTAAAACCTTCAGACCTGGCCGCTGTTTTGACGGCAGCTACGGGCACGAAATACACCGCCAACAGCCTGCTTAAAGTCGGGGAACGGATCATGGCCCTACACCGGGCTTACAATAATCGCTGCGGGATCAGCCGCAAAGATGATATTCTGGCTCCCCGCCAGATGGAACCGACCAAAGAAGGAGGCAATGCCGGAAAGGTTCCGGATATGGAGGTCATGATCAAAGAATTTTATAAGGCCAGCGGCTGGACCCAAAGCGGCAAACCCTCGCGGAAGACGCTCGAATCCTTAGGCCTCAAGGATGTTGCCCGGGATCTCTACGGGCCAAAGAAAAAGTAGAAGCTCAGGGATTCCTGGATAATTAACCGGAATCCTGCCGGCCACCTTCCGCCAAGACCTTTTGGCCACAGGGAACGCAGAGGTCACTTAAAAAAACGTAAGGCGCATAGCGCTAATAGGAGTTACATCTTGAACCCTGTACCTTGCGCCTTACGCCTTACGGTATTTTATACTTATATCTCTGCCTTCTCCGAGACCTCTGCGGCCATAATCATTATGGATAAAAAACCCACGCCCGCAGCGCCCCTTCTTCCCTATCCGATAGGAAAATTGCCACAGGAAGAGCTTTCCAGATTGCTTGCCCGTTACACTAAACGCGACCAGCGGGTAGTCGTAATGCCGGGCATCGGAAAGGATGCCACGGTTATCTCCTTTCCAGATCGATACCTGGTGGCCAAAACCGACCCCATCACCTTTGCCACCGACCAGATCGGCTGGTATGCTGTCCAGGTCAATGCCAATGACGTTGCTGCCATGGGAGGGATTCCCCGCTGGTTCCTGGCCACCCTGCTTCTGCCAGAAGGAAAGACGGGCTTTGCGGAAGTGGAGGACATCTTTGCCCAGATCGCCGAAGCCTGCAAAGAATTAGGGGTTGTGCTCTGCGGCGGACACACGGAGATTACTTACGGACTTGACCGCCCGGTAATCGTTGGCCAGATGTTGGGAGAGGTGGAGAAGGGAAATTTGGTTGTGCCTGAACATGTCCTCCCGGGAGACGACATCATCCTCACCAAAGGGATTGCCATCGAGGGCACGGCTCTCATCGCCAGGGAGAGAAAGGATTTATTGGGCCAGGTAGGTGAAGATTTCCTGGAGCGCTGTAGGGGCTTTCTGAAGGCGCCGGGCATCAGCGTTGTCCGCGATGCCTTTATTGCCAACGGTTCGGCTATGATCCATGCCATGCACGACCCAACGGAAGGAGGGCTGGCAACGGGGCTTCATGAGCTGGCCACTGCGGCTGAGGTGGGTATGCTGCTTGAGATGGAAAAAATACTCGTCTTCCCAGAGACGGCCCTTTTATGCCAGAAGCTGGGTTTGGATCCCTTAGGGTTGATGGCCTCGGGTGCGCTTTTAGTGGTGGCCCCGACAGGAGATTCGGCCAAGGTCATTGCGGCTCTTAAGAGGGAAGGAATTACCGCTGCGGTGATCGGAAAAGTCCAGGAAAGGGAGAAGGGAGTCAAGCTGATCAGGCAGGAAAAAGTTGAAGATTTGCCATTTTTTAGCAGGGATGAAGTAACCAAATTGTTTACCAGGAATGAATCATGAGCGGAATCGTGACGCGGTATAAAAATAAAAAGTTCGTAAAGGAGAGGGTGGAACTGGATAGCCATGCTTACGACAACTGCACTTTCGTCGAATGCCTGATCGTCCTCGAGAAAGGCGAGACCGAGATAAAAAACTGCGTTTTTCAAAAGTCCCGCCTTATGCTTTTGGGGCAGGCTCTGCAAATTGCCAGGGTCCTAAAGGATTTTATCGGTGAGAAACCCCTGAAAGTTCTCGATTTTGCCGAACCGGGAATCTTTGGGGAGCAAAGGAAATTCACCGCAGATTTCGCGGAGAGCGCAGAGAAAGAAAAATAATAAACAGGAATATATTCAACAGATAAAGGGGAAGGGCAAAATCTTTGTTGAGTGGCTTGTTGACGAAGGGAAGGTTATCGTTGGATAGAGGTTTTAAAAAATTATTTGGCATTTACTCTGCGCTCTCTGCGAACTCTGCGGTGGAAACAAGAAGGAAAAAATGATCATCAAGGCTTTTTGTGCCCGCATGGACCACGGGGGATGCGGGCAGCTCCTCCATGTGGAAAAGGGAAAGATCGTCAAGATAGAGGGCGACCCGGAGTCCCCCTTGAACCGGGGGACAGTGTGCGCCAAGGGAATCGCTCAATTAGAGCGTCTCAACCATCCAGAACGGCTGCGGTATCCCTTGAAAAGAGCCGGCGCCAAAGGAGAGGGAAAATGGCAGCGAATTTCCTGGGAGGAAGCTCTTTCCACGATTGCTCAAAAAATCAGGGAAAGGGTTGAACAGGGCGAAGAAAGGAGCATAGCCTTTGCCCAGGGAACGCCAAAAGGCCTGGAGCTTTACATGATGATCCGCCTGGCCAACGTTCTCAAGGTTCCCAACGTGGCCACGCCAGGCTCCATCTGCCACATGCCCCGGGAGACAGGATCCCTGATCACCTGCGGCTTCTTTCCGGTTCCTGATTATGATTATCCTCCGGCATTGGTCCTGGTTTGGGGAAGCAATCTTTTTCAGACCAACGAAGAAGGGATCATCGGATCTCAATTGCGCCGGGCCCTGGACCGCGGCGCCAGGCTGATCACCATCGATCCCAGGAAGACTCTTTTGGCAGCGAAAACTCATCTCTGGCTTCAGCCCAGGCCAGGGACGGATCTGGCGCTGGCCCTGGGCATGCTGAAGGTGATTCTGGATGAGGAGCTCCATGACCGGGAGTTCGTGGAGAAATGGACGGTTGGCTTTGCAGAGCTAAGAGAGCATTTAAAAAAATATCCCCTGAAGCACGTTTCAGAAATCACCTGGATTCCAGAGGAGAAGATCGCCCAGGCCGCCCGCCTGTATGCATGCACGAAGCCGGCCTGCATCCAATGGGGCAATGCCCTCGAGCACAACATAAACAGCGTGCAGTGCGTGCGGGCATTAATGATCCTGAAGGCCGTTACCGGGAATCTGGACCACCCTGGGGGAAACGTGAATCGAGCCAGCCCTCCGCTGATGCGTCCGGGAGAATTTGTCCTAGGCAAAAGTTTTGGCGATAAAAGAGAAAAGCTTTTAGGACCTGAGTTTCGCCTGGCTGCCCAGATGGGCTTCACCCCCAGCCAGCTTATCGTCAAAACCATTCTTTCCGGGAAACCGCATCCCATTCAGGTGATGTATCTCCAGGGCGGAAACCCCCTTTTGAGTTATGCCAACGCCAAAGAAACCTTCCGGGCTTTGCAACACCTCGACTTCCTGGCCGTGGCTGAAATCTTCATGACCCCCACGGCCCAACTGGCCGATATTGTTCTCCCCGCGGCCACGAATTTTGAGTTCGACGACATCGGGCATTATGGTTTACCCCATGGTTTTACCCTGGCCCGGCCGAAAGTTGTTGACCCGCCGGAAGAATGCTGGCCGGATTCCCTGATATTAAATGAGCTGGGGAAAAAATTAGGGCACGAAAAATCATTCTGGCCTGATCTTAACGCATGTCTGGACGAAGTGTTGAAACCGGCCAGGTTGACCTTTGAAGATTTCAAAAAAGTGGGCATGCTGAAAGGGGATTGGGCCTATAAAAGCTACGAAAAGAAAGGCTTTCAGACTCCTTCAGGAAAGGTGGAGATATATTCTTCACGGTTTAAAGACTGGGGATATGACCCCCTGCCCGTCTATCGCGGGCTGCCGGAATTAGCGGAAGGGTATCCTGAACTCACCCGCAGGTATCCTCTGATCCTAACCTCGGCCAAAGATGCGCATTTTTTTCACTCCGCTTACCGGAACATTCCCTCGCTGCGAAAGCTCTCACCGGACCCGGTGGTATTGCTTAATCCGGAGACAGCGGAAAAACTGAACATTCAGGAAGGAGATTGGGCTTTTATCGAGACGCCGAGAGGAACGATTCGGCAAAAAGCGGCCTTCGACGCAGATTTACACCCCGACGTGGTCATCGTGGCTTACGGCTGGTGGTTTCCGGAGCGGCCTGATCTGGAACTTTCCGGCTGGAAGGAATCGAACATCAACGTTCTTACGGATAACGATCCGCCCTATGAGCCGGCCATCGGTTCAACGAACCTCAGGGCCATCCCCTGCCGGGTTTACAAGGAATAAAGGAATGTAACACTTTAGCTCTTTGAAAAAAGGTTTGTTGTAAAGGCCAAGGGGTTCCAGGGGCCGGGGGCCAGAGCGGAACGCTTGGAATCATAAGGCGCTTATATCTCCGCATATGGGGCGGGCAAGAACCCCCGCCTCCTCCGGAGGAAAAGATCTTCTGTCCTCGTGGCCAAGCGGAACCCCAACCGATGCTTCCGGCGCGTTCCGCTCTAACCCCCGGCCCTCAACAAAGGCTTTTATACCATTTTTTCAAATCGCTACACTGTTACATTTTTTGGGTCTTCTCCAAATCGAGTGGGTAAAAATAAGCCTAAAAATATCAAATAGCCCTTTATTTATGCGGTTTTTATGACTTGTAAAGGGTGTAAAAATAATGCTATGAATTTCTCATGCGAAAAC
>VGSF01000122.1 GCA_016875165.1 Deltaproteobacteria bacterium
TCATGCCTTCGAAACTGGTATCAAATCTCGATGAAGCTAAGGGAATCCCCACGTAAACGATTGTTGCAAACAGAATCAATGGAAAACCATCCTCTCCCATGCCTTCGTTAAGTTAGCGCTTATGCCCTGGATGGGGGAGGGTTGGGGTGGGGGTGTTAATAACTTGATTGTATAGGAAATTCCTTTTTTATCCCCCTCCCCCCAACCCCCTCCCGCCAGGGGGAGGGGAGATACTGGGGGATCCAAAATTCCCTCCCCCTGGATGGGGGAGGGTTGGGGTGGGGGTGTTAATAACTTGAAAAATTCCATAAAACTATAGAGGAGACTTTTTCATGGCTGAAGTTGCGATTACCCTGAATGGACGACGGCTTAAAGGAAGCACCTCCCAAACCATTTTAGAGGTGGCCGTAAAAGAAGGGGTTTTTATCCCCACCCTGGCTGCCTGCCATCACCCCCTCTTACAACCGCAGGAGACTTGCCTGGTCTCGGCGGTCAAAGTCAAAGGAGAACCGCGGCCGGTCGCTTCCTGCGCGCACTTGATTCGCGATGGAATGGAAGTGGAGACCGATACTCCTGAACTTACCGAAGTTCGCAAAGAAGTTCTTTCCTTATTACTGGAGAAGCATTACGGGGACTGTGCGGCCCCGTGCTACCTGGCCTGCCCTGGAGAACTTGACGTTCAGGGATACGTCGCCCACATTGCCCGGGGAAATTATCTGGATGCTTTGCGGTTGATCTGGGAAAAACTCCCTCTCCCCGGCGTGGTCGGGAGGGTCTGCCCTCATCCCTGTGAAGAATCCTGCCGGCGCACGAGGGTGGAGGAGCCGATCAGCATCAAGGAATTGAAGCGTTTTGTGGCTGATTATGCTCTTAAGGCGGGGGTGAAGCTCACTCCATCAATTCCTCCGGATTCCGGCCAGCGGGTAGCGGTTGTCGGCGGAGGGCCTGCCGGTCTTTCAGCCGCCTATTATCTTCGCCTTAAGGGACACCACGTGACCATCTTTGAATGCAGGCCGAAACTGGGGGGGCTTCTCAGGTACGGCATCCCGGAATATCGTCTTCCCCAAGACATCCTCGATGGGGAGATCCAGCAGATATTGGACCTGGGGGTGGAAGTCAGGACTGAACAGAAATTGGGCGAAGACTTTTTTCTCTCCGGCCTGCGCAGCCAGGGATATGGGGCCATTTTTCTTAGCCCGGGGGCCTGGAAATCAACCCGTATGGGAGTTCCGGGAGAGGAACTTACCGGAGTAATTTCCGCTCTGGATTTCCTGCCCCAGGCTGCTGTCGGGACAATCCAGAAGGTTGGCAAGCGGGTGGCCGTGATCGGCGGGGGTAATGCGGCCATGGACGCCACCCGGACATCTTTGCGCCTGGGGGCCGAGGAGGTCATTCTTCTTTACCGGCGCTCCCGCAAAGAGATGCCGGCCAACCCGGAGGAGATCAAGGCCATTGAAGAAGAAGGGGTGCGATTGAATTTTCTGGTCACTCCCACAAGAATTTTTTCCAGGGAAGGACGGGTCCATGGCCTGGAATATTTGCTAAATGAACTGAAAGAAGCTGATGCCAGTGGCCGGGCCCGCCCGGTGCCCATCCCTGGTTCCGAGACCAGGATCGAAGCTGATCTAATAATCGCGGCCATTGGCCAGTCTCCTGATGTCTCTTTCCTGGAGAAAGAGAAAGATCTTTTAGGTCTGGCCTTAAGCGAGAGCGGCGCGCCCATGGCCGATTCCTTAACTCTCCAGACCTCGCTTCCTTTTCTGTTTGTGGGAGGAGATTTTTACCGCGGGCCGCAAACCGTTATTCAAGCCGTGGCTGATGGCCGCCGGGCGGCCAGGTCAATCCATCAATATTTGAACAACGAGGCCTTAACTCCAGAGGAAAAACCAATTAACGTGAGTAAGGGAAAACTTTCCGAGGTGGACGCCAGCAATTTTGAGGGAATTCCCACCCAACCCCGCCTCCATGCTTCCGTCCTGCCTCTTTCCGAGCGGCTGCAAAGTTTTAAGGAGGTCGAGCTTGGTTTCAATGAGGCCAAGGCCAAAGAGGAATCCAACCGATGCCTTTCCTGCGGCTGTTTAGATGTCTTCGAATGTAAACTGAGGGATTTAGCGACCTTTAGTAATGTGAACGTAAATGATCTTACCCTCTGGAATAAACCCAGGTATCCCGTTGAGGAGACCCATCCGTTCATTAATGTTGATCCGAATAAATGTATATCCTGCGGGACTTGCGTTTACGGTTGTTCTGAGTACCAGATCCAAAAAGCCATGGAATTATGGGAAAAGAAAGAGGAGACAATGCCTCCTGCTCTGGTCCCTTTTATCAACGACAAATGCGTATCCTGCGGTTGGTGCGTAGGGCATTGTCCAACCGGCGCCCTGCAGGAAAAAATGGAGGGGAAACCCGGTCCGTTTCAACTGAAAAAAGTCCGGACCACCTGCACTTATTGCGGCGTGGGATGCCAGATCTACCTGGGCGTGGCCGGGAGCGAAGTGGTCCGGGTGGAAGGAGTGCCGGAGGCTCCTCCCAACTTCGGCCATCTTTGCGCCAAAGGAAGATTCGGCTACAACTTTATTCATCACCCCGAGCGGCTGCGTTATCCCCTGATCCGGGAAGATAGCAAATTCCGGGAAGCTTCCTGGGAAGAAGCCCTGGATTTTGCCGCCCGACGGTTTGGAGACATCCGCAATCATTATGGCCCCCAGGCCCTGGCGGCCCTCACCTCGGCCAGAGTCACCAACGAAGATAATTATTTAATGCAGAAGTTGGTCAGAGCGGCTTTCCGGACCAACAATATAGATCACTGCGCCCGCCTCTGACACTCCTCCACTGTGGCCGGTCTGGCCGCGGCTTTTGGGAGTGGGGCGATGACTAACACCATCGGCGATATTGAAGCAGCCGATTTAATTTTAGTGACCGGTTCCAATCCCACGGAAAATCATCCGGTTATCGGAGCGGCCATTAAACGCGCCGTCACCCACCGGGGGGCGAAACTTATCGTGGTTGACCCCAGGAGAATCGAGCTGGCTGATTACGCCACGCTCTGGCTTTCCCAGAAACCAGGGACAGACGTGGCCTGGATGAATGGGTTGATGCACGTGATCATGAAGGAGGGGCGATTTGACGAGGCTTTCATCAGGGAAAGAACCGAAGGGTTTGGCGAATTGAAAGCCTCCCTGGAAACCTATACTCCCTCTTATGTATCGGCGATTACCGGAATACCGGAAAACAAGATCATTGAAGCAGCGCGCCTTTACGCCGGGGCCAAGGCAGCCTCCATTGTTTATGCCATGGGCATCACCCAGCACATAAACGGCACGGATGCCGTGAAAGCCCTGGCCAATCTGACCATGCTCGGCGGCCATGTGGGTATTCCCCGCGCCGGATTGAATCCCTTGCGCGGCCAGAATAATGTCCAGGGAGCTTGCGATATGGGGGGGCTTCCCAATGTTCTGCCCGGGTATCAAGCGGTAACTGACAAAGCTTTGACCGGTAAATTCGCCGAAGCCTGGGGAGTCCCAGGCCTTTCTGATCAACCGGGTCTTACTGTTGTTGAAATCATGAGGGCGGCAAAGAAAAAGGATGTGCGCGGCCTTTACATCATGGGGGAAAACCCGGCCTTATCGGATGCGGATACGAACCATGTGCTGGAGTCTTTACAGAGCCTGGATTTTCTGGTAGTCCAGGATCTTTTCCTGACCGAGACCGCAAGATTAGCTCACCTTGTTCTTCCCGGGATTTCCTTTGCCGAAAAGGAAGGGACCTTTACCAACACTGAGCGGAAAGTCCAGCGGGTGCGCCAGGCTATCCAACCGATCGGGAAAGCCAGGCCAGATTGGGAAATCATCAGTGAGCTTTCTTCACGCATGGGATATCCGCTGAAATACGAAAAAGCCGAGGATATATTCAACGAAATGCGTAAGCTTACCCCCTCCTATGCCGGAATTACCTACGAGCGCCTCGAAGAAAATGGTTTGCAATGGCCCTGCCCGGCTCTGGATCATCCCGGAACCCCGTATTTGCATAAGGGAAAGTTCTCCCGGGGTTTGGGGAAATTCCATGTCATTGAGCACACCGGACCGGCCGAAACTCCTGATGCCGAATTTCCTCTTATGCTTACCACGGGGCGAATTTTATACCACTACCACACCTGCACCATGACCGGGAAAACCAGAGGATTGAACGAGCTGGCCCCTGAGTGTCTCGTGGAAATTTGTCCGGCGGATGCCGAGAACCTGGGGATTAAAGACGAAGAACGGGTGCGGGTTATCTCCCGCCGGGGAGAGATTTTGGCCAAGGCCAAAGTTTCATCCCGTTCTCCGGAGGGGTGTATTTTCATCCCCTTCCATTTTGCCGAGGCCGCAGCAAATCGCCTGACCCATTCTTTCGCTTTGGACCCGGTGTCCAAAATTCCCGAATTGAAGGTGTGCGCCGTGAAAGTGCAAAAAATTTAGTTCTTTTTATATCCCCCCTCTCCCTTGACGGGCATAAAGCGCTAACTTAATAAGAAATTCCCCCCTTTCCAAAGGGTAACAAAAAATTCCCCCCTTTTCTAAAAGGGGGGTCAGGGGGGATTTCGCGCTAATGCCCTCAACTTTCTT
Source organism: Deltaproteobacteria bacterium (assembly GCA_016875165.1). Taxonomy (GTDB): domain Bacteria; phylum Desulfobacterota; class SM23-61; order SM23-61; family SM23-61; genus JAHJQK01. Next base: position 4,605 of record VGSF01000122.1, read on the forward strand.
CTGGCCTAAGCTTCCTCTTTTTGCTATTTTCATGGTAGTTTAACCTAACCCCTTCATTAAAGTTGCCATGGAATACGCATTCAGATCATATTTAGCTCGTGTTTGAGATCTCTTTCCTTTTTGGCTAGTTCTCATCCAGAAACTCCCTCTCCCCTGGCGGGAGAGGGGCGGGGTGAGGGAGATGCGGAAATGCCCTGCAATTGATCTAATAAAAGCATGGATTTTATATTATCCGGACATATCCAGGATATGCTTGCAGAACGAAATATTTCTGAACTTCAAAATTATTCCTGAAAATGGGGGACGAATTTTCCATGTAGTTGTAAATCCTAATGTTTCGCCACAAAAAGCTGTAACGGTTTTTTTGACCGCAGGGTAATGTCAAAAGTTTTATGAAAAAAGAGGAAACCACAGAGGGCACAGAATTTTTCTCTGTGTTCTCCAAATGAATTTACCTTAAAGAAAAATAAAGAATACTTTGTAGGGCAACCCTTCATGGGTTGCCGCCCTTTCGGCAAGGGATAAACCCTTGCCCTACGGGGAAATAGCCGTGGCGGTTTGGCCATGAATGATTAGTTAAGTGATGGATTAATTTCAAGGTAGAGAGACTAAGAGAGGGGATAAAGTGGCAAATAATTTAGAGGGCACAGAGGGGAGGTAATAAAGTCTCTCCTAACATATTGATATCTAATATTTTCTCCGTGTCCTCTGTGGTTTGATTTTGACAATATTGACCGTAGAGAGCGAGGAGGCAAGAATGAGACTTAAAGTGGATAAGGAAAATGATGCCCTTTATTTCCGATTGGATGAATCCCCGATTGTGGAGTCGGAGGAAGTGCAGCCTGGTGTAATCTTGGATTTCAATGGAGAAGGAAAAGTCGTGGGAGTTGAAATACTCCGTCTAAACCTCAGGGTTAATCCCGAACAGCTGAAAGTCTTGCAATATGAAACGGTATAGTAAAGATAGGGGATACGTTCGTTAACTTGGCACCCTGTTATCTACAGGCCTTGATTTATTTATCCAGAGGGCTCCTAACCCCGAGTATGTTTTTGGAAGCGACATGTGTATAAATCATTGTGCTCTGAAGGTTTTGGTGACCCAGCAACTCCTGGATCGTTCTGATATCATATCCGTTCTCCAGAAGATGGGTTGCAAAGCTGTGCCGTAGGGTATGAATCGAAACTTGCTTGGCTATGCCCGATTTACCCAGGGCGGTCTTGAAAGCCTTTTGCAATGAGGCCGGATGCACATGATGCCTCCTCACCGTAAGAGTGCGGGGATCGACTGAAAGCGATTTTGAGGGAAAAAGCCAGAACCAACTCCATTCCTTTCCGGCATTGGGGTACTTTTTCTCCAGCGCCCCCGGAAGAAACACCCCGTTCAAATCCTCTTTTCGATCATGATCATAGAGCGTTCTCACCTCACCCATATGCCGGATGAGATCATCTTTCAGCGATTCGGGGAGGACAGTGCGACGATCCTTGTCCCCTTTTCCGGAGCGGACGATGACGGTATTCTGCTCAAGGTCAATATCCTTGATACGGAGCGTCAGGCATTCTTGCAAGCGGAGGCCGCATCCGTAGATGAGCATCGCCATGAGTTTGGGAAGGCCTGAGAGGTGGTCAAAAATAATCTGGATTTCTCTTACGGTAAGCACCACTGGCAGATGTCTACGTTGCCGCGCCCTGACCGCGCTCAACTCGTTTTCAATATTCTTGTCCAGGACATGCCGATAGAAGAATACAACGGCGTTGAGGGCCTGGTTTTGGGTGGAAGGAGAAACCTTTTTTTCCACGGCCAGGTGGCTTAGAAAGTCCTGGAGATCCCGGCCCTCAAGACAGGACGGCTCTTTCTCCTTCATAAAGGATCGAAAAGCGTGGAGCCAGGTGAGATAGGTCTTTTCCGTGCTAGAAGATCTTTGTTTAAGCCGAAGCATCTCGCGCATTTTTCCCGCGAGTGCTCCCCAACCTCCCATGGAATAAGGCTCCGCTTCAGGATTGGTCTTCATTTCCCGGGAAAGAAAGTAATCATAGAGCCGCAAAGCGGTATCGGCCGGTTTCACCTGCCAATCCTCATGGCGTTTGCCCATTTGACTCAAAAATTCTCGTCTTTGATCGCCATTAATCCGAGTGGAGGGATTTAGATTCAGGAAATGGTAACATTCGGTTACCCATTTGAGATAGAAAGAGATGTATTGCGGTTTAATGGATCCTCTATGGAGCAGAAACTGCTTGAATGGTTCGAACATGCCAAACTCTATGATAATAAAAACTCTGTATAATATTTAAAATTAAATTATTATATCGAATTAAAAGGATATTTCAAGCCTATTTTTCCCAAAAATGCCTTGACTAACGCCTTTTCCTTCTTTAAAGTTAAAACGTTCGTAGAATAAATTTAAAAAATAAGTTCCTCCCGACCGCAGGCAAAAGGTAAGCTGGATTTTCTTTTATTTAGGGGTGTTTTTTAACAAACAAATGGGGATTTATATGGGCGGTCGGGAGGAACGGGCTCGCGTCTGAGGCGTGGCGTGTTCTACGCCTGCGGCGGGCGAACACGCTGCTGGAGCAGACGGCCTTCGGCCGCAGCTCAGCCGCGAGCCCGTTATGATGTAAACAAAGATACTGAACACACCAAGCCGAATTTGACAAAAGGATAATGGTATGATAATAAGTAATACCAGAGGTGATAGGAAATGAGCATGGCAAAAGTGGCTATAACCTTAGATGAAGATCTGCTCAAGCGATTAGATCGCCTGGTGAAGAACCGATCGTTCGAAAACCGAAGCCGGGCCATTCAGGAAGCGGTGAGCGAAAAACTGGCGCGGTTGGAACGAAGCCGATTGGCAAGGGAGTGTGCGAAGCTTGATAAAAAATTCGAACAGTCTATGGCTGAGGAAGGATTATCGGTTGAGGTGGGAGAATGGCCCGAATACTGAGAGGCGATATCGTGTGGGCCGACCTTAACCCTGTCAGAGGCAGAGAACAAGCCGGTCAACGCCCGGTAGTGGTTGTCAGCCAGGATGTGTTTAATGAACGGTCTGGCATAGTGATCGCTGTCGCCTTAACGAGCCAGCCGCAAAAGGCAGGGTTTCCTTTAACTTTAGAATTGCCGCACCCGCAACTTCCAAAGAAATCGTGGGTCAAAATCAGCCAAATCAGAACACTTTCCGTTGAACGGCTGGGGCAGAAAATAGGGAGGGTATCGGCTGAAGAATTGAGCCTTATTGTTGAAGGGTTAAACGAGATAATCGGCTCATAACAACCGGCTTAACCATACCGCCAAAAGCCCGGCTAATTAGCCGGGACATTCCTCCCGACCGCAGGCCAAAAGTAAGCTGGATTTTTACTATTTAGGGGATACTGGATAATAAAATAATTGGGAGTTTAGGTGGGCGGTCGGGAGGAACGGGCTCGCGTCTGAGGCTGGTTTACGGGACGTAGCTCAGATATTTCCGCTAAAATATTGAGGAATTTATTAGTAGATTGTCTTTGCCTTTAATGCGGTAAATCTTAAGCATGGGTATCTTATATTGGAAATCCGAAGCCCTAGGGAGGTTATCAGTGAAAAAGAAGTTTGATGCCGTAATGTTTCAAAGGAAAGTCCGCGAAGAATTAAGTGAAAAGTATGTTGAAAACCGCGAGGCTTTCCTTAACGAACTTAAAGAAAAATACGGGAATCTGCAAAAGCAAAAGGGCCGGCACACACTTCAGATAACAACGGCAGAAACGCAGAAAGACACATAAATCTTTGGGCTTCGCCTGTGCCGTACACGGAGTATGCAAACCATCTCATGGCGAAGGCTGTCTATGACAAATTAGAAGACGGTATGTTTGCCGGACGAATTCCTCTATGCAAAGGGGTGGTAGCGTTTGGGGCCACATTGCGGGAATGTGAAGATGAACTGCGCTCTACCCTAGAAGATTGGGTTCTGGTTGGCCTCAAACTAGGTCATGCTCTGCCAGTGGTTGACGAAATTGATTTGAACAAGGGGCCAACCCTTGATCAAGTGGACGCCGTGTAAGCGTAAGGATTTCATTCGTCGATTACGACAACTTGGTTTTGACGGCCCCTTCTCAGGAACAAGACATCAGCATCCTCTACCCCACGCGATTTTGGACTTGTCTTCCCTTCTTTTTTTTGTGAAAGGGGGGACGTAGCTTCGATAATTCCGATAACAGATTGAGGAATTTTTTGGTAGATTGCCTTTATGCTTCGGAGACCGAGACTCAATGCCGAGAGAGCTTTTCACTGTAAAAATAAAGCGTTCTTGGTGAAATTGAACAGGGGGAATATCAAAAGAGGGGGCGGAGTCTCAAAGATTTTACTGAATAACGGAAATATCGGAGCTACGTCCCCCAAGTTACGATTTCTTGAAAAGAGGTCGCCGAATCGAAGCTCTGCGGAAACCAACAGGTCTCTTTTATGGGGAGTTGTCTCCCGCCGCTTCGGCAGCGCTCACGCCTCGGCCGCGGGCCATGAACAGCGGTTATTTTCTAAGTAATAATGGAGGGAAGGAAAATGAATTTTATTAATTTACCACGGATAAGATTAGCCCATCTGCCGACGCCTTTGCAGGAATTGCCCAGGTTGGCGAAAGTTCTCAACGGCCCCAGAATCTACGTGAAAAGAGACGACCTAACCGGCCTTGCTTTTGGGGGGAACAAAACAAGAAAGCTGGAATACCTGATGGGGGAAGCGGTCAGACAAGGAGCGGACTACATAGTAACCGGCGCGGGATTCCATTCCAATTGGTGCACCCAGACCGCAGCCGCCGCCCGCAAATTGGGGATGAAGGTGGCGCTCGTCAAAACCGGGCCCAAAGATGGCTATGATCCCGAAGGTTATGATGGCAATCATCTCCTTCATTTTCTGAGCGGGGCGGAAATCAAAACGGTGAAACCCGAACATGCTCAGAGGGTAGAAGAGGAAACAATGGAGACGCTAAAGGCGGCTGGCCATAGGCCGTACCGCCTGATGGCCACAGGATCTACACCCCTGGGAGTTGCCGGACACGTTAACTGCATGCTGGAGCTTATGGCCCAAATAGTTGACAGAGGATTGAAGGTTGATTATTTAGTCCAGGCTACCGGTTCCGGAGGAACTCAGGCCGGACTTATCATTGGCGCCAAGGCTTTCAACACCCAAATCAAGGTGATCGGCTCAACAACCGGCTCGCGTTCGCGGGAAAACGCAGTGGAAAATGTAGGGAACATCATCGATGAAACATTGAGGGTTTTAGGATTCAACCTCGAGATAACCGCGGATGACATTGTAGTCCATGACCAATACGCCGGCGAAGGCTATGGCTTCATGACCGAGGCCAAGGCCGAGGCCATAAAAATCTTGGCCGAAACCGAGGGCCTCTTTCTCGACCCGGTATATACAAGCTCGGCTATGGCCTGTTTAATTGACCTATGCCGGAAAGGTTTCTTCCGGCGGGAAGATGTGATTGTTTTCTTCCATACCGGCGGAACCGCGGCCCTCTTCCCTTACAAAGCTCTCCTGAAAGCTTATGAGTATGGAAAGAAATTTCCCTGGATAATACCTCCCTGGCACCCGAGTACTTTGGAGGGTTAGAGATTTTCATTAATTTTTAAGCCATTTCCCCTGACCACGCAACTTTGGACTTGTCTTCCCTTCTTTTTTTTGTTATTTTCCTGATGGCCAATAATCGGCAGAGTTTATGATGAACAATTTCTCCTTAAGAAGGAGCTTACTTTATTAAAAGGAGGTTGCAATGAAGACACCCCTCTGGAAGCCATCCGCAGAATGGATCAAGAATGCCAATATGACCCGTTTCATGGAGTTCGTAAACAAAAAACACGGCCAGCAGTTTCGCACATATTTTGAATTGTACCAGTGGTCCATCGAAAATATCCCTGACTTCTGGGCCAGGATGTGGGAGTTCGCCGGCATCAAGGCTTCCCGGGGATATGATCAGGTGGTGGATGATTTAAACAAGTTTCCAGGGGCCAAGTGGTTTTCCGGAGCCAGGTTAAATTTTGCCGAAAATCTCCTGCGCTATCGCGACCATCATGCCGCTTTCATCTTCAAGGGAGAAGGCCGGGATTCAGTAAAAATAACTTATGCTGAGCTTTATACGACAGTGGCCCGCCTGGCCAAATCGCTCCGGGAGCTGGGAGTTTCCCCGGGAGACCGGGTGGTGGCCTATATGCCCAACATCCCGGAGACGGCGATGGCCATGCTGGCGGCCGCCAGTATTGGGGCCATCTGGTCTTCCTGCGCCACTGACCTGGGTTCCCAGGCGGCCCTGGATCGTTTGGGGCAAGTTGAGCCGAAAGTTTTATTTACAGCCAACGGCTATATCTACAAGGGAAAAGCATTTAACTCTCTTACCAATGCCGCGGAAATTGTTAGAGGAATTCCCTCTCTGAAGAAAGTTGTAGTGGTTCCTTATACGGAACAGAAAATTGACCTCGGCAACATCCCTCAATCCGTCCTCTTTGAAGATTTCCTGGCCAAAGAGAAGGAACCTCCCCTGCAATTTGAGCAGTTGCCCTTTGATCATCCGGTGTATATCATGTTTTCTTCCGGAACAACCGGTAAGCCCAAGTGCATGGTGCAGGGTGCCGGAGGAATTCTGCTCAATCATTTAAAAGAGCTCATCCTGCACACGGATTTGAAGCGGGAAGATACGATCATGTACATTACCACCTGCAGCTGGATGATGTGGAACTGGTTGTTGAGCTCTCTGGGAGTCGGGGCCTCGATCGTGCTCTATGAGGGAAACCCCACTTCGCCGGATGCCGGGGCCATGTGGAAGTTAGCCCAGGATGAGAAGATTACCATTTTCGGCACCAGCGCCGCTTTTATCAATTATCTGCGCAGCGAGAAGGTCAAGCCGGGAAGGGATTATGATTTGTCTTCTTTGAGAGCTATATCCCAGACAGGCTCCCCCCTCTCTGCCGAGGGGTTCGAGTATGTTTACCAGGAGATTAAAAAAGACCTGCATTTTAACTCCATCTCCGGAGGCACGGACATTAACGGTTGCTTTGCCGGCGGCAGCCCCATCAACCCGGTTTACGCCGGGGAGCTGCAAGGGCCGGCCCTGGCCATGAAAATAAAGGCTTATGACGACAAAAGAAACCCGGTCTTCGATCAGCAGGGAGAGCTGGTTTGCGAAGCCCCTGCCCCTTCCATGCCCCTTTATTTCTGGAATGATCCGAACGGAGAAAAATATAAGAGCGCCTACTTCGAATTCTATCCCAATGTTTGGCGCCATGGCGACTATGTCGTTATGCACAAAGATACAGGGGGCATTACTTTTTATGGCCGCTCCGACTCGGTTTTAAACCCCTCCGGAGTGCGCATCGGGACAGCCGAAATCTACAACGTGGTGGAGCGGTTGGGCGAGGTAGCCGATAGCCTGGTCATCGGGCAGAACTGGAAAGGGGATCAACGGGTCATCCTTTTTGTGCAGCTTCGGCCTGGGAACCAGTTAACTGAAGAGTTAACAAATAAAATCAAAAAAGCTCTCCGGGAGAAAGCCTCTCCCCGGCATGTTCCGGCCATCATCACGGAAACTCCGGACATACCCTATACCTTGAATATGAAGAAGGTGGAAAGTTCAGTTACGAACATTGTCAATGGCAGACCGGTGACGAACAGAGATGCCTTAAAAAATCCAGAGTCGCTGGATTATTACGAAAAAATCCTCCCCGAATTACAGAAATGATGGGCTTGTAAAAAGTCCCTTTTTTTCCATTTTCGTCATTCCCGCCCCCGCTTTGGCGAGGGTAAGAAAAGGGGACGTTGGTTCAAATGCAAATTATTATTGACAAGGGACTTGGGAGAGTATAATTTTGGGTCATGCCAAGACAGTCGAGACTGGATGCGCCTGGGACGTTACATCACGTGATCGGCCGGGGAATTGAAGGGAGCAAGATCTTCCGGGACCGAGGAGACCGGGATGATTTCCTGG
>VGSF01000123.1 GCA_016875165.1 Deltaproteobacteria bacterium
GCAAGGTCTTAAGGAAAGTTAGGAGTGCAGATTTAACAGGAAAGGAGGGCGCAAGGATGGTAACGGCAAAGGGAGTAAAAAGAGCGGCAGAGAAAATGGAAAAGAAGGTGAAGACGGCCGCTAAAAAGGCCGCCCCGAAGGCCTCCAGCCTGAAAAAGGGAATTGCCCAAAAAGGGAAAAGCCTCCTGGTAAAAACCAAAACAATGGCCGGAGAAAAAGTGGAAAAACTAACGGCCAGGAAAGATGCTCTGATCAAAAAACTCAAGGAAGAACTGGCCCAAAAAGAAAAAAATCTTGCTGAAACCCAAAAAAGCCTACTGCAAAGAACCAAAGAGAGCCTTAGCGACTTCAAAAACCAGGCTGAAGCCGAAGTCGAAAAGTTAAGGAGGGAGATGGAAGTCAAAGGGAAAGCGCTCCTCGAGCTTAAAAACAAAGCAGAAGGAGAAGCAAAAAAATTTAAAGAAGAAGCAGAAACCCATAGCAAAGCCCTCGCCGGGAAGGTTAGGGAATTCGAAGCGTTCAGGAAAATTGCCGAAAACAAAATTTTCGAGCTGGAAGGTAAGGTCAAAGAATTTTTGGCCAAGATAGGCCCAAAGGAGAAGGAGCGGCCCGGACTGGTGACCTTCAAAGGCAATCCCCTGACCCTGCTGGGTGAGGAAGTAAAGGTAGGAGATAAGGCCCCTGATTTTAGGGTGGTGGACAACTCCATGCAACCGGCAAACATACAATCCTATAAAGGCAAAATCAAAGTCATCACTGCCGTACCATCCCTGGATACCCCGGTTTGCAACATGGAAACCCGCAGGTTCAACGAAGAGGCCGGGAAATTAGCGGATAACGTTGTGATTCTAACCATCAGCGTGGATTTACCCTTTGCCCAGGCACGCTGGTGCGCGGCTGCCGGCGTGGAGAAACTGAAGACGTTCTCGGATTATCAGGACCATTCTTTTGGTCTGGCCTACGGAATGCTGGTCAAGGAGCTCAAGCTTCTGGCCAGGGCGGTTTTCATTGTTGATGAAAAGGACGTTATTCGGTATGTGGAGCTGGTGCCGGAAATCGTTCAGGAGCCTGATTATGAGCGGATCCTGAATGCGGTGCGAGCCCTGCTTTAAGGACAAAAGGGTTCAAGGATTCAAGGGGTCCAGGGTTCAAGGGAAATACCTGAAAAGAAGAAACTCGAAACCTTGGATCCTGGAACCCGAGGTTAAAGGATTGAACCATCTAATGTAGCGTCGCATAAAATTGTATAGGAATTTCCTTTTTCTATTTTATTCCGCCGCCGGCGGATCACTTTAGACACTTGATACTTATCCTTAATTCCTAATTCTTTATTTTTTTGTAACACTTTAGCTCTTTGAAAAAAGGTGTATCACCAGGGCCAAGGGGTTTCAGGGCCCGGGGGCCAGACCGGACCGCTTTGAATCATAAGGCGCTGATTTCTTCGTGGATAGAGTGGGGAAGATACCCCCCGCCTCCTCCGGAGGAAACGGGCTTTTATCCTCAAGGACAAGGGGAAACCCAACCGATGCTTCCGGCGCGTTCCGGCCTGGCCCCCGGGCCTAAACAGAGGCGTTGCCGCCTTTTTTCCAAAACTCTAAACTGATACATTTTTCTTAATCCTGGTTTTAAAAACCCTGTGATCTCTGCGTCCTCTGTGGCTAATTCAAATGAAATCGGAAACATCTATGCCAGATTATTTGGCGAGAAGGGTAAAACTCTTACAGGGAGATTGCCTCTTTGAGATACTGATCTACGTCAATATTCCACTTAAGAGGATCGAGGGGCTTAATGATGGAACGTTTGAAATACAGGCTCTCCTTTGATTCTTCCATCAGATCCACCAGTACCGGGCTGGAGTAAGGTTTCTTCAAGTCCTTATAAATAAGCAGAACCTTAGGCCGGAGAAGTTTTTCATGGTTAATCGAGTAAACCAAGCCCACTTCATCCGTATCCAACTGCACCAGGGTTCCTATTGGATAAATCCCTATGGACTGGATGAACTTCTCGACCAGGACCTGGTTGAAGTCGCTCTTGGCCCACTCGTAAATCTTCTTGATGCCCATGTGGGGCGGTATTCCTGCCTTATAGCACCGATCGGAGGTAATGGCGTCGTAGACGTCAACGATGGCCGCAATTTGACCAAACTGGCTGATTTGATCTCCAACCAAGCCGTAGGGATACCCTTTCCCGTTGTACCGTTCATGGTGCTGGAGCGCGATCTGCTTGGAAGCATCCGGAATCTCCCCGGCTTTCCCCAGTACCTCCAGGGTGTTTAGAGTATGTTTTTTGATCTCGGCAAATTCTTCTTCAGTCACCTTTCCGGGCTTGTTGAGAATATGGGCGGGAACTTTCATTTTGCCGACGTCATGAAGAAGCGCCCCGATACCCATCTGCTGCAGCTCTTCACGGCTGAAATTCAGGTGGCGTCCCAGAGTTAGACAGAGGATACAAACATTGATAGAGTGGACAAAGGTGTATTCGTCGTATCCCTTTATACGGGTTATGCTGGTGAGGGCATCCCGATTGCGAAAGATGCTATCAATCATCTGGTTGACCACCAGCTTGACTTTTTTGCTCTCAATGTTTTTCCCCGCCCGAATATCCTGCATGTAATTCCGGACAATGCTGTGGGCTTCCCGCTGGACTTCGCGGGCAACTTGGAGTTCCTGTGCGAAGGAAATTTCTTTAACCAATGGTTCCCCGGGGGAGGGTTGTAATGAGGGCCACTTGCTTTCGATGCTTACGGCAATATCTTCCCTGGAGGCATGATTTTGATCTTTTTCAGATAGACCCGGGGCAGTGTCTATTTCCCCTCCGGCATCGATAATTACTTCCTGAATTCCATAATCTTTGAGTTTCTGGATCTGTTTGGGTGAAGTAATCCTTTTTTGATTGCCCAGGAAGGGATGATTCGTCCAGGAGCGGCCTAAGTCCACGATCATCATCCCCTCATGCAATTCCTCGATTTTTATTTTTTTCAGCATGGTTTTGGCAAGATAACCCAAGATTTTGACCACCTTATCGTCCATTAGCTTTGCTTTCTTTAAGCGGGTTGGCCATGCAAAATCTTTTCTCCCATGATCTCTGCGGAAAATGGTTTTGAAAGGGTTTTTTATGAAAAAAATCCCTAAAATTGTCTTCATCTGGTATATATGATAAGAATTAAAGATTGGGGGCTGATTCTAATAACAGTTAGGCCCGGCGATTTTAGAAATAGGGCAGGAATTAATCAAGATGGATTCGTAAAAAGCCTGAAAATGCCTCTTTCTGTCATTCCGGCGAAAGCCGGAATCCAGTTTTTTCAAATAGTTATAAGTTTTCTTAACTCCGGTTTTCACCGGAGTGACGACTTTTTACGAGATTATCAATCAAGATGATCTCGTAAAAAATGGAAAAAGCCGTCACTCCTGCGAAACCAGTCCGCCTCAGGCGGACCAGAAATCCCTCCCGACCTCCCCTGCCTACCGCAGGCAGGCTTTGGCAAAGGGAAGAGAGGTTTTTTATTGGAATTCGATAAAAGATTCAGCCTTTTCCCCCTTTGAAAAAGGGAAGCTGTGAAAAAATCGAAGAAAAGAGGATTATGTCGAAAGATTTGTCAATGATTTCAACCCCCTAATTTCCGAAAATTGAATTTTTCCACAGCTTCAGGGGGATGAAGGGTGATTTGACAGCTTTTCAAATGGCTAAACTGTTACGAAATTTTAACTTTTTACGAGCTCATTAATCAAAACAGGAGGAAGTTTATATGAATGCCGCTTTAAAAGATAGCATTGCCGGCATGAAAGACTGGCTGGTGGAAATTCGCCGAACGATTCACATGCACCCGGAACTAATGTTTGAAGAGGTAGAGACCTCCAGGTTGGTTTCCATATGGTTGGAAAAATTCGGCCTGGAGGTGAAAACAGGATGGGCCAAGACCGGAGTAGTCGGTGTTCTACGCGGGGACAAGGAAGGGAAAACGGTGGCCATCCGGGCTGATATGGATGCGCTGCCCCTTGAAGAGGCCAACCAGGTTCCGTATGCCTCCAAGGTCAAAGGAAAGATGCATGCTTGCGGCCATGATGCGCATGTGACCATTCTTTTAGGCGTGGCCAAATTATTTTCGGCGATCCGGGAGCAGGTTAAGGGAAATATCAAATGGATCTTCCAGCCAGCCGAGGAGGGCGGTGCAGGTGCCAGAGTGATGGTGGAGGAGGGAGTCCTGGAGAACCCAAAAGTTAACGCTATTTTCGGGGCCCACGTCTTTCCGGACTTGCCCATTGGGAAAGTAGGAATCCATGAGCGTGAAGGACTGGCGGCCACAGACCGGTTCATCATCAAAATCATCGGGAAGGGCGGGCACGGAGCCTACCCCCATCTTGCCAAAGATCCCATTTTTGCTGCTGGCCATTTAATTACCCAAATTCATTCCATTGTCAGCCGGGATATTAATCCCCTGGACAGCGCAGTGATAACGATCGGGAAAGTGAATGGAGGAACCGCTTTCAATATCATCCCCGATGAAGTCAGTCTTTTGGGGACGGTGCGATCCCTTACTCCTCAGGTTAGAGAGTTGTTGAAATCCAGGCTTGAACAACTGACCCAGGGAGTGGCTCGCTCCTTTGGGATGGATTGTCGATGCGAATTTGAATACGGGTACCCGGCCCTGGTCAATGACCCTGAAATGTCCCGCCTGGTAGCCTCGGCCTGTGCCCGAGGGATCGGCCAGGATAATGTGGAATTCATAAGACCTTCCATGGGAGGGGAGGATTTTGCTTATTATCTTGAGAAAGTTCCCGGTTCCTTTTTCAGGCTGGGGTGTCGCAATGAGAAAAAAGGGATCATCCATTCTTTTCATAGCTCCCTTTTTAACATCGACGAGGACGTGCTGCCCTTTGGCGTGGAGATGTTCGTGAGGATCATCGATCAATACCTGGGACTGGAATTAATATAAGGGTCAGGGTTTAGTGGCAGAGGGAATTATTTACATCTTTTTACTGACGCCGCCAACCTTCTTAATTTGTAACACCTTAGCCTTTTGAAAAGTGGTCAAATCCCCCTTCATCCCCCTATTCCAAAGGGGGAAAAAGTGGAATCTTTTATCGAAGGCATTGAGAAAAACTCTCCTCCCTTTGGAAAAGCCTGCCTGTGGTAGGCAGGGGAGGCCGGGAGGGATTTCCGGGAATGCCTTTTCAAAATGCTAAATTGATACCTTAATTTTATTCTTTCGGGCTGAAAAGAACCGAGAATGCCCAAGGAAGCCAGAGCAAGGATTCTGATCAACGCCCTTCTCCGGAGGTCTGGCTGGCGCTTCTTTGACGGTGAGACCGGCACCGGCAAAACGCTGACTGCCGCTGCCGTGATCAAACTCTTCATGCGAACAGGCAACGCCAAGCGAGTTTTATTCCTTGTGGACCGGCTCGAACTGGAGGACCAGGCCTGGAAAGCTTTTGTCCGGCTTCTCAAGAACGACTTCCGCACGGTAATCTACAAAGAGAATCGCGACGACTGGCGCAAGGCGGAGATTGTTGTTTCCGCCGTTCAAAGTCTGCAATTCAACAACAAGTATCGGCGGCTCTTCTCGCCCACGGACTTCGACCTTTTGATTTCCGATGAGGCGCATCGGTCCATTGGCGGCATTTTTTGAAAAGATCAAATTGAGGGAAGTTTTTGAGGAAGCGATTCCGGTAAAGGAGAGATCGCCAAATCGTATAAGCATCTACAGCAAGATATTGTCATACACGTTCATGATATATGCAGGGGGCAGCAGGTTTTCACATTTACTGTATCTTAGATGTTATGAGATGGAGAAGCTGCGCTGCAACCTCTGCGGCGAGGTCTTTACGGCTAAGCCCCCGAACAACGTCGGTTCCGACAAGTATGACGAAACCGCCGGGGCCATGATTGCCATGCTGAAGTATGGCAGCGGCGTTCCTTTCTACCGGATAGAAGCTTCAGGAAATAACAATGGGCGAAGGAGGTTTGTGTGATCGGGGACGGCGCCCCCTGGATATGGAATATTGCGGATGAACAATTTTATGGAGCTACCCAAATTGTTGATCTCTTTCATGCGCGGGAACATTACTGGAACGTCGCCAAAGCATGCTTCGGGCAGAATAAAGACAAACTGTATCAGTGGACAGAGGAACGCCGCAAGGAACTGGATGATGGCAGGCCGGAAGAGGTTATTGATGCCATCAAATGTTGCTCATCCCTACCGGGATACGATAAAGAGATATGTGAGCGGGAGATCGGTTATTTTGAGAAGAACAAGGGACGGATGCGGTCTGCGGATTTCAGGAAGAGAGGTCTCTTTGAAGGCTCTGGCGCCTTTAAGGCAGGGTACCGAACCGTCGTTGGGCAGCGCCTGAAACAGTCGGGTATGCATTGGACAGTCAGGGGGGCGAATAGTATTATCGCCCTGCGCTGCAGTATTATGAGCAACCGTTGGGAAGATTTTTGGGAGCATCGGGCGGTGGCGGCGTGATAATCTACTCATAAATTTGTCGCACACCCGAATAGCGGAAAAAAATTGTCATTCAACGGATCATTGGGTATCATGGAAAGAGAGTTCCAAGGGCACAAAAAATACAACTAACCATTCGCCAAGGCACGATTATCTTCGGGGAGGGGCAGGATGAGCGACAATCAAAAAGATGAAAGGGCAACGCATGCGCTATACTGGGAGAAACTGGCCAAGGAGGATCCTAATGAGGTTTGTCAAAGAACCGGGGCCACATACAGCCTGGAGCGGAGGGGATACTTCCTGCCCATCCTCAACCAGAAATATTTAATCATTCCCGGAGAGCAAAAGATTTTCTGTATGCGCGGGGATTTTTGTGAGGAAGAAAAATTGCGGGATTATTTCTACCTGATGGCCCTCCTCTATTTACTGAATGCCCAGAAGGTAGATGCCACAGGAAATTGGATCAGCGAGAAGGATCTCAAAGGGGGAACCACCTTTTTCCGCGGCCCTCACGCCCTTCGAACAGAGGAAATACAGACCGCCTTCGGCAAGGATCCCGCGGCTTTCGCTCGCGCCGGAGCCCGCCTGGGCGGGATCGAGCTATTTTTCGGTGATAAGGCCTTCGCCCTTACGGTTTTCCCGAAAGTCCCCCTGGCTTATGTTCTCTGGAAAGGGGACGATGAGTTTCCGGCGCAGGTGGCGGTCATGTTCGACGCCACCATTCAGAAGCACTTTTCCCTGGACGGAATCTGGTGCATCGTAGCCGAAGTGAGCCAGCGCGTTCTCGAAGCCAGAGATGCATGAAAGGGGAAATCGCCTACGTCGTCGCCGACCTGGAAGGCTCGACCGGCGCCTGGACAAAAGCCCATACGCTCCTCGGCACCCCGGAGTGGCAGGAGGCGCGGGTAGAGTTGACCAGGGACATTAACGCGGTTGCTGATGTTCTATTCGAGAAAGGGGTCAGGGGGGTTGTCGTTAAAGATTTCCACCGCACAGGGTACAACCTGATCCCCAAGTACCTGGACAGACGGGTTAGGTTAGTCTCCGGGTATTATGCCGGGCCGGCCATTGGCTACGGGAAGCTGTACGGCGCGGATTTTGCCCTTTTCGTCGGACTTCACGCCGCCGGCGGGAACGGGAGCGGTTTTCTCTCCCACACCCTCACCAGCCGGATTGCTGAGATTGTGGTCAACGGTAAAAGATTAGGCGAGGCAGAGCTTTTCGCCACGGTTCTTTCCTCTTTCAATGTGCCCGTCTGTTTTTTCTCCGGATGCCCGGCTGCCTGCCAGGAAGTATTAGAAAAGATGGACTGGCTGGTCGCCTATGAAATCGCCAAAGACCCTGAAATTTATAAAGACGAGAGAAAACGTCAGGAATACATTCGCCGGAAGCGCCAGGGGTTGATAGAAAAGGTAAAGGAGGTATCACATCCAGAGAAAAGGCCTCTCTTTTTCATGAAGCCGCCCTTTGACTGTCAGGTGATATTTAACCAGGAAACCGAAGCCCGGCGGATGAATCCCTGGGGTTTTCCCCAAGAGGGGAGGATCGTCCGCTTTCAAACCGAAGAATTTTTAGAGTTATACCAGAACCTGCTAAAAATCGCCTATTTCCCCAAGCTGGCTTACTACCTTCGCTCCGTGGTTCTTCCCTTGACGCGGTTTGGGTGGAAAATTCAATCCCTGAAGCACCTTTAATCCTTTCGGCATGTAAGTGGGCAAACACCTTACCCCTCATCAACTCTTATTAATCAGTCCATAATTGTATGGACACTGAAAACCAAATCCCTCCTCCCTCCCTTTACAAAAGGGAGGAATTCCCCTCTTTGGCAAAGAGGGGTTAGGGGAGATTTTCAGAAGATGCCTTCTCAATTATGATGAGCTCGTAAAAAGTCCGAAAGCCCCTTTCCCCGTCATTCCGGCGAAAGCCGGAATCCAGTTATTTCATGGAGCTATCAAACCACTGGACTCCGGTTTTCACCTGTCTGCCAGGCACAGGCAGGCCGGAGTGACGACTTTTTACGAAGCCATCAATTATGGACTCATTAGTAAGTTCTCATTTTCCTCGAAAAGCCGGGTGGCGTTTTTCCAGGAAAGCCTGGACAGCTTCCCGGTGATCTTCGCTTTCCAGGCAGATTTTCTGGCTCTCTGCTTCCAGTTCCAAGGCGGCCGCAAGATCTCCCCGAAGGTTTTTCCAGAGAGCTTGCTTGGCCAGGCCGATAGCTAAGGAAGGCCCTTGGGCAAGTTTATCCGCCAGATCCTTAACGGTTTTTTCCAGCTCTTGAGCGGGGACAATACGATTGACCAGGCCGATGCGCAGGGCCTCGGAAGCGCTGAGGGCTTCTCCGGAAAAAATCAGTTCCGCAGCCCTGGCCAGTCCCACTATGCGGGGCAGGGTAAAAGTACCTCCCCCATCCGGCACCAAGCCCATGGATACAAATGCTTCCCCGAGTTTGGCCCGTTCGGCGGCAATTCTCAGATCACAAGCCAGAGCCAGATCAAGGCCTAAGCCTGTGGCAAACCCATTGAGAGCGGCTATCGTCGGCTTGGGCATATTCACCAGCGTGCGGATGATTTCCTGAGATTTAGCCAGAAGAGCAAGGGCAGAATGCTGCGAAGGGTTATCCTTGGCCTGACTGAACTCGGAAATGTCGGCGCCGAAACAAAAAGCCCGCCCCGCCCCGGTAAGGATTAAGACTTTGACTTCCTGGTCTTCTGCGGATTTTTTCGTAGCATCATGGATTTCATCGATCATTTCGGCGGTGAGGGCGTTTAAAGCTCTGGGGCGGTTTAAAATAATAGTTCCAACCCCATCTTCTTTTTTGAATATTATCGTTCGGTATTCCATGCTCTCCCCCTTTTCCCTCCGGGACCATTGAATCCTTGATCCCTCTTGGATCTGCCTACTTTAATTGTAGAGGAAATTCCTTTTTTGTAACACTTTAGGTCTTTGAAAAAAGGTGTGTTGTAAAGGCCAAGGGATTCCAGGGGCCGGGGGCCAGAGCGGAACGCTTGGAATCATAAGGCGCTTATATCTCCGCATATGGGGCGGGCAAGAACCCCCGCCTCCTCCGGAGGAAAAGATCTTCTGTCTTCGTGGCCAGGCGGAACCCCAACCGATGCTTCCGGCGCGTTCCGCTCTAACCCCCGGCCCTCAACAAAGGCTTTTGTACCATTTTTTCAAATCGCTAAATTGTTACCCTTTTTTCAACTTTAGTGCAGTCTGCAGCGGGATCACTTTAGACATTTGATATATTCTTTACTTTTTCTTAATCATGGATTTAAAACTCTGTGATCTCTGCGCCCTCTGTGGCTAATTTTAATTTAAACTTGACTGTGAAGAAAATCTATAATAAATTTAAGAAAGTCGGCAGGAAACCTTTCAGTCGGTCCCATCGTCTAGCGGCCCAGGACGTCGGCCTCTCACGCCGAAAACACGGGTTCGATTCCCGTTGGGACCACCAGACATTTCGAAGATTTAACCAGTCCGCCGGCCTCTTTACTGGTGCTCACAGGCTATAAGGAGAAACCCGCAAAACCGCTGCCCTGCTGAAGCGAACCCGAACACTGCCAACCTGACACCACCCCTCATCGGCAGCTAAATCCAGAGTTTCCTGAAAATCTTCGGCAGATACATGGATCTTCGGTTCGGCAATAAGAAGATGACCGGGTTTGGGCAAAAGAGGCTTAAGCTGCCGGAACAGTTTGGCGCGATCAGGAACTTCGTGGACCATCCAGAAGGCCAGGATAAAATCAACCCGGGCCGTTAGGCCGAGATCCTCCGGAGAAGACTGGTGGGTCTGGAGGCGATCGGCCACCCCGGCCCGGATGGCCCGTTTTTTGAGGACCTGCAACATCTCCTGCTGAAGATCAACGGAGATTACAACCCCCTCTTTGCCCACTAAGCGGGCCAGGGCAAGGGAAAAGAAACCCATACCACACCCAACATCGAGGACAGTCATGCCAGGATGTACATAGGCCCCGAGAATCTTCTCGGGGTTATGCAACAAACGGCGGAGGGGATTGTCGAAAAGATAGGCAAGGGGCCAAGGACATACAAGGTGTTTCAACAATAAGCTCCCATTATCGGATGATCACAAATTTTTTACTAAAGGAAAATGGAACTTGGCGACTACCATGGCCCAAGATGTCTTTTATTCCAGTATCTGGCGGTTATTGTTGCAGAGGCGCCAAATTTGTCAATAAAAAATCCTCTGCCTTCCTTTTCCTTGACTTATTCTCCCTCTTTTGCCAGCATGATCAAGAAAAAGACCTGAATAAAAAAGGTGATCCTTTGATCGGCGAAATCAGCGCCTTGGGGTGTGCGCTCTGTTGGGCCCTGAGCAGCACGCTAACCAAATCAATAGCCGGAAAATTCGAGCCCATGACCTTAAACTTCCTGCGCTGCCTGGCCGCCTCCATTTTTTTCTGGGCGATCATCCCCTTTTCCCCGGGGATTCATGCCCTATGGCAAGCTCCCGGAGATTCCTTGATATACCTGATTATCTCCGCTCTGATCGGAATTTCGCTTGGAGATACCATGTACATCAGAGGGCTCAAGCTGATCAATGTTACGGTCGCTTTCCCCATTGCCCAGTCAGCCATGCCGGTTTTTACCTTGGGAGCTGCCGCTCTTTTTTTGGGGGAGACGATCACCTGGTATTTATCTTTTGGCACAGCTCTAATTTTGCTGGGAATTTATCTAATCGCCGTACCTGGAGGGAGAAGCCGCATCCCCCTCACTGTCTCCACTTCCGAAAAAAGGGGGTTGGGGATTGGCCTGATATTTTTAGCCTCCTTGCTCTGGGCCATTTCCATATCTCTTCTTAAATTGGGCCTCCAGGAAATGAGCGTTATCCTGGCCAGTGGGATTCGCCTGCCCGTTGCTTCTTTTGCCCTAATCGTTGTTATCTTGCTACAGAAAACACCCCCTCAATTCACAAACCTGCCCATTCGCGGTGTGGCCCTGGGGGCAATAACAGGAATTTTAGGCTTTGGTTTAGGAGGGCTACTCTTCCTCCAAGCGCTCCGCTATGCCGGGGCTGCCAAAGCAACGGTGCTGACCTGCTGTGCGCCACTTTTTGGCCTTCCTTTTTCACTCATCTTTCTTAAAGAAAGAGCGACGGCAAGGATAGTTGCCGGCACCATTTTGGGTGTCCTGGGCATCGGCTTTATTTTTTAAAGTCCATCTCTAAATTAGTTGAGGGCCGAAGAGCCGGCATATTTAAAATGAACAGTAATTTAATTGTATAGGAATTTGCTTTTTTATCCCCCTCCCCCCATCCCCCTCCCGCCAGGGGAGGGGAGATACTGGGGGATCCAAAATTCCCTCCCCCTGGATGGGGGAGGGTTGGGGTGGGGGTGTTAATAACTTGATTGTATAGGAATTTCCTTTTTCAACTTTAGTTCGCCTGCGGCGGAATAACTTTAGACGCTTGACACTTATCCTTTTTTTCTGTAACACTTTAGCTCTTTGAAAAAAGGTGTGTCACCAGGGCCAAGGGATTCCAGGTCCCGGGGGCCAGGCCGGCCCGCTTGGAATCATAAGGCGCTGATTTCTCCGTTGATGGGGCGGGGAAGATACTCCCCGCCTCCTCCGGAGGAAACGGGCTTTTATCTCCAAGGACAAGGGGAAACCCAACCGATGCTTCCGGCGCGTTCCGGCCTGGCCCCCGGGCCTAAACAAAGGGGTTGCCGCCTTTTTTTCAAAACTCTAGACTGATACCTTTTTCTTAATCATGGTTTTAATAACTTTGTGATCTCTGTGTGCTCTGTGGCTAATTTATCGAAAACACAATAAAATCGTCCTTTCGATTTAACATCGACCAATATTAAAAAAGGGATATAAAATCAATAGTTTAATAAGTAACTGTCGTTGTAGGGTTAATAAGTGACCAGTAAGGAATAACGGGGAGGGATTTCATGGACGCTTCTCAGATCAATGATTTTATAAGAGAGCAATTAAAGAAAACGCCGGACTCAAAATTACCCTTAAAGGATGTTCGGGTAATCGA
>VGSF01000124.1 GCA_016875165.1 Deltaproteobacteria bacterium
CTTCCGTGGCGAATGAGGCTCCCCGGACCGTTCCAGGTCCTCGATGAAAGCCTGCATTCGATCAAGGCAGGCATTGTAGAGAGGTTCTAATATATTAAGGGCAGCAAAGAGGAAAGCCCCTGATCCGCAGGTTGGGTCAAGCACCGTAACAGTGGAGATGGCTTCGTAAGAGGCCCGGAGCAGCTCCGGCCCTTCACTTCCGGCAATCACATCCTCGGCAAACTGCCGGATGTTGAGATTGAACGTGATGAAGTCGTTAATCGCGTGGATCTCGCCATTTCGGAGTTTTTCACGTATTTCAAGGCAACGTTGCCGGCGGGAGACATGCTCCCGCCATGTTTCTGTTGGCAATGCATAATCCGGATCAGCCGTGCGGTTCCATCCACCCCTCTGGCTGACAGACTCAATGCCTTTCTCAATCCCCTCGGGAAGCGGGATGATTTCTCCCCGCTCGTTGATCACTCCTTTGCGCACTGCAGGGTAGATATACCGGTCCGGGTCTTCCTCAAGGAGCCGCCACACTGCAGACCCGGGTTCAAAGGCCACTGCGCACTTTTTCTTTGCCGCATCGAAAAGATAAGGAATAATGGTGCTCTTGCTTATGTATTCGGTGATATCTTCCTTGGTGTAATAGGCCCCCATCTCCTTCTGATTGATATACTTTTCGAAAATATAACCAAGGACATCGGGATTGATTTCCCTGTCATTACGGAGGGGACGGGTGTCCAGGGTCCATTCGTACTGGTCAAAAAAGCCGAAGAGGTTCTCGAAGGCCTCGTCGGGAATGTTCAGCTTGGGGTGTTTCTCTTCAAGCTCATGAACCTCAAAAAGACCGCCGTTGAGATAAGGAACATCGCCGAGGAGTTCCTTCAGATCAGCATCCAGCTTTCTTTGCCGGGGCTGCTTCGAAAACCCCTCATGGAACAAGACGAGCAGGAAATACCGATAAAAGGTCAGAAATTTACCCTTTCCCTTGCGCTCCTGAACCGCCTTGAGACGGTTCTGCAAGTAATTCAGATCTCCGTCCAGAAACCCCTTTTTCTGAATGAAGTAGATGAACATCAGGCGGTTGAGCATCAAAGACGCATACCACTGCCTGTCGGCCTGATCACTGATGCCTTGAATAAATTCGAGAAAACGAGCATGTTCGCGTTTGAAATGATCGTAGAATTTCTTTGTGACACGGTCTCGGTCAAAGGCATCCCGTAATTTGTGGACGGTGCCGGTCAGATCTATGGCCTCCTCTTCATCCAGCGGGATCATGATGGCATTGAGCTTTTGAATCAGCGCCTCACCGGATTGATGCTGAGGGTGATAAGAGTGTTCCCTGTAGGCGGTTGGCTGGCCGGGTGTGCGGGCAACCCATTGCCAGACCTGGGTTGTCCTTGCCGAATCGGTAAAGATAATCAGGTGTTCATAGGCACATTTTGTGATTTGTCTTTCGATTTTACGGCGCAAATTGTGGTCGGGGATCTTCCCTTCGCCGTTCGATCTGCATTCAAAAATTTGTACGCCCCTCTTCTGGGCCACGGCACGAAGGGTGAAGCTGTATCCATCGATGGGAATATCAAAAACAGCCGAGTAGCGGTCCCATCCGAGCTCCTCGACAAAAAGCTTTTCCAATTCGAAGTTACTAAGATGGTCTCGAACTCTCGGAACATTAAGGATCATAATGAAAGTCCCTGGATGCCGGATCAAGTCCGGCATGACGAAGAAGGCAGCCTATGGACCGGAGTCCTTTAATCCAAGAGAGCATATGATCCGCGGCTCCTGGGACTCTTCTTCCTCGTGAATAATGCATAATCGGCCATCTTCTCTGAGCTCAATCACTCGCTGGGCAAGGGCGTGATCGTCGATGCCGCTTCGAAGCTGCCGGTTAAGAATGTCGATTGCAACCTGGCGCAGGGGACAATTATAGATGTCCTCTATGGCGCGGTGAAGTTGCGGCGTATCGAAGAGCGTATCCTTGACCTCTTCGGCATACCGCTTAAGACGCTCATAAGTTCGGAAGCGAGCCCCTGACGGTCGGCCAAGCTGCCCGCCGACCCTCTTTTCTTCCGCAGCAATCAGATTCACCGCTTTCAGAACCAGATCGTGGTGGTTCTCCTGCCTGGCAAGAGCGGGCGTGTCCGGGTCGCACTGCGCGCATCTGAGAATGGTGAACTGGGACTCTGTTACCGGGTTGCCGTTCCTATCTAACCAGGCTAATGCATCATTGCCATCGGCAGTCCGAACGTAAGCAAGCACCCCTTCGGGCTGCTCCGTTTTAGGCGTGTGGGGTTTCGTGGAATAGACGACATTCGGAAGGCTCGGAACAATCTTCTCCAGGCTTGGATCCCGGTCAATTGCATTTTTCCATATCTGGTAGGCATAGGAACCCAGGTCAACTTCGGAGTCAGCATCTCCATCCAGAATTCCTGCCTTCTCGGTAAAGAGGTCTCTTACTGCCTGATCGTTGTGATCGTCCTCAAAGAAGGCCTCGTCTGCCCCAACCACCTCAGCATTTTCGCGCAGCCGCTGCCGAATTCTTGCTCTCAGGCGAATGATTCGCTCGACTCCCTCCGCCGGAAGAAATGTATAACAAAGGATCCTTTCGGCTTTCTGCCCGATCCGGTCCACACGTCCGGATCTCTGGATGAGACGGATAATCGCCCAGGGCAGGTCGTAATTGACAACGATGGAGCCATCCTGGAGATTTTGCCCCTCGCTCAGAACGTCTGTCGAAATCACAACATAGAGCTCATCTCCGGATAAAATCTCCTCCCGTTTATTGTTACTTTCAGGACTGAATCGCCAGGCTATCTTTGTTGGGTCATCCGTATCGCCTGTGGCCGCAGCGATCCTTTTGACTCCCAGAGAGGCAAGCCGGCTGTTTAGATAAATTACGGTATCGGCAAACTGGGAAAAGACCAGGACCTTTTCCCCGGGATGCTTCTTTGTGATCAATTCATGGAGTCTGGCGAGCTTCTCGTCCCGTTCCGGCTTCCATGCGCCGCACTTCCGCAATATGCCGAGTAGAATCTTGATATCGGCTTTCAAATCTTGTGCGAGTTGAGGAAGAAAACGATCCGCCTTCAGCCAGCGAAACCGTGTCTTCAGGGGTCCAGAGTATCTTTTATAAACCTCTGTTGCGCGCTTCCTGAAATCTTCCTCCGTTTGGAGCTGGTTGAAAGTTCCCTCCATTCCCCCGCCTTCTTCTTCATCATCATCCGTGATAAAAAGCTCGCTATCGGCGTCGTTAAACCGGTCGTCCAGCAGGCTGGCATCCTGGGTGCCGATGGGAAGGCTTTGGTCATTTTCGATTGCGTAAAGGTAAACGTAGTTCCGCAGAATATGCCGCTCCACGGATAGCAGGAAGGCGTGGCCGCTGCTTTCGAGGCGCTTAAAGAAGTTAGTGCGACAGAATCCCATGAGTCTTTTTCCCGCCCTGGAGAGGTCGGCGATAACCTTGGCTTCGGCAGCGGTTGGAGGTTCGTGGGGACGTTCCTTGATGTAATTCCCCAACCCATACCTCGGAAGGCTGAGATGGTTAATACTGTCAACGACGGAATCGGAGTAAAGAAGAGCATACTGGTCGTTTGGATCTTTGTCGTTGATCTTGAATTTAACAGCTCTGGGATCGCGGGTGGGAAAGTAGGAGCGTGTGCCGTCAGAAAAGGTTAAGTATTTTCGCCCATTCTTTGGATCCGTTTCGGCATAATTATCCTGGATGAAACTCCGGGTTCGACGGACGAGATAGAGCCTCATCAGTTCCCGCCAGTCGTCGGCATATTCACTTTTCTCAAAAGCAGCCAGCGAGCGGATTGCGCACTGGTGGCGTTTGATGAACTCCGTCTCTCCGATCTCTCGCAGAAGGTTCTCCGGGCGAATGCCGACATCCACGTCTTCGGGGACAAAAAGGCGAAGCTGGTTCGAAAGGTCTATGTACGTTTTGTTATAGGGAGTAGCCGTCAACAGGACGACCTTGCTCTCGTTCTCCCGGATATATTCCTGGATCGCCCGGTATCTCTTTCCTTCACGGTTCCGTAAATTGTGGCTCTCGTCGATCAGGACGACTCGATAGCGGCGAAGCTTCGGTAATTCGGGAATAACGCGACTTAATGAAAGGACTTTCCCCCGAAGGCGGTATTGCATTCGATAATCTTCCCACATGGGAACAAGATTCTTGGGGCAAATGATCAAGGTTTCAAGATCATAGTCGTCCTCAAAGATGCGGGCGACTGCCGTGGCCATAAGCGTCTTACCGAGGCCGACAACGTCGCCAATAAGAATACCCCCTCGCTTGTTGAGGTGGTGAGCCGCAATCTTGACAGCGGCCATCTGAAATTCAAAGAGCTTATTGGCGAAGTCGCTTGGCACCCAGAATTCCGTCAGTCCGGTGCGGGCTTCCTGAGAAAGATGGTAAGCGATTTTAAGATAAATATGGTGGGGCGGGATCATGGTTTCTCTCGCCCAGCTTTCCTCGATGATTTCAACGAGTTCTTTTGAGATGTCGAGACACCATCGGTCGTTCCAGCGGCCCTCGAACCATAGGGCCAGCTTACGACAGGCATCCTGATCCAGGACATCAATATTTAGCTCGCCCTGTTCCGAAAGCCCGGCGAAGGTGAGATTGCTGCTGCCAAGGTAACCGACCGTTGGGGTTATGGGATCGGGGCGGAAGAGGAGATAAAGCTTTGCGTGCAAAGGATGCCTCAGAAAAAGCTTCACGATAACTTTCTTGGAACGAATCTGAGCAGCAAGGCGGCGGAGTCCAATCTCATCCTGGTTGGTCGGGGCGCCAAACATAAGTTGCTGACGAAATTCTTCTGCTAAATTCTTCTTTAAGCGGGTGGCTGTTTGATTGTCTATGCCGGCATCTGTCTTTAAAAGGCTGAGGGCCAAATGGAGGTCTTCCTGGGGAAGCCGCTGCATCCCGACGAGCAGACGGCAGCAGTGATCAGTCCCGCCCGACCACTTTTCAATAAACTCGTCAATGGACTTCCATCCGCGAAGATTGAAGTACCCAACACAAAAGTCGGAACGGGTGGATAATGCGAGTGTATCCCGGAGAGCGGGAAGAAGGGATTGGTCTATGTTATCGAAGATACGGGGCATTGCTTGCACTCCAAAAGTGTTACCGAATCTTCTCCCTCCATGTATAAAGAAATGAGAAGAAAGAGCTAGAGTTCTTGATCACATCCCATAAAAGGGTGATGGGCAAAACCTCATCTGATTTTGCTCTAATCACCCACGGAAGTTGAAGTATTTATACCAAAAATTCAATTTTATAGCAATTGTAAATGATTTCACTTCATCCAAAAGGAATTAGGAAAAATGGAGGAAATGCGGAAGCCGATAACCCTGGAAGGAGAAAGTAGGGAAATGGGGAAAGTAGGAAATGGGGTCAGACTTCGTTATTTCCTTATTTTCCGTGCAGCCCTCGACCGGATCCTTTTTCAACCAATTAAAAGTGCCCCGGAATACGAACTCTTGTTTTCATGCCACCGCGGCAGATTACCCATAAAGGGACGGCGAAACAATACCTAAATACCTAAGCCTGACCCCTTACACTTACCTTGACTTATTATTCTACGAAAGGATTGCGAATACGGAGGCCCGGAAATCTGGTAAAGTCACGGTCAATTGTCCACAGCTCACGGACTCCGTGCTCCATAACAAGTGCGGCGATATGGGCATCATGCGCCAGGTTTCCTGAGGCCTGCCCCTCGCGTATAACCCGGCTAAGATGGGTAGCGTGTGCAGGTCCCTCACCCAGAAGGACGAGTGATGGTGATTGGAAAAGAAATTCAAGATCTTCAATGGCATCTTCAAGAGGAGTAGGAGGGTCGAATACGCGTTGGTGAGTCACGACCCGCAAGAATTCATACACACATGGCCAGGGGAGCGCCCAGGGATTTTCACCTGATGCGATCCCTTTAAGAAGTTTGTATGCTTGACGATGAAATGGGGTTTCTTCTCGACGGGCGTACACGAGAATGTTGGTGTCGAGGGCGATCAAATTCGCCCCTCCATTAAGTCAAAAAGGGCATCCCGATCATCAAGGCGAACTCCGGGAAGCATACGTCCCTTCTCGGTACGCCATTTCAGCTCATATCCTTTGTTCTTGGGACGCTTCCCCAGATAAAAGTGCAAAGCCGCCTCAATGACCT
This sequence comes from Deltaproteobacteria bacterium, assembly GCA_016875165.1. GTDB lineage: Bacteria > Desulfobacterota > SM23-61 > SM23-61 > SM23-61 > JAHJQK01. The sequence continues at coordinate 6,153 of VGSF01000124.1, forward strand.
TCCTTAAGGGTGTCCCTTCGTCTGCAGCCCGCCTTTTTGCCTGGCGTAAAAGCTCGTCACTGATTTCAATAGTGGTTCTCATGCATAAAAATATATCATTGTCTGCATAAATATGCAAGATCAAACTTGCTTTTTCCTCTTTCGCGTCGAACTGGCTCCCCGAGCAGTCCCGCTGAAAGCGGGATCGAATCCCGCGGGATTAACAGCCCCCCGAAACAAATTATGATGATTTCTGATCTTCCAGGTATCGACCAATCCCCCGCGTCTTGATCCTCCGCTCCAACCTTAATGTCTCAGTTCGATTCCCGCACTCTTTTGATCAAATGCGTCTCCACGGGCCTTCGAATCTCTTGGTGGTTTTAGTCAGATTGATCTACCGAATCTTACCTGTCTTTCTTTGTTTCACCGCTTCCCCGATTCGTTTTTTCCCAAAAAAAGCGAATCTGTATCCAATCCGTAACCTGCCCAAAGATAAAAGAACAATAGATTATTGGTAACACTTTAGCCTTTTGAAAAACGGCACCAAATCCCCCTTCATCCCCCTTTGAAAAAGGGGGAAAAACTTCTCCTCCCTTTGGAAAAGGGAGGCGGGGAGGGATTTAAGAAGGCTATTAAAAAGAGATCTATGAGAAACCCAATATTCCACCATTCCATTATTCCAGTATTCCAATGAGGAGGCCGTCTTGCTATCTAAAGTTGTCTTAGCCAATTACGTCGTTCGCATTTATCGTTTTGACCGGAAAAACCCTCACCATCTCATTGGATTTGTTGAAGAAGTTGGAGAAAAGGGGAAGAAAGCTTTTGCCAATTATGATGAACTCTGGGAGATTCTCAGCTCTTCGAAAAGTATTAACCAGCAGGGGAAAAAAGAATAGAATTGAATTAAATGATTGATAAGGTAGGATATTTCCATAAGGAGGAGGTAGCCATGGCCAACATTTACGAGAAAGTGCAGGAGAGGCTGGATAAATTCCCTCAAGGATTTCCCAAAACCGAAAGCGGTGTGGAAATGGAAATACTAAAACAGCTCTTTACGCCAGAAGAGGCAGAGATCATGCTTTTCCTGCGGCCTTTCCTACCAGAGCCCGTTTCCACGATAGCCGAGAGGGCTGGCCGGGACGAAAAAGAGTGCGCCGAAATCCTATACCGGATGTCCAAAAAGGGGCTAATCTTTCGCTTCCAACCGCCAGAACAACCATTTATGTATTTCTTGATCCCCTGGGTGATGGGAATGTGGGAATTCCAATTGAAGAACTTGAACCCGAAAAACATCAAGCTGTATGATAGATATTTTGAAGAAGGAATGGTCCAGGAAAGGAAAAGATCAAAGACTCCGGGGGTGCGCATCATTCCTGTTGAAAAAGAAATCCAGGGAATGGCGGAAATTCAACCGTATGAAAAGGTTTCGGAGATCATCAACTCTCATACCAAATTCGCGGTTGCGGAATGCATCTGCCGGAAAGAGAAGAGGATCATGGGCGAAGGCTGTGAAAAGCCCCTGGAGGCCTGCATGGCCTTTGGACCCATGGCGGATTATGCCATCGAAAATGGGCTGGGCAGAAAAATCTCCAAAGAAGAAGCCAGGCAGATTCTATCGAAGGCCGAGGAAGAAGGCTTAGTCCATTTTTCCTCGAATCATTCAGGCGCCAAGATGTTCATATGCAATTGCTGCGGATGCTGCTGTAAAGCTTTGGGGTTTATTACCAAATATAACCTCCTGGGGGCGATCGCCAAATCAGACTATTATGCCCGGGTGAACGAGGAGACCTGTTCGGCCTGTGAAATCTGTGTTGATCGGTGTCAGGTGAAGGCCATCGAGGTTCAAAACGGCCATGCCATCATAAACAAAGAACGGTGCATCGGTTGCGGTCTTTGTGTATCTTCCTGCCCGACAGAATCCATATCCCTGATTCATAAATTACCTGAAGAAAGGCCGGTCATATTCCCGGATCAAACCGCGCTTCTCCAGGCTATAGGAAAGGAAAAGAATAAGGAATATCCTTTTGTGTAGAAAATAAAGCTGCTCCCCATGGATGAATCAGTCATTCCCGTGAAAACGGGAATCCAGGAATATACTGGATTCCGGGTCAAGCCCGGAATGACAAACAGCAGTAAATTTATGCCGTTGTTTATAAATCCCCCCAGCCCCCCTTTCGCAAAGGGGGGTAGGGGGGATTTTCCTCAAACAATCTTGCTGAAAGGAGGGGATGGTCATGAAAATAGAGACAAGAAGTACGATGAAAAACATATTTTTAACACGCATCATTCTTTTAACGATCCTGGTTTTGATAAATTCCCAAGCTTTGGCCCAGACCGAAAAGGTCCCGCGCGGCGGAACCCTTAAGATAGTGCATGCAGAGCCCCCCCATCTTAATCCAGTCCTGGTAGGTGGCCCTGCGGTCGTGATTCCGGCGTGCCAGATCTTTGCCAGCTTACTGCAGTTCGACGAAAATTTTAGGCCCAGACCTTACCTGGCAAAGAAATGGGAAATTTCTCCCGATGGACGGACTTATACCTTTCACCTGGAGAAAGGAGCCACTTTCCATGACGGCAAAGCCATTACCTCTGCCGATGTTGCCTTCTCCCTGGAACTGGTCAAAAAAAACCATCCCATGGGTGAGCTGATATTCGGCGCAATTGAAAAAGTTGAAACCCCCGACGCATATACAGCCATCTTCAAGCTGCCCCATCCCTTTCCTGCTTACCTTGCCGCCAATCATCCGTATTTTTTCCCCATTCTTCCCAAAGATATCTACAGCGAAGGAGAGATTCGCAGGCACCCGGCCAATGTGAAACCCATCGGTTCAGGTCCCTTTAAATTCGTGGAGTGGAAGAAAGGCCAGTATCTCATCCTGGACCGCTACCAGGATTTTTTCCGGAAAGGAAGACCTTATCTGGATCGAATCATCATGGAATTCATTGCCGATGCGGCCTCTCGCACCATTGCCCTGGAAACTGGAGCGGTTCACCTCACCTGGGGGGGCCGGATTCCTTTGTCCGATATTCCCCGCCTCGAAAAGATGCCCCATTTGGTCATTACCACAAAAGGGAATGAGGCCATAGGCACGCGGGGTATTCTTCAGATCAACCATAGAAAGCCACCTTTGGATAACCTTAAAGTCAGGAAAGCGATCGCCCACAGCATCGATAAGAATTTTTTTATCGACTTTCTTTCTGGTTATGCGAGACCCGCTGCCGGCCCCCTGCGCTATACCAACCCGTTCCATAACCCCAATCTCCCCCAATACGAATATGACCCAGCCAAGGCCAATCAGATGCTGGACGAAGCCGGTTTCAAGAAAGGAACGGATGGAAATAGGTTTACCCTTTCTCTTAGTTTTTATCCGGGCGGGAAACCTGGCGGTGAATTCTTGAGGACGCAGCTCAGAAAGGTTGGCATTCAGGCGACTCTTCGGCCCCCTCCAGACTATGCCACCTGGGTAGGTAGAATCAGCAATTGGGAGTACGAACTCGACTGGGCTCCCGTGGGCGACTTTGCGGAACCAGTTATCGCCATTGATTCTGTATTTACCTCTAAGAATATTAAAAAGATTCCCTGGACGAACACCATGGGCTACAGTAATCCGGAGGTGGATCGGCTATGTTCCGAGGCCCGGGTTGAGCTGAACCTTGAAAAGAGGAAAAAGCTCTATAATCGGGTGCAGGAAATTCTCATGGATGAGCTTCCCGTCATATGGGTAATCGATTTCGAAATGCCCACGCTTTACAATAAAGATTTCGACGGGATACCCATGGATGTATGGGGAATGTTAAACCCTCTGGACACCGTTTTTTGGCGCAAAGGAAAAGTCGGACCGTAAAGAGATCAATGCAAAATGCAAAATATCAAAGAATTAAAAAGAAAATAAATAAAATTATATCCTCTCCCCTGGCGGGAGAGGATGAAGGTGAGGGGGAGATCAATTCAATAATTCACCCCCACCGTGCCCCTCCCCCATCGCAGGGGGAGGGAATTGAAGTTTAGTAAGAGGATTATCTTGAGTTCTGATTCCCTCGTATGGTACATCCTCCGCCGAATCCTGCAGGCGGTTCCTGTGATCATCGGAATCGTGCTTTTGAATTTTACCCTTCTCCACCTCGCCCCGGGTGACCCGGCCATGGTTTATATCGGAGAAGCCGGGGGCGCCTCCGAGGAAACTCTTAAAGCAGTCCGCAAAGAGTTCGGCCTCGACAAAAGCCTTTCGGAGCAGCTTTTTATTTACGGGAAAAAACTCCTCACCGGAGACTTCGGGTTCTCCTACTTCCAGGGGAAACCGGTCCTGGAGTTGATTCTGGAGAAGATCTGGGCCACAGCCCTTTTGGTTCTCACCGCAATGTTCATGGCCATAACCATTGGCGTCTTCACCAGGGTGATGGTGGCCCAGCGGCCCGCATCCACGGCCAGCGCCTTTATCACGGTCTTTTCCCTTCTGGGATTTGCCATGCCTTCGTTCTGGCTGGGAATCATGCTGATTTTAGCCTTTTCGCTCTACCTGCCTTTATTCCCCGGCTATGGAATGATGACTGCCGGGTATGGAGCGAATGTTTGGCTAACCCTGATGGATACGCTCCATCATCTCGTGCTGCCCGCCACGACATTGGGATTCATTCTGATCGGCCCTTACAGCCGGCTAAGCAGGGCCAGCATGCTGGAAGTGATCGGCTCGGATTATATCCGGACGGCGCGGGCCAAAGGACTTCCGGAGCGCAGAGTCATTTTTAAACACGCCCTGAGAAATGCCATCCTCCCCATTCTGACCATGGCCGGTATGCAGCTCGGGCGCCTTTTGGCGGGCGCGGTTTTAGTGGAGACGGTTTTCAGCTGGCCGGGAATGGGGCGTCTGATGTTCGACGGGATTCTCCGCCGGGATTACCCCCTTATAATGGGAGTTCTGTTTTTCTCTTCCGTTTTGGTCATCGCGGTCAACCTAATCACGGATGTTTTGTATGGCGTCCTGGATCCAAGAATCCGGCGCCGGTAACCAAAAAATAAGATTCAAGATTCAAAATTCAAGATTTATTAATTGTCGTGAAAATAATCTCTTCACAAATAGAAGATAAGCGAAGCCGAGGAAAAGGTACAACCTTCATCTGGCGCAGATATTTACAGAATAAGGCCGGGGTTTTCGGTCTGATCGTCTTTTCCCTGGTGCTGCTGACCACTTTCTTCGGCCCTCTCATTTATCCCGTAAACCCCTTTGAAATGGCGGGCAAACGCTTTCTCCCGCCGGGGAGTGCTTTTCCCTTAGGCACAGATTATTTAGGAAGGGACGTTCTGGCCGGAATCGTCCATGGGGCAAGAACCTCTTTCTTCGTGGGCATCATGGCTGCCGCCGTAATGATGACCATCGGCATCCTTTTTGGAGCCCTGGCAGGCTACCATGGGGGTTTTATCGATGACGCCCTCATGCGGGTGACCGAATTCTTCCAGGTCCTTCCCTCCCTCATTTTAGCCATGGTAGTGGTCGCTCTCTTCAAACCCTCCCTGGAAAGCATCATTCTGGCTATCAGTGTGTCTGCCTGGCCTGGTATCGCCCGCATACTGCGGGGAGAATTCCTTTCTTTACGCGAGCGAGATTTTGTTGCCGCCTCCAGAGCCCTGGGGGCCACAAATACGCGCATCATCTGGCGGGAAATTCTCCCGAATGCCCTACCGCCCATGATCGTCAATGCTTCTTTGGCCGTGGGTATTGCCATTCTCTTTGAAGCTGGACTAAGCTTTTTAGGCCTGGGAGACCCGAACATCATGAGCTGGGGCTATATGATCGGATCTTCGCGGATCTATCTGCGGCAAGCCTGGTGGACCGTAACTTTTCCGGGGTTGGCCATTTTTCTGACCGTTTTGAGTCTTAGTTTGATAGGTGATTGGCTCAATGATTTTCTGAACCCCAAAATCAAGGGCAGGCAGCAAGGCTGACCCGTCTGTCGTAGAGGCAAAAAATTCTGCAATCCTTATTTGACAAAATCAAAAAGGTAAGGTATTTTTTATACTCTTTTACCCTTGGGTTCAAAGGTTGAGCGAGCGGAATCGTTATGGCTGGCGAGAATCAATTTCTATTGAAAATTCGCAACCTGCATACCTACTTCTTTACCGATGATGGCGTT
>VGSF01000125.1 GCA_016875165.1 Deltaproteobacteria bacterium
TTTTACACCCTTTACAAGTCATAAAAACCGCATAAATAAAGGGCTATTTGATATTTTTAGGCTTATTTTTACCCACACGATTTGGAGAAGACCCTTAATTTTGATGATCTCGTAAAAAGTCGTCACTCCGGCCTGCCTGTGCCTGGCAGACAGGTGAAAACCAGAGTCCAGAAAATTTATACCTATTTGAAAGAACTGGATTCCGGCTGGAGTTTATCCCGATGAAAATCGGGGCCGGAATGACGGGAAAAGGAGCTTTCGGACTTTTTACGAGTTCATCAATTTTGATGGCTCCGTAAAAAGTCCTCTGGCACGTCATTGCGAGGAGTCCGCCTCAGGCGGGCGACGAAGCAATCTCATGGAATCAAGTACTTACAACTACAAGATTGCCGCGCTTCGCTCGCAAGGACTACTTTTGAGACTTTTTACGAATTCATCAATTTTCAAATCCTGTTTTTGGCCTTATATTCGAGCTTCTTGCAAAAGTCCGTAATTTACCCTTCGACAGGCTCAGGGTGAACGGGTTTAAGTTGAAATTATTTAGTTTTTCCGTTCGTGGTGAGCTTGTCGAACCACAAAAAAATACTTTTGCAAGAGGCTCATTCGTCTCGAATTTTGTGCTTCGGATTTCGAATTTCCTCATCAGAGGGGTATATTCCCGTGCTTTCTTTCCGCCCGGCTCACCTTCTTGTTCTCCAACATCTCCAACCCCTTGATGATCTGGGGCCGGGTTTCCTGCGGGCGGATCAGAACATCCAGTTGTCTTTTCGAGGCGGTGTAATAAGGAGTCATGAATTTTTCCCGGTACTCCTGAATCTTTTCTTCCCGCACTTTTTCTTTGTCCGCAGCCGCATCGATTTCTTTGCGAAAGAGGATCCGTACGGCCCCCTCCGCGCCCATGATGGCAATCTCTGTGGTCGGCCAGGCCAGGACCAAATCCGCCCCCATCTCTTTATTGCTCATGGCTGCGAAAGCCCCGCCATAGGCTTTGCGGATGATGCAGGTCACCTTGGGTACGGTGGCTTCCTTCCAGGCATAGAGCATCTTGGCTCCATGGCGGATGATTCCTTTATGTTCCTCTTTGATGCCGGGAAGATACCCGGGAACATCTACGAGAGATATCAGAGGGAGATTGAAGCAGTCGCAGGTCCGGATGAACCGGGCGGCTTTGTCGGCCGCATCGCAGTCGATGGCCGAAGCCAGGAAGAGGGGATTATTGGCCACAATCCCCACGGGTTTCCCGTTCATTCGGGCAAACCCGGTAACCATGTTTCGTGCGAACCCGGCTTTGACCTCAAAGAAGTCCTTGTGGTCTACGATCAAGGAAATTACGCGGCGCATGTCGTATACTTTCTTAGGGCTATCGGGGAGAATTTCCACCAAGCCTTCTTCGCACCGTTCGGGATCATCCTCCGATTGGATGACCGGAGGGTTTTGAGTGAAGCTGGAAGGAAGGAAGCTTAGGAGCTTTTTAACCCTGGCCAGGCAGACCAGTTCATCCGGGCCTACAAAATCAGCCACTCCGGAAGTTTGGAAATGAACCCTGGCTCCTCCCAGTTCCTGGCTTTCCACCTCCTGTCCGGTGACCTCTTTAATCACCAGAGGGCCGGTGATGAACATCTGGCTGGTCTTATCCACCATGAAAATGAAATCCGTGAGGGCCGGGGAGTAGACCCCGCCGCCTGCGCAGTTTCCCAGGATGGCGGAAATCTGGGGAATGATCCCTGAAGAATCCACATTCTCCGCGAAGATAAGGGAATAAGCCCCGCTTCCCTCCTGGATTCTTCCCCCTGCCGAGTCGATCAATCCCACTGCCGGAGAACTGGCTTGTCTGGCCATACGGATCAGGGAGGCAATCTTCTGGCCGTGAATCTGCCCAACCGATCCGCCCATAACTGTGGAATCCTGGGCATACAAAAAGACAACCCGGCCATCTACTTTTCCGTAGCCGGTGATTACCCCGTCTCCCCAGGGGCGATTCTTCTCCATCCCGAAATCCGCGCACTGATGCTGGGCCAGCATGTTCACTTCCACGAAGGTTCCGGGATCCAGCAGATGATCGATCCGTTCCCGGGCGGTCAGTTTGCCCAGGCGGTGTTGTTCATCAATATTCTTCTTGCCTCCCCCGGCCCGGGCAGCCTCTTCAATCTGTTTGAGCTTTTCGATTTCATCCTTCATAAGAGACATGTCCACTCCTCCAACCTGGCTGAGTTCAGGTTGAGTCTAAGATTGTTGATCTCGTAAAAAACAAAAATACCCCCTCCCGCCGGGGAAGGGGAAATTTACTTTTCCATATATGGACAGTTAGAATAATTAATGGCATTTGTCAACCCCAAAAATTTAATTAATGGGCCATCCGTATTATGGTATATTCAGCCGCAAAAGCAAAAGGGGCACGGGAGGAAGGCATGAGCGAGTCGTTTTTGAAGCGAGTGGATCACGAGGTCCTGGTCATGAGCGGGGCGATGGGGACGATGATGGCCCGGGTGGGCGCTGACTTGGGGGGGTGCATCAGCCAGTGGATTATTGAGCATCCGGAGGTTTATCAGGAGCTAGTCCGGGATTATTTTCAGGTGGGTTGCGACATCGTAGCCGGGGCCACTTCCTCCCTGAACCGAATTGCCCTGACCAAGTTCGGCCTGGCCGATAAATTGAAAGAATTAAATCAGGGGGTCATCCGCATCATCAAAGATATCCAACCGGATCATGGATTCGCGGCTGGCAATATCGGCCCCACCGGGAAAATCCTGAAGCCTTTGGGGGATGTGGGTCCGGAGGAACTCCTGGAAGCCTATTCCGAGCAGGTCGGGATCTTGGCTGAAAGTGGGGTGGAGATTATCAACATTCTCACCATGTATGATCTGGAAGAAGCGGTGATTGCTCTCCGGGCGGCAAAAACTCAGACCTCCTTGCCGGTCATCGTCTCCCTGGCTTTTGATCCAGCGGCCAAAGGATTTCGAACCATGATGGGGGTGAGTCCGGAGGCGGCAGCGGAGCGCCTGGAAGCAGAAGGAGCGGATGTCATCGGGGCCAATTGCGGGCGTATCAACCTCGAACAGGTGGCCGAGGTGATCGGCCTCATGAAGGCCCACTGTAAGAAACCACTGATTGCCAAACCCAACGCCGGCTCGCCCCAGTTGGTGGAAGGGCGGGAAAAATACGCTGCCGGACCTGAACAATTTGCCGAACACGTAGGGAAATGGATCCATGAAGGGGCGCGAATCGTCTCGGCCTGCTGTGGCTCCAGCCCTTTTCATCTGGAGCATATCGTTAAAGAAGTTGAAAAGCTGGGCGGAAGATTATAGGAAGGGAAAAAGTTGGGAATTAAAATTCATGTAACACTTTAGTTCTTTGAAAAGGTGGAGCATAAATGTCTGGGACGTGCAGGGCCAGGGGGCCCGTTCCCGCCACGGCGGGATTGGAATCATAAGGCGCTGATTTCTCCGGGGATGGGGCGGGGAAGATGCTCCCCGGACCTAAACGAAGGCGGTAACGCCATTTTTTCAAACCGCTAAATTGATACAAATCCATAAATTCGGGGGACACCATATTTGATGGCTTCGTAAAAAGTCCATCTGTCCCGCTCAGAGCGGGATTGCGCGCCTTGTCCCGCGAAACGCGGGAGAGCTTTTTACTTTACCATCTTAATTTTGACTTTTTACTAGATCGTCAAACTTAAGGGGGTTAGAGATGTGAAGCCTTTTGGAGAGAGAGTTTCTGTGTAGTTAACCCAATTTATGGAAGAATGGTGAACCCTTCCTTTAAGGCTGCTTCCCGCAAATTTTGGTCGAGACACAAAAACTCGGCCCCTGAAGTCGCCTCCTCTGTCCAGAGGAGGGCAGCCGCGAGTTGTAGGGCATCTGCCGCCCTTAAAGAGTGGACCATAAGAAGTCTCTCCGCCCGATATCGTACAACTTCAGTAGGTTGTATCTCGGACCACTCCCCAGCAAGTGCGGTTAGCGCTGCCCTGGCATGTCGCTCGGCATGGATCGCGAGTACTCCCTCCCGGCGTCGGCGCGCCATGGCGGAAAGGCATTCTATCCGCGTCCCCCACCAAACAACGAGATCTTCATCTGTTTTTGCCAGGTTCTTAATAACCTCAGAGGATGTTTCTTTCAGACACAGAGGAATGATTGCCGAAGAATCCCAGAATTTCACCTTCCCCCCTCCCGCTCTTCAAGGAGTGCCCGCAAAACCAAGCCCTCCGAATCTTCAGCCTTAGGCAGGGTCCAAAAATCCTTAGGGAACTTGCCCGACCCGAGCCTTATCAGCCCCCGTTTTTCCATGCTCGCCATGTTTTCTCTCACAGGCCTTGGACGGGAAATCGGCAATAACCGAGCGACCGGATTCCCACGATCAGTGATCAGTACCTCCTCCCCGGATTTGACTCGACTCAGGTACTTGCTCAGGCGCGCCTTTAGTTCTGATACGGCTGCTGTTTTCATATTCACCCCTAAATTTTTCATTTATGACTACTATAGTCAGATTAAAATAACCTGTCAAGGCTAAATCAATGTGAAAAGGGGTTACCCATTAGTTGCAGACTGGCAAGGCCGCGTAGCCTTGTAGGTGGGAAACCTACCCAGGTAACCGTTATGGAAGACGGGGGGAAGTCAAGAAAAGGAGGGGACTAATTCGGGGGACACCATATTTGATGATCTCGTAAAAAGTCAGAAAAGGGTGTCATCGCGAGCGAAGCGCGGCGATCTCATCTTTGCAAGTGCTTGAAATGATGAGATTGCCGCGTCGTCCCGCCGTTGGCGGGACTCCTCGCAATGACGGATATGGGACTTTTTACGAGATCATCATACTTGATGCATTCGTAAAGTCTAAAAATGCGTCTTTCTGTCATTTGGGCGAAACCTGTCCCTGAATTAAATATAATGTCACCCGAATTATTGACTTTTGCATAAATAATGGAAGGAAGATTGTTATCCCGCAATCCCCCTCACCTTTATCCTCTCCCCCGTAGTCGGGGGAGAGGGGAGGGTGAGGGGGGCTTAATAATATCCGTAATTTTCCATTACTTTTGCAAAGCTCAATAATGTGTTTCTTCTTGGCTTCCTCGGTATCCGCCAGCGTTTTTCTTCTTTCCCTAAGCGCTTCTACCCGGGCTTTACTCACTTTATTTACCCCTTAAAAGGTCGGTTAAAGTGGATATCTTTTGCAAGTTCTCCAGGTCCTCGACGATCCCTATGGTTTTTTCCCTCTCCCTTGCGGATTGGATCCCTTTTACACACTGTCGGTATTTATCCCTCACCTCTTCAAGGGAAAGGGGATTTCCCGGTGTCCCTCTGGCTTCATCCACGGTTTTCGTAAACTCCTTTCCATCCTTCATGAGAATCTTCACCGTGGTGGAAGGGTTGCCTGAATTCTCAATCGTATTCAGGTCGGGGCGGACGGAGAAGGCGACTCTTTTGATCATTTCCTGGATTTTCGGATCTTGAACTTTCTTGTTCTGGAATTGGGAAAGTTCAACTTTTCTTTCCAGCAGAGCCAGGGCCATGCAGAACTCCATGCTGAACTTCCCTTCCAGAGAGGTTTGGGGGCGAGAGTGGATGAGCATCGTGGGGGTCGTATAGCTTCCGGCACAGGAGATGGACTTTACGTCTTCAGGATGAATATCATGGCGTACGACCGTGTCCAGCATGGCGTCGATGGCCGGATGGGTCCGGGCACAGCTCGGGTAGCGCTTGAGCCCCACTCCTGGAGAAACGATATCGAAGGGCTGCCCCAATCTGGCAACGATTTTATTCAAGTCGTACTTGCCCAGCCCGGCGAAGGCATGGGCATACCCGAGTTTGGCCTCGATAATTGCGCTGTCGGCGGTATATCCCCGTTGGGCCAATTTGGCGGCAATCACTCCGTTTTTAGCCGCCTGGCCAGCATGCAAAGGCTTGGTCATGGTCCCGAAGTTCTGCCGCAATCCAGAGGCCAGGGAAGCAGCGATGCCCAGGGTGAAGCGCACTTTCTCCAAGGATAGTTTGAGGAGCTTGGCAGAGGCGGCTGCCGCTCCCATGGCTCCCAGGATGGCCGTGGGATGCCAGCCCCCTTCGAAGAGATGAGGATTGAGTCCAGCGCCCAGCTTGGTTTCCACTTCAACGCCGATGAGGAAAGCCTCTAATACTTCTCTCCCCGAAGCTCCGAGTTCTTCCCCCATGGCCAGAGCGGCCGGCAGCACTGGGACTGTAGGATGACCCCGCATGCTGCGGTTTATATCGTCGTAATCCAGGGCGTGGCCAAATGTGCCATTGGCCAGGGCTGCCAGAGGACCGGAGGTTTTAAACTTCTTGCCCCAAACACTCACTTTCGGCCGCCCGCCCAGCTCTTTTATAAAACCGGTCATGATTTTGGCCATGGGATCCCGGGAGCCTGCCAGGGCAACTCCCAGACAGTCAAGGATAACCCGCTTGCCAATCTCTCTGGCCTCAAGAGGAATGTTGAAAAGATTTGCATTGACGATGAATTCGGCTATCCTTCTTGTCACCTCCATCACGCGACCTCTCTTTGGTTAAAATTCCAAATTCCAAATCCCAAATAAATTCCAAGCACCAATGAACCAATAACCCAAACTATTCTGACTTCATCAGAATAGAGGAAAATATCTTCTTTAATTCTAAGCTTTCCTTTAGAAGTTACTGCCCTTCCTGCCCATATTTTTCGTCATTGGTTTGTACTATTAACCCCAGCCAGTAAGCTGATTCTTTTGCTTCTTTCCGGCAAATTTTATTCGCATTAAAAAATCTTTCTTGCTCAAGGCTTCATTTGCTTCGATATAGTTAGCTTCCACCGAGCCGGAAGCCCTTATAACTTGTTTCCCATATTCTAAATTATGAATATTTCTGGGCAGCTGTTTTACATAAAGGGCAATATTCTTCGCAAATTGAAATGTTCTACCTTCTAAGTCGTATTGTTTGGAATTTTGAATTTTGTCCATTGTAATTTATTTGTAATTTGGTGCTTGGTATTTGGTGCTTACTCTATTAGCTTAATGGCTCCTCTCAGTTTTAAGGCGTCAATCTTTTCCTTCGAGTACCCGAGAATGTTAGTAAGGACCTCCCGGGTGTGCTCACCTAATTGCGGAGGGCGAGTAAAGGTATCCACCGGGGTCTTATCAAATTTCAGCGGATTTCCCAGAATTTTGATTTTTTCCTTTCCCGGGCCGTCCGTCTCCTTGACCATATCCCGGCTCAGAACCTGAGGATCCGACAGAACCCGATCCAGCGTATTGATGGGGCCGGCCGGGACCCCGGCTTTGTGAATGGCTTCCAACCACTCGTCTCCGGGCCGGGTCATCAAATGAGCCTCCATCATGGGAATCAGCTGGGATTTGTTCTCCAGCCGTTTGGTGCGGGTGTTGAACCGCAGGTCCTCCGCCCACTCGGGTTTCCCGATGGCCTTGCAGAGCCTCTGGAAATGGTGGTCCTGGTGGGCCACGATGACGATCTGGATATCCTGGGTCTTAAAGGCCTGATAAACGACGAGAGACTGATGGCCCGCTCCGATGGGGCCGGGGATTTTTCCGGAGTGGAAATAGTACTGGGCGATATAGGTCAATAGATACACCTGACCGTCTAGGAGAGAGACCTCCAGACGCTGGCCCTGGCCCGTTTTCTGCCGGTGAATGTAAGCGGCCAATACTCCGTGGACGCCCAGCAGCCCTCCGACGAGGTCCCCGAGGGGGATTCCGGCCCGGACCGGCGAGCCCCCCGGCTCCCCGGTAATGGACATCCCTCCGCTCACCGCCTGGACGATGAGATCATACCCCGGGCGGTCGCGATAAGGACCGTTGTAGCCATAGGTGGAGATGGAACAGCAGATAATCTGCGGATTGTATTTTTTCAGGGTCTCATAATCGATTTGCAGACGCTCCAAAACACCCGGGCGGTAGTTGTCATAGACCACGTCGGACTTGGCCACCAGATCATAAAGGACCTGCCGTCCTTCCGGGGACTTCAGATTGATCACGATGCTTTTTTTATTGCGATTGATAGACCAATAATAGGCGCTCATATTCTCGGCATAAAAATAAGGAGGGCCTACCCGCGTCTCGTCCCCGTCCAGGGGTTCGACTTTTATGATCTCTGCCCCCAGGTCGCCCATCAACATGGACCCGGAAGGCCCGGCCAGCATCATGCTCAGGTCGATAATACGGACGCCTTGAAGAGGCCCTTTGCTTTCTACTTTGTCTGCTGTCATAATCGATTTATCTCCTTTTCCTTTCTATAATCATTATAAGAGTTCGAGACTCCCAGGGTTCAAGGGTTCTTGTGAAAAAATTTATTTTGTAACACTTTAGCCCTTTGAAAAGATGTGGGGCGTAAGGTCAGGGGGAATCCATGGTCCGGGGGCCTGGGCGGCCCGCTTGGAATCATAAGGCGCTGGTTTCTTCGCGGGTGGGGCGGGGAAAACGCCCCCCGCCTCCTCCGACGGAAAAGAGCGGGGTTCTTCGTGGCCAAGCGGAAACCCGGCCGATGCTTCCGGCGCGTTCCACCCAGACCCCCGGACCTCAACAAAGGTGGTCAAACCACTTTTTCAAACCGCTAAATTGATACTTTATTTTTAATTTTTCCCCCTTGAATCCTTGAACCCTGTTTTTTAAAGCGCGGCCGCCTGGTATTCTCCAAAGGCTTCCCGCAAAGTATCACATATCTCCTGAACAGTGGCATAGGCTTTTACAGAGGCGATGAGCTGCGGGAATAAATTGGTCTCCTCTTTTACAGCTTCATTCCTCAGTTCTTTTAGTAGTTGAGAGACTTTTTTATTGTCCCGGTTTTTCTTTAACTCATTCAATCTTTCGATTTGCTTCCTTTCGGCATCCTCGCGGCGTTCGGGGTCATACGGATGGGGCACCAAACGGGTGGTTTGCACTTCAAGTTCTCCCTCGCCCGTATAACAATTGACCCCGACAACTAGATCCTTGCCTTCTTCAAGCCTTTTCTGCCGCTCATACGCGCTGCGGGCGACCTCCCTTTGCAAATATCCGTTTTCAATCGCGGCCACAGCCCCGCCCATGGCTTGAATCTTCTCCCATTCGCTCCAGGCGGAGTTTTCGATCTCGTCGGTAAGGGATTCCACGTAATAAGACCCGGCCAGGGGATCCATAACATCTATCAGGCGAGCTTCGTTTTGCAGGATGCGCGCCGCATCCTCGCTTAACTGAATGGCTTCCAGGCTCCAGCCCAAACCCATGGGTTCATCAAAGGGAGGGTTGCAATTGGGCGGACCACCGGCTAAAGCGGCGGCAATTCCTCCTGCGATGGAACGGGTTAAATTGTTGAGCGGGCGTTGCACGGTACAGTTCACCCGCCCACAATGGGCAGTGGAAGCCACGCGCAGCAGCATGGAGCGTTCATTCTTCGCTCCGAACTTCTCTTTAAGAATTTTGGCCCACATTCTCCGGGCGGCACGGTGAAAAGCAATCTCTTTAAAAAATTCCATGGATCCGCCAAAGGCATTGAAACTAAAGCGGGGGGCAAAGTTATCCACGTCAAGGCCAGCCTTGACTCCTTCCTGCAAATAAGCCGCTCCAATAGCCATACTGAAGGCTAAATCCTGCTCGCGAGTTGCTCCAGCCTCCCGGAGGTGGAAACCGCCCATACTGGTGATGTTCACGTTCGGAAGATGTTTGGTAAAGAATACCAGACTATCCCGAAACAAGCGCATCGATGGCCGAGGGGGAAAGATGTAGGTGCCACGTGCAATAAACTCTTTAAGGATGTCGTTTTGCGGGGAAGCGCGCAGTTTCTCCCAGGCAATCCCCCGTTTGTCCGCCAGAGCTAAGTACATGGCCATAATGATGTTCGCTGGAGCATTGATGGTAAAATTCGAAGCTGTCCGGTCAAGGTCATTCTCCCCGGAAAAAGCTTCGAAGATGATCTCCATATCCTGAAGGGTATCGACCGCCACCCCCACCCGGCCTACTTCCCCAGTGGCCAGGGGGTTATCCGAGTCATACCCACACTGGGTTGGCAAGTCGAAGGCGATATTTGGGCCAGCCCGCTGACCTAACTGTTTCATATGAAGATAGTAATCTCTCGTGTCTTCGGCGGATCCGTAGCCCGAATAGCGGCCGGCCCGGACCAATCCCGGAGCCTGCGCGATGGAACCAGAACCCCTCTCCCCGGTCTGGTATGGAAAAGTGGGGAAAGTTCCAGCAGTAAAGGGATACTGCCCGGGAAAGCCGACTTTGTCCAGGAAAGCGAATTCTTCGCCGACATCCAAAGGGGTATAAAACCGGGTGGGAGCCTCCTTCAGCTTGAATCGCTCCAGGGCCGGCTTTAGAGTTTTTTCCTCCCACTTTTCTTTTTCCTCGCGAATCTGTGGTAAAGATCTTTCTTTGTTCATGATGTCTCCTTTCCTCAAACCTGGGAGAGCCCTCCAGAGGGGGGAGAATTTTTACTACTCCTTCTTCGCTCCCATTTTTTCCAGGAAAGTCTTATAAAACTCGTATTCAACTAAAACGTCTTTCTCCAACTGGGCCCGGTCTTTATAGTCGTAGGGAATTTCCAGATGGCTTAAGAGCTTCTGAAAATCAGGTCCCTCGGTCACCTTTTTTATAGCCTCACTCAGTTTTTTATAGATGGCCTCCGGCAACCCCTTCGGGCCCACCACAATATACCCCAGAGCTGGGGCATCCTGGCAGCCCAGCTCCTTTATTGTAGGCACATCCGGATAATTCGGGTCTCGTTTATCAGTATTAAAAACGGCCAGCATCCGGAATACGCCCTGTTTTACATATTGAATATGCTGCCCGGCCCCGGCCACAAAATTCACGTGTTTGCCCAGAAGCTGGGTGTTGGCTTCCGCTCCTCCTTTCGTGGGAACATGCTTGAAATCCAGGCCTTTGCATTGGCGGAAGAGCTCCGTAGCCAAGTGCTGCTGGGTGTACATGCCGGGAGAAGCATAAGAAAGTCCGGGGTTAACTTTGGCATGGGCGATAAATTCCTCAATATTTTTAAAGGGGGAATCCTTAAGCACGGTCACTGCGCCAATATAACGGGCATATTGGCAGATCAAGGTAAAATCTTTGAGCGGATCATAGGCCAGTTTTAAAAGATGGGGCCGCACCGAGATCACCCCGGTGGATACAACCCCCAAGGTGTATCCATCCGGTTTCTTGCTGGCCACCAGTCCGGCAGCCACCGTGGCTCCGCCCCCCGCCTTGTTTTCCACCACCACCGGAACCCCGAGCAGTTTCTCGAGACCGTTGGCCAGCCCCCGGGCAGTTAAGTCCGTTGTGGCCCCAGCGGCAAAACCGCAATAAATATTGATGGGCTTATCCGGGTAAGTTTGGCATGAAGCCGATGGGGGGAATGGAGCAAGGAAAACTAATAGGAATCCAGCCACGAAGGACATCTTAGAATAGCTTAATAATCGCATCACGGGACCTCCTTTGTTTAGGGTTTTATAGGTTCCAAGAAAGCATGCAGAATCACCCATTTAATTCGGCTGCTCCCTTTGCCCCCTTCTTGCGGAAGTAAGGAAAGGCCGAGGTGATCAGGAGCAGAACCGCGATGATCAGGCACCCGCTGGAGATAGGCCGGAGAACGAAGATTGTGAAACTTCCTCCGGAGAGGATGAGCGATTGCCTCAAAGCATCATCGAGAATAGGGGTTAGGACGAAAGCTAAAACCAGAGGTGCGGGTTCATATTCGAATTTACGCATCAGGTAGCCTAACACCCCGAAAAAAAGCATCAGACCTACGTCGACTGTGCTGCGGTTGAAGGCATAGGCGCCGATCAAACACACCATCAGGATCAGAGGAAAAAAAATGGCATAAGGGATACGGAGTAAACGAACCCACATACCTATCAGAGGCAGGTTGATGACCAGGAGCATGATGTTGCCGAGGTACATGCTGGCGATCACTCCCCAGAAAAGGCCTGGGTG
>VGSF01000126.1 GCA_016875165.1 Deltaproteobacteria bacterium
ATTTTGAGTGTCTCACTTTTCGAGAAAAAGCCCATTTTATCGGCACTCGTACCACCAAAATGCACAAAACTGATCACCATGCCAGACAACCAATTGACTTTATTCGATTATTAATTGGACACCCGTGTCTTCATAAATGGATTGAGAATATTTCAGCGTTGGAGCAATCATTCTCTGGATCTTCTGGGATATTTTGAAAAACAAATCTCTACTAATCGTTTTGTGCTCCTATGCTCGATTTTTTTCCGATTCGATGGGCCTCTCGAGCATGGTCAGCGGATATTTGTTTGTCTGTATGACCTCTTTTAAATGAATGCCCCCATAATCCCCAAGTTCTGAAAAGTTGATCGCTATGAACCACGTCCCCCCAATGCTCCCTCTTTTGAATAATTTAAGGGCGTCCCCCTTTACTCTGGATCTCTCGGGGTGACAAAGTATACAGGACTCGTTCTCATTGGGATGTTCCGCATTCCCCAATACGGCGTAAACGCCATCGGGAGCTTTTAATTGCTGCTAAAAAAAAGGGGCCGGGCCTAAGGTCTCCTTAAATTTGAGGGCCTCGTAAAAAGTCGTCACTCCGGTGGAAACCGGAGTCCAGGGTATTTATAAGCATTTGAAAATACTGTCCGCCTGAGGCGGACGGCTTTCGCCGGAATGACAGAAAAATGCTTTTTCAGACTTTTTACGAGATCATCAATATTATGAGCTTCTTGCAAAAGTCCGTAATTTACCCTTCGACAGGCTCAGGGTGAACGGGCTTAGGTTGAAATTATTTAGTTTTTCCGTTCGTGGTGAGCTTGTCGAACCACAAAAAATACTTTTGCAAGAGGCTCTTATGTGTCCGCATAAATCTTCCCGATGAGTCCCAAAAGCAAGGAGATCAGGATGAACTTCTTCGCGCCTATTATTTTCTTTAAAAATGATCCATTCGGGCCGGTGCCGGAGAGCTCCGGTTCGCTGAATAGGCTCCCGCCCTGGCGCATTTTCCCCTTCCAAACGGAAAAGAGGAAATGGTTCTCAAATATAAAATTCTTCTGTTTTCGACTAATGAGGTGATCCGGCGTCGTAATTTTATTTTTCCTTATGCTGCAGATTCAGCTCGGGAGTTTTAGTAATGCTTCTCGATCACCACATCACTTGCGTCTATTTCAATTGATTTTTTCAACCAGGGAATAATGGATATCAATCCGTGGTTGATAACCGATTAAATTCAAAAGAATACGGACGCGTTCTTTCTCGGGAACCCATTCTTCAAAGATTCCGGTCAGGTCACGTAGCGGGCCCGAAGTAATGCGGACCGGGTCCTTTGGGGCAAAGCCCTTCTTTTTTTTAACAATGCCATTCGAATCGGTTCGATCTTTAATCTGGAAGACCACTTCTTCGGCAATGGGGCTGGGAAATCCCTCGAACCCCAGAATTTTTTTTACCCCTCTGCCCCATTTGACTAAGGCGTATTTTTCCATAAGGTCAAATTTTCCGAAAATATAATTCGGGAAGAGAGGCTTCAAGGTCCGATTCATCCTTCCGTTCCGCTCGATAAAAGTTTCCAGCAGGGGGTTAAAGATCTCCAATCCTTTTAAAGCCAGGTAGGAACTCGCCTCCTCTTCCTTTTTGGGTTTGGTCTGAATGACGTACCAAAAGTCCATTTCTATCTTGCCCCTTTCCCAAAAAGGACGATCTTAATGGTCTCTAAAATAATGGTCAGATCTAAAAACGGCGACATGTTTTTGATATAATAAAGGTCATATTTCAATTTTTCCAAGGCGTCTTCTTTGGAAGCCCCGTAGGGGTAATAAAGCTGCGCCCATCCGGTAATTCCGGGCTTGACAGAATGACGATGGGAATAAAATGGAATTTCCTTCGTCAATTTTTCAACAAAAAAAGGCCTTTCGGGGCGGGGCCCAACAAAACCCATTTCTCCTCTAATCACGTTGATCATTTGGGGAATTTCATCAAGCCGCAGATTACGGATGATTCGGCCAACCCGGGTAATGCGCTGGTCATCCACCATGGCCCAAACCGGCCCGTTTTCCTCTGCGTCAACCTTCATCGAGCGGAATTTGAAAATCTTAAAAACTTTCCCATCTTCGCCAACTCTCTCTTGTCTGTAAAAAACGGGACCTTTTGAGTCCAATTTGATCGCCATCGCAATTAACAGGCTCACCGGAAGAAAAATAGCCAGACCCAGGGTGGAAAATGTGATGTCGGTGTATCTTTTAATCTTCTTAAATATTGCAGAACCCTTAAAACCGTTTGAAAAAATGAGGGAGCTGGGGTAGAGTTTTTCAACCGAGAGTTTTCCGGCAAGCTGCTCGGTAAAAGCTATTCCATCATCCACAGGGATGCCTTTCAGACGGCAACACAATAGCTGATCAACAGGCAATTTACCCCGCCTTTCGTCTAAGGCCACAATGATTCTGTCAACTTGAACGTCTTTGCAAATGGACAAGATCTGGCTGAAGTCCCCTATAATCATCGGGTTAGATATTTTCTCCAACCTTTTCACTCCTCTCATCGATAAACCCAACTATTTCAATTTCTTCCTGGTGATTTTGTAAGATTTCTTTTTGAATTTTTTGGGCCAAATCCCCCGTACCAATAATCAAAACTTTCTCTTTGAATATAGTTTTATTGGCCATCCAGGAATAAAGAAGTCTCCAGGTAAAAGTCATCAGAAATATTATAAAAAGGCTGACCGTAAAGAATCCCCGGCCGATCGCCAAAAAAGGGGCAAAATAGTAAACGACCGCCAAAACGATGGAAGAGACCCCCAGGGTTTCCAATATTAGAATGCCCATTCTCATCCTTTGGCGGAAATTCCTAAATTCATAAAGGTCAAAATAATACATGACCGTTTGCATCACTAAAACGATCAGCATTATTTTCCAGACTAAATAATCTGCCTGATATATGATCCCCTCTCCTCCCCTTAATCTGAGAATTCCCCCCAAAAGGACGCTACTGAAAATGAGGAGGCCATCGACAAAGGCAAAAATTAAATTCATCGATGATGGGGGCTTGTATCCGTTTGTTTCGTTCATAAATAAAACCGTAAGGCGCAAGGCGTAAGGAGAAAACCGCAAAGCGCAGAGCGCATGGTAAAAATTGTAAAACGTAAGGCGGTTGTTGCGTTTTTCCCTTTCATTGGGTTTATTGGGTTCATTGAGTTGGTTGCGTCCATAGTGTTTATTGCGTTAATTGCGTTTGTCACGTCCGTCGCGTTATTTTTTGTAATACTTGTAATAGTAATCGGAATAATATTTAGATGGCTTTAATTCTTTCTGATTAAATATGACTCCGAGCATTTTTTGTTTATCAAAGGAGTTGACTGCCTTGCGAATCGCTCCGCGGGGAGTTCTCTCGGCCATCACTACCAGGATCACTCCATCCACCAATTTTGATAGCAAAATAGGCTCGGAAGTGGAGAGAACGGGTGGCGAATCGATGATAATATAAGTATCTTCCCCAAAGGCCCGAAGGGCTGCCAGCAATTCTCCCATCTTCTTAGACCCCAATAATTCCGATGCGTTTGACGAAGGGTGGCCTGCCGGGATAATCCGGAGATTCTCCTTCCCCGAATTTATTAGAATTTTTTCTAAAGGGACTTGATCTGCCAGGTAAGTCGAAAGACCTTTGGAGTTTTCATGGCTTTTAAGGTAAATGCTGGGCAATCGCATGTCGGCATCGATTAGAATTACCTTTTTGTGAATTTCCTGTGATATGGCAACCGCCAAATTGATGGCTACCGTGGTCTTTCCCTCCTGGGGGACCGAACTGGTAATTATAAGCGAATGAGGGGGATGCGGAGAATGCAGGAAAATATGTGTTCTCAATTTTTTGAATTGCTCAGCGGCAAAAGAATTCTGTTGGGCAATTAAAAAAGGAAATTCTTCCTTTCCCGGAATGCCCATTTCTTCTATATCCACTTCCAGAATTTTTTGGGCAGGCAATTGTTCTCTAGAGATTATTTCTTCTTCGAAAATCGCCGAAAGGGGTTCTTCCTTTACTTTTTGATGCTTTTCTTTCTCTGCTTTTTCAAGGGCACGGTAGACTCGACTCATGACTTTTCCTTTTCAAAACGCATAGCGCATAGCGAAAATTAAAAATGAAAGGCCTATGGCGTTATTTGCGTTTTTCGCGTTTATAGCGTTAATTGGGTTACTTCAGTTATTTGAGTTTATTGGGTTCATCGCGTTTTTAGCGTTTATGGCGTTCATAGCGTTCGTTGAGTTTCTATTTGAAAAAGTTTTGTATCCCGCTCGGAATAATCTCTTTCAGAGATTGGAGAAGCGTTAAAAATGGGCCAATTTCCCCCTGAATGAAAAAAAACGATATGAACCCTACAATAATTAAAATGCCTGGAATAATCCATTTCCAGCTCGCGGGAGGCTTCTTACCCAACTTCAAATCCTTGGCCGCCGCTTTCACTATTTTTTCATTGATAATCTTCTTATCCAAAGCGTATCCGGTCAAAAGAGAATTATCGCACAAAACATTTATCAAGCGGGGAATTCCCTTTGTCTTTCGATAAACTTCCTTGACCGCTTTATCAGTAAAAAGGGGCTGTTTCCTTCCGGCGATTTTTAACCTTTTTCTGATATACTCCCCAGTCTCTTTCTCTGAGAGCGGCTGGAGATGGTGTCGCAAGTTAATCCGCTGCCTGATCTGACGAAAATTCATCTGCGATAAAGTCTTATTTAACTCAGGTTGACCGACCAGAACGATTTGGATCAATTTTGATTTGGAGGTCTCCAGGTTGGAAAGGAGCCGGATTTCTTCGAGCAGAGCCGGGTTCAGTCCCTGGGCTTCGTCCACAATTAAAACCACTTTTTCTTCGTTCTGGTAGGCGTTGATCAGATATTCATAAAGAGTATATAGATAATCCCCTTTGGTCGTTCCTTGAATTGTCAAACCCAGGTCTCTCAGTATGTACTGAATGAAATCGTTGACGGACAACTTGGGGTTGAAGAGGAAAGCCGCCCTTGTATTATTGTTGCCGTTCAGAGTTTGCAGGAAGCAACGGATAATGGTTGTCTTTCCGGTGCCCACTTCACCCGTAAGGACGATAAACCCTTTCTTCTCCCGTACTCCATAGACTAACTGGGCAAGGGCTTCCCGATGGTTCTCCCCCAGGTAAATGAACTGAGGATCCGGCGTTAAATTAAATGGATTTTCTTTAAATCCGTAGAAAGAGTCGTACATAATAAATACCCTAAGGCGCAAGGAGCATGGAGCACGGTGTACAGCGTTTAATGCCCAAAACGGGGAGCAAGGAGCCCAAAATAAAAAAACTCCTCATTCCAGTGCCTTTTGGAAACTTCTTATCTGTCGGCAAAGAACTTCTAATCTCTTTAATTGCCTGTTAAGATCTTCTTTTGAAATGATTCCTCTTTTTTCTAACAATATTAGGATATTTGCATTTTCAAAGGTAGACCGGTGAGCCATGTTCAGAAATTGTTTAAAGCCTTTCTTAGACGAAGATCCTGAACCCTCCGCAATATTATTTGAGATAGACATCCCGGCACCCCGAAGCTGCTCTGCAAAACGATATAGTCTTTTCTTTTCCAATGAATCGGCAATATCAAAAAGGTCGTTAGCAACCTCTATCGCAACCTGCCAAACCCTTAAATCCTGGAATCTGAATTGCTTTTCCATCTAATAATAATTACTCCCTGCTCTAAGCTCCCTGCTCTATGCGCTTTGCCATAATCCTTGCGCTCTTGCGCCTTACGTCTCTTTTAATGTTTCTTCTTTTAAGTTTGGAACTACGGCCAGTATCGGAAGGCTCAGGTAGGCTTCCAGGTCTGCTTCCGTATAGAATGCGTGATCGAGGTTCTCACGAAACCAGGCCAACCCCATTCCCAACACCAACCCGATGACCATGCCGAACAACAAAATCCGATCCCGATTCGGCTTGAATGGTTGTGTCGGCAACCGCGCCGGGTCCAGGATTTTAAACTGTTCCCCTTGCTGTTTTCGCTCCAGGTTTTCCGCCATCTTCGCTTCCATTTTCCTGGCTAAGAGGGCTTGATGGTTACCCTTTAATAGTCCATAATCCCTCATGAGGGATGCCAGCTCTTCCTCCCGCTTGGGAACTTCTTCCACCTTTCTCTGATAGATAAGGACTTGACTCTTCAGATCTTTCTCCTCTTTTCTTAACTTGTTGATCTCCCACTGCAAGTCATCGTATTGCACCATCAATTGGGCCAGATGTTTTTCCGTTTCAGCATCCATCCCAACGGGTCCCCCCTTTTTGGCGGCTAAAATCTTATCGCGCCGGGCCTTGAGTTCCTGGAGGCGCTCCTTGCGCATTTTCTCCTTCTCCATATTTTCCTGTCGCCCTTTCTCCAATTCCAAGATTCGCTCCCGAATTTTCGGCTCCAGTTGGGAAATTTTACTTTTCAATTCTCTTACATCCGGGTGCCTTTCCGTGTACTTGAGCAAGGCAACATTTAAATCTTTCTGCAAATTATTGTATTGGGTGATCAGGGGATCATCGGGCATCTTTTCCGGCTTCATCCCTTCTTCGAGTTCTCTGATTTCCCGATCCAGAAGTTCATCGCCGGTGGATTCCACTTGCTTCGACAAAGGCTTGGGTTTCTGCACCTGATCTATCTGGATCTTCAGAATTACGCCTCGCCTTTCCATATCCATGATTTTTTCATTGACGGAATCCAACCTCTCCCTTGAGCGATCCAATATGCGCAAATTCATATCCAGTTGGCTGGGAAGGTTACCGCTAAATCTTTCTTTATAATTCCGGATGGCCTGTTCTTTCTTCTGTAAATTTTCTTCCATAGCATGGAGTTCCCGGTTGATAAAATCCGAAGTTCCTTCGGATAGCGATTCCCGCACCTTCAAATTTTCCTCGATAAACGAAGAAGCCAATTTGTTGGTTACCATCATTACGGTTTTTGGCTCTTCTCCCTGATAGGAAATAGAAAAGGCACTCAATTCTTCGGGCCTCCTGCCGGCTTGGCCTTCCGGTCTGATATCAATGAGCTTCCTCATCTGGTCAATAATTTCATCCATGGAAACTTTTCCCTGGATATCCGCAAAAAGATTAAATTCTTTGACAACTTGCTCCAGCCGGGATCGACTGAGGATTTCCAGAGTTATGGAGTGTAACCGATCGACTACCGAAGCCGTAACGGTAGAGGGGACGTAGCGATCGGGAACCTTCTGCGGTTGCACAAGGATGAGGGTTTTTGCTTTATATACTTTTGGTAGATAATAATAAACGGCTATGGATACGAAAACGGATAGAACCAGCGGAAGAATGATATACCATTTCCTCCGAGCTGCTATTGCTAAATAATCCTGAATTGTTAGGGATTTTTCTTGATTAATCATGTCACACTCTCTTTAATAGGGTTCATGGATTCAAGGGGTTAAGGGTTCCAGTAAAAAAACCAAATAAAACAGGATTCATGGATTCAGGGGGTCGAGGATTCAAGTGAAATATAAAAATCATTTCTGCCATACATTAATTTCTTAGCATTCCACTTGAACCCATGAACCCTGGGACCCTTGAACCCTCACATTAAAGGGTGGCGTTTAAGCGCAAGATCACCCGGTTCTCTATATACTCCACAGTATCGACGTTCGAATCATTTCCTCTATGGGAAGCTTCCAGAGACAGGCTCAACCATCTGAATATTTCATAGGAAGCGGTCCCTCTAACACCATAGATCCAATCTTTCCGGTCTGAAGCATGTTCAGCTCTTTCCAAAGTCCCGGAAATCCCCAAAGAAACTCTCTGGTGTGGCCTGTGGCTGATGGTTGCTATTGCCCGATGATATTTGGTAAACCCAAGGTTCTCGGCTGTGAAGTAGTCTTCTATGTAACCACCCTGAAAGGAGAGTGTATAGGTGGTCATCTCGGCGCGCTGTGAAAGTCCCACATCGTAAGAAAAGCCTCCTGTCGAAGAACCTCTCTCCGGATTTTGCCAGAAATAGCCAACTTGCACTCTTCCAGTGAGAGTTGGGCTGAATGTATGCTCAAGGCCAACGCCAGAATTATGCACATCGTAATCGGTTGATGGCGGATCAAAATCGTGCCTTGTAAAGGTATATTCCACGAATGTTGATGTCCTGGGATTAAACCGGTACGTATAGCGACCTCTGGCCATATGGGCGATAAAATTCGGGGAACCTTCGAAATCGCCCAGAGTTAGGCCGTAATCTAAGGTAACCCCGTTGCGGATGTTGAACCAGTAAGTAAGGCGGGGGTTGATAAAATTTTCCTGGCTATCTTGAAAACGATCTATTTGATTCCGGTAGATATTATTCCGATAATTTATGGAGAAGATATCATCCGCTCCAAACCTGTATTCCACAGATGGCTCAAAGACATTCCGGATGTATATCGACCTTTCTCTCCGCCTTCCCAGGAGGAACTGTTCCTCCAGGGCGCCGGTAGTATAGTCGCGCTCCCTTAATTCTTCTGATCGGATAAAAACATCTCTCAATCGTAATGTAAGTCTGGGGCCGAAGGTGTACCACGTGTTTAGCTCCCCTGCATGGCTGACGTAATCGTTTTCTTTTTCCGTGGCATAAAAGACCAATCCCAGACCATAATTTAGATCGATTCCTGATGGAGCTGAAGTTATTCCTTTCGGTAAAGTCGAAAACTTTAATCCGGCTGAAATGGTGGTAATCCAATCTTCCTTCCTATTTGTAGGGGTAAGGTTAATATTATCGGTATATTCCCCCTGGACTGAAATATAGGGATGGAATTTAGACAAAAAGTCCCCTACGTCTGCTCTGGCAAGAGAAGAAAATACGGCAATACAAAGTGCAATTTGAAAAATGCAAAGTGCAAGGTTACCGAAAAGCGAATTGAGTAATGACCCGGCCTGCGCCTTGTGATTCATTTGATATTTACATTTTCCCCTTTGCATTGATAGTTTCCCCCTTATCCCTTACGATTTATTTGCTCAATTTTTCCACTTTTTCTTTTTACCCCTCACAACTTACGACCTATGCCTCATGGATAATCAGGGTACGATGATCGTATCACCCGGTTTTAAAGTAATATTGGCGCTTAGATCCTCTCCTTGAACAATTTTTTTATAGTTGACAATGATTCGGTTTTCCTTGCCGTTTTCTTTTCGGAGGATGATGATTTTTTTGGGATTCGCCCATTCCGTAAATCCACCCGCCATAGAAATGATCTGAGCAATAGACGTTTCACTTCGGAGACGGTAGACACCTGGTGTTCTTACTTGGCCAGAAATGAATACTTTGTAGCTGTTAGCCTCCGTGACGATCACCGAGACGTTGGGAATATCCAAAAAATTTTTCAATTTCTCAATTAAGACTTCTTTTAATTTCAGTGGGGTCAAGCCAGCAGCCATAGTTTCGTCGATAAGCGGTAACGAGATATTTCCGTCCATTCTGACTTGGACAGTCCTGGTTAATGAATCTTCCTTCCAGACATGGATATGAAGAACATCTTCAGGACCGATTATATAATCGCTGCTATCGGCTTTAATCTCTTTTATAAAAATTCCTTTTTCCTGTTGAGAGAAAGCCAATGAATGGAAAAAAACCAAAGATCCTATGATGCTTATTAAGAAAATTTTTTTCATTTTTACTCCTAAATATAAGGTTCGGAGTTCGGGGTTAGAACTTCGGAGCAAATTCTTTGATTCATTCCATTCACTGGGACCCTGGAACCCTTTACCCCTCGAACTCTTAGTTTTTCATTATGCTTCTGTGCCCGCGACTTTTTTAACGAGTTCGTACACGTCTGTTCCATCCACTGGAAAACAGATATGGTCGACGATTACCTCATAGCCTTCACTTTGAAAATCACAATATTTCAGACTGCCTTCAAAACGGGATTTGGCTACGCCTCCGGCTGACGAGTCCGCGTAGGGGAGGAGGGCAGCCAACCTCTTTTCTCCCAGGGAACCAAGGATGTCGCTATCCCGCAATTCGTCCATAAGTAAATTAGCCAACGTCTCATAACAGGTTTGCTTCTCCTCACCGTTGTCGTGTTTGGGGAGTCGATTGAGTTTCAAGATCAAAATACAGAAGAAATCTTGGTATCTCCGGGCGCGTTTTACCTCCAGGTCAAGAAGGTAAAGGAAAATTTCTCGGTTTAAAATTCGACTCAACCCCCCGTCCCAGTTCTTACCGGATCGATCTGTTGAATAGCTCATCCTGTTTGCTCCTTTAACCTGCCAAGGTTTTTTGAACCATCCAAATTATGATGATCTCGTAAAAAGTCGTCACTCCGGTGAAAACCGGAGTCCAGAGAACTTATAACTATTTGAAAGAACTGGATTCCGGCTGGAGTTTATCCCGATGAAAATCGGGGCCAGAATGACAGAAAGACGCATTTTCAGACTTTTTACGAGATCATCAAATTATACTTTATTATACTTTTGAATCTTATACAATAAAGCTTTATAGCTCACACGAAGTAATCTGGCGGCTTCTTTTCGATTCCAACAAGTCTCCAGGAGGGTTTTTTGGATCAACTCCTTTTCAACTGATTCGGCCGCTTCTCTTCTTACTTTTCTGAGGTTCAAACCTTCAACCTCTTTGGTCAAATATTCACCTAAGCTACCGGGAGACGAAGGACTCAATCCGCTGCTCCGATAACTATGTATAAGACTCCGTGTTGCCTCTGCCTCGCCAAGAAGTATAACCCTTTTGATAATGTTTTCTAATTCCCGAATATTTCCCGGCCAACTGTATTTTTTAAAAATGTCTGTTGTTTCAGGGGAAAGCCAGGTGGAGGATTTTGCGTATTTTTTCTTATAAAAATTGAAAAAATAAAGGGAAAAAGGAAGAATTTGTTCTTTGCGTTCCCGTAAAGGGGGAAGGGTTATGCTCATCACGTTAATACGGAAATAAAGATCTTCCCGGAACCGCCCTTCCATCATAGATTTTTCTAAATGGTCTTTGGTCGTAGTGATTATCCGGCAATTTGCAACGATTTCGCCACTACCTCCCAACCGGGAAAATTCCCCATCCTGTAGAACCTGCAGAAGCTTTGCTTGAACAGAAATGTCAATCTCCCCAATTTCATTCAACAGAATGGTTCCTCCGTTGGCCAATTCAAATTTTCCGGGTTTTTTCAGGTGGGCACCTGTAAAGGCTCCTTTTTCAAACCCAAACAGTTCACTTTCCAGAAGACTAGTAGGAATGGCAGCACAATTCACTTTGATGAAAGGTTTTTCCCGGCGATTAGAATTCATGTGGATTGCCTGAGCGGCCAATTCTTTTCCCGTTCCGCTTTCCCCCTTAATTAAGACAGAAACATCAGTGCGGGCGATTTCATCGATAATCGCCTTGATTTTATTCATCTTTGAGCAATTGGCAAAAAAGATACTGAATAGGTCTTCCATAATTTAATTGTATAGGAATTTGCTTTTCTATCCCCCTCCCCCCAACCCCCTCCCGCCAGGGGAGGGGAGATACTGGGGGATCCAAAATTCCCTCCCCCTGGATGGGGGAGGGTTAGGGTGGGGGTGTTAATAACTTGAAATGACTAAAGTGAACTAAAAGAGTCTAAGTTTTTATTTAGGATTTTTACGAATTACTTATTGATCACTACTGTCCAAATAAAAATTTTAACATAACATAAAACGCTATGACTTCATTGGATAATTGCAATATTTTGTACGGGAACGATTTGAATTTTGAAAAAGGCTATACTCCCCTAAAAAAGGA
>VGSF01000127.1 GCA_016875165.1 Deltaproteobacteria bacterium
AGCTTCTAAAACGTTTGGGCGTGGATTTCACGGTAATCGATGAAGTCTGCTGTGAGGCGGTGAAGGGGGATACGGGATCGAGCCCCAATCCGGAGCGAATCAAACAAAACATTGAGAGAATAAAAGAAGCCGGCGGCCGCGAGGTTCTCTTCCCCTGTCCTACTTGTCTTAAAACTTTCTTGGAATATGAGGGGAAAAAACCAACCGGGCTCGTCTTTAAGACACTTCTCTCTTATTTGAGCGAACATTTCAGCTTCAAGGCATCCGAATCCGATCCGGCGTCCGTCACCTATCACGATCCCTGCCATCTGGGAAGAGGACTGGGCTCTTTTGATGGAACGAGAGACCTCTTAAAAAGTCTTGGAAGCCATTTTGTCGAGATGGAACATCACCACCGGGAGTCGCTCTGCTGCGGGGCAGGGGGCGGGGTGAGGGGATTCTACCCCAAATTCTCAAGGGATATAGCCCGCAGAAGGGTAAAGGAAGCCGAAGAGGTGAAGGCAGAGATCCTGCTCACCGACTGCCTCTCTTGCAAACATAACCTGAGACAGGGCGTGCCTTATGATGGAAAGACAAGGGTGATGACCACCCCGGAATATCTTCTGGAGAGAATCGAGGCTGGAAAAGTAAAGTCCTCACGAAAATAGATCCATTAACCTATCTCCCTAAATATAGGGCGCTGTTATTCAATGGCGCTGGATTTCCTTCTTAAGACAATCAATTTAAAAAGTTGCCTTGATTTAAGTATAAGAATATAATAGCAGAAATTTACTGTCCCCCTTTTCCCTCTTTGATGGGGGGGCACAGGTAGGGATAGGAAGGGTGATTTAATGCCACGCATATTTGATAACATCGAAAAACAACTTCTTCCTGCACTCCAGGAAACCCTTAAAGTTGCAAACCATGCTGATTTTTGCGTGGGCTACTTTAACCTCCGGGGGTGGAAACAACTCGACTCCTATATAGAAAGTTGGGCTGGTGGTGAAGGCAAATGCTGTCGCCTCCTTGTTGGAATGCAGAACTTGCCGCAGGAAGAACTACGGACGGCAATGAGCCTTATTAAAGGCGATATTGCCATGGACAACCAAACCGCCCTACGTCTTAAGAAGAAATTAGCCGAGGAATTCCGGGACCAATTGACCATAGGTATTCCCACAAATGTGGATGAAATAGGGTTGCGTCGTCTGGCCGCTCAGATCAAAACGAAAAAAGTTATCGTAAAATTGTTTCTGCGCCACTCCTTGCATGCAAAACTCTATCTGCTCTTCCGTCCCGACCCCATCAATCCGACCGTAGGCTATCTCGGTAGTAGCAACCTAACCTTAGCAGGATTATCACAGCAAGGTGAACTGAATATAGATGTTCTTGATCACGATGCCTGCCAGAAATTGGGAAAATGGTTTGAGGACCGTTGGAATGACAACTGGTGCATTGATATATCAGATGAACTGGCGGCCATTATTGAAGAGAGCTGGGCCCGCGAAGAACTGATCCCACCTTATTATATCTATGTGAAGATGGCATACCATCTTTCTCAGGAGGCCCGGGCCGGCCTCTCTGAATTTCGAATTCCTAAAGACTTTGGGAAAAAACTTTGGGAATTTCAGACCGCGGCAGTAAAAATATCTGCCCACCATCTCAATAAACGTAATGGTGTGTTGATCGGTGATGTGGTGGGTTTGGGTAAAACCCTTATGGCAACAGCCTTGGCTCGTATTTTTGAGGACGATCAAGGGTTGGAGACTCTGATCCTTTGCCCTAAAAATTTAGTCAAAATGTGGAAAGACTATCGTTCTCAATACCGAATGCGTGCAGAGGTCCTTTCGATCAGTCAGGCGATCAACGAACTGCCCAAGCTAAGACGGTATCGCCTGGTGATTATTGACGAGAGCCAGAACCTCCGGAATCGGGAAGGAAAGCGTTATCGTGTCATCAAGGACTACATTGAGGCCAACGAAAGTAAGGTCATTTTGCTCTCTGCAACGCCCTATAATAAAACATACCTCGATCTTTCAAACCAACTGCGCCTCTTTATTGCCGAGGATAAAGATTTAGGAATTCGGCCTGAGCAAAAGCTTCGGGAGTTGGGTGAGACGGAGTTTCTTCGCCAGCATCAGTGTCCTATTCGGTCACTCCCAGCCTTTGAGAAGAGCGAATACGCGGATGACTGGCGTGAGCTGATGCGACTTTATCTTGTCCGCCGAACACGAAGCTTCATTATGGACAACTATGCGGAAACCGACCCAAGCAACGGCCGGAAATATCTCACCTACGAAGACGGCAGACGTTCTTATTTTCCTATCCGTAAACCAAGGACGGTGAAGTTTAAGATTGACGATGCCGATCCTGAAGATCAATATGCCCGGCTCTATGCAACGGATGTGGTGAACACAATTAACGGTCTCAACCTACCCAGGTATGGACTGGGAAATTATGTGGCCCCCACACCTCATGAGCCGCCGACTCAGGCTGAGGCAAAACAATTACAGGACCTCTCCCGGGCAGGAAAGCGTCTGATGGGTTTTTGCAGGACCAATCTCTTTAAACGGCTGGAGAGCAGCGGGCAGTCCTTCCTCCAATCTGTGGAGCGGCATATCCTGCGAAATTACATCTTTCTACACGCCATCGAAAATAATAAGCCGTTGCCGATTGGCACACAGGGCTCCGAGCTTCTTGATGCCCGGATAAACGATGGAGATGAGAATCTCAGTCTTCTGGAGGAGCTATTTGGTAATGAAGATACGAATGAAGAGGGTGTCATTTCAGAGCAACCTGGTCTTCGAACTGGAAATGACTTTAAGCGTCGAGCTGCTGAGGTTTACGCTGAATATATCACCCATTTCAAACGAAGATTTAAATGGGTGCGCCCAACTCTTTTCATTAAAGATCTTGAAACAGATTTAAGAAGAGATGTGGATTCACTTCTAAAAGTATTAAAAGCGTGTGGAGAGTGGAATACCGGTAAAGACGCCAAGATTGAGGCACTCTATAAACTGTTAACAAAAAAGCACCCAAAGGAAAAAGTTATTGTCTTTAGCCAGTTTGCCGATACCGTTTACTATCTTGAATCGCAACTTCGGTTACGGGGTGTCTCAAAAATTGCCGGCGCGACAGGGGATTCTCCAGATCCGACTGCCATTGCTTGGAAGTTCAGCCCCGTCAGTAACGAAAAGCGGGACAGCATTAAGCCAGAAGATGAATTACGCATCCTGATTTCAACCGATGTCCTTAGCGAGGGCCAGAATCTTCAGGACTGTTCAATCGTCGTCAATTATGACCTACCATGGGCGATCATACGCCTGGTTCAACGGGCAGGCCGTGTGGACCGCATCGGTCAGCAATCAGAAAGGATTATTTGCTACTCCTTTCTCCCTGCGGATGGCGTGGAAAGAATCATTCGTCTTCGCGTAAGGGTACGGCAGCGGTTAAGGGAAAACGCAGAGGTTGTAGGTACGGACGAGGCTTTTTTCGAGGACGATCAAAATGATCAAGTTGTGCTTGACCTTTATCATGAGAAGGCAAACATCCTTGATGGTGATGTAGACAAAGAGGTCGATCTTGCCTCCTATGCTTATCAGATCTGGAAAAATGCAATAACGATAAACCCAGAACTACAAAAGATTATCCCAGAGCTTCCACCGGTTGTCTTTTCAACTAAAGCACATAGAGCTGAGGAAAAAGATCCAGAAGGAGTCCTGGTCTATCTCAAAACAGGAGAGGGTAACGACGCCTTAGCCAGGATTGACGGGGAGGGTAACAGTATCACCGAATCTCAATTTGAAATCCTGAAAGTGGCAGAATGTTTACCAGAAACACCTGCCTTGCCACGACAGGAAAAACACCATGAATTGGTCAAGAAAGGTGTTGGGCTTATCCTCGAGGAGGAAAAGTCTGTCGGAGGACAGCTTGGGCGGCCATCAAGTGCAAGGTTTCGGACCTATGAGAGATTAAAACGTTACGCCGAAGATATTAAGGGGACACTCTTTGAGTCAAAAGAACTGCTCAAGGCCATTGATGACGTTTACCGTTGCCCGTTACGCCAATCCGCCATTGATACACTTAATCGTCAATTACGAAGCGGTATCTCTGATAGATCCCTTGCAGACCTCGTTGTTGCCCTTCGGGATGAGGACCGCCTTTGCCTCACCCTTGAGGAAGAACAACTTCAGGAGCCAAAAATTATCTGCTCAATGGGTCTTTCTGCTAAAACAGAAGGAAAGTAGAAAATGCCTCTTGATACCGCACGTGCTCGGCAATACCTGAAAGACTTTAACTTTAAGGCCCTTTTCATAGAAGAATTGGGATGGGATCATCACCCTTCCGTTCTCGATGTCTTGGTTGATGGGCATACCTACGCTTTGACTTCTATTTCCCAGAAGCGAGGCATGGTGGTCTATATTCATGCTCTCAAGGGGGATGGGGTTTCCCCGGATTACCCAACACGCAGGAAGATCGATAGACAGGTCTCAAAATCCGTCCATGAACATCTTATCATCTATGCAGACAAAGATAAGAAATACCAGACCTGGCAATGGGTCAAACGCGAAGCAGGCAAACCAACCCAGTGTCGTGAGCATACCTATTATTGCAATCAGCCCGGGGATGCACTCGTCCAGAAACTGAACGCCATCGCCTTCAGCCTCGCCGAGGAAGAAGGGCTCACCATTGTCGATGTGACCAGCCGGGTCCGGGCTGGTTTCGATGTCGATCGGGTCACAAAAAGGTTTTATGACCGTTTTAAATCGGAACATGATGCCTTTCTTAAATTTCTTCAAGGCATCCCTGATGAGGAAATGCAGCGCTGGTATGCATCAGTGATGCTCAACCGCCTGATGTTTATCTATTTCATTCAGAAAAAGGGATTTCTTAACAAGAACATTCATTATTTGCGTGACAAACTTGGCGAAAGTAAAAGGCATGGGAAGGATCGCTTCTATAAAGATTTTCTCTGCCCACTTTTCTTCGAAGGGTTTGCAAAGAAAGAGAGTGAACGCAAACCTGCCATTAACCAGCTTCTTGGTAAAGTCCCTTTTCTGAACGGAGGCATTTTCCAACCTCACCAGCTTGAGGAGCTTTACGGCAGGAGCATACAGATTTCTGATACTGCCTTTGAGAAACTCTTTAACTTCTTCGACCAGTACCAATGGCATTTAGACGAAAGACCGCTCTGTGCCGATAATGAGATTAACCCCGATGTCCTCGGATATATCTTTGAGAAGTATGTTAATCAGAAGCAGATGGGTGCCTATTACACGAAGGAGGATATCACCGAGTATATCAGTAAGAACACTATCATTCCATATTTATTTGATGAAGCTAAGAGAAAATGCAAGATCGCATTTGAGGACGATCAATCGATATGGCGGTTACTCCAGGCAGACCCTGACCGCTACATCTTCGATGCTGTGAAGAAGGGTGTAAATCTTTCCCTGCCAGAAAAGATTGGCATTGGTTTGGATGATGTTTCTAAAAGGACCGAGTGGAACAAGCCCGCTCCTGAGGAATATGCTTTACCAACAGAAATCTGGCGCGAAGTAGTGACCAGACGCAAACGTTATAAAGAAGTTAGGGCCAAAATATCAAATGGTGAAATTGGAGATATTAACGACCTCATCACCTACAACCTCAATATCCGCCAATTTGCCCAGGATGTGATTGAAAATAGTGAGGGGCCTGAACTGCTTCGAGCCTTCTGGCATGCCATCGAAGAAGTTACAATTTTAGACCCTACCTGCGGGTCAGGAGCATTCCTCTTTGCGGCCCTTAATATCCTTGAGCCGCTATACGAGGCATGTCTTGAAAGAATGGAAGTTTTTTTGGGTGAATTGGAGCGATCCGGCGAGAAACATCGTTCCGATAAATTCAGCGACTTTCGAAAGATACTCGATCGCATCGAACAACATCCCAACCATCGCTATTTCATTCTAAAATCAATTATCGTGAACAACCTTTACGGTGTTGACATAATGGAAGAGGCAATAGAAATTTGTAAGCTCCGTCTCTTTCTCAAGCTCGTAGCCCAAATCGAGCGAGTGGAAGATATTGAGCCGCTTCCGGACATAGACTTTAATATCCGTGCTGGCAATACACTGGTGGGATATGCCACTTATTATGACGTAAAAAAGGCTGTTTTGGGGGACACACAGGGCAAATTCGATCTCGGAAAAGATATGGAGAGGATTGATCAGAAAGCCCAGGATGTTGATCGCCTTTTTAAACTTTTCCGAGAGCAGCAAACCGAACTCGGAGGTGAAGTTAGTCCTGCTGACAAACAAGAGCTTCGAAATCGGCTTAAGACACTTGAAAATGAACTTAACTTCTACCTTGCGGGTGAATATGAAGTTGATATTCCTGCCCGTCATTCCCACGAAAGTGGGAATCCAGAGTCTTTGGATTCCTTCCTACGAAGGAATGACAAATACCAGAAATGGCTCGCCTCCCATAAGCCATTTCACTGGTTTATTGAGTTCTACGGCATCCTTAAAAAGGGCGGGTTCGATGTGATTATCGGAAATCCGCCTTATGTTGAATACAGTAAGGTGAAAGATGATTATACGATCAGAGATTATAAAACAGGAAGTTGTGGAAATCTATATGTATATGTAATAGAAAGATTAATTGATCTGCTTTCCAATAGAGGAATTTGGGGGATGATTGCTCCTATTTCTTTGCCGAGTACTCCTCGGATGTCAATTGCCAGAAGCCTGATTATTGAAAAGGACAACTTGACTTGGTGTAGTAATTTTGCTGATAGGCCAGGAACTTTATTTAATGGAGTTCATCAAAAATTATCGATAGTTATAAGCAGGAAAGATTCTGATAAAAAACATGGCTTATTTACCACCTCATATCGACATTGGTACAGCAAAACGGACAAGAATGAACGAGATTCATTAATGGAAACTTTGACCTATGTGCCAGCGATTGCTTCTTCATTATGCTGGATAAAAGCAGGGGAAGTATATGACGATTCTGTTTATAAAAAGATGTGCTTGCAGCACAAATCGGTCGTTCAGAGCTTTCACGGGGCATCAAAATTTTCTCTAAATATGAGGATGATGTATTGGGGTAAATGTTTTACAACTTCCCAACGATCCAAGGAATATAAGCATTTTGCAGCCCCTTCAAACCTGGATAAAAAAGTTTTGGTTGCGCTATTTAATTCGTCGCTGTATTTCTGGTTTTGGGAATTGGTAAGTGATTGTTGGCATATAACATCGAAGGAACTCGATAGTTTTTTCCTGAATTTGGAGGGTATGGACCCTAAACTGAAAGAGGAAATTGCCAATCTGACTGATAGGTTGATGGGAGACCTTGAAAATAAAAAGGGTTATGTAGGCACTAAACAGACAGATTATGAGTATTATCATAAGTTATCAAAACCTATAATTGACAAGATTGATAGTGCGCTTGCAAGACAGTATGATCTTACAAGTGAGGAAATTGATTTTGTAATTAACTATAACACCAAGTATCGTATCGGAATGGAGAAAGATAATGAAGAGGAGAATTCTTAAATATGCAAATCAGTAGCACGGATTGGAAAAAGTTCTTTCGAATATGGAGAACTGAAAAAACTAAGGTCAAAGTTTTAGTAAAAAGTTCACAGTTTGGAAAAATTGGATGGAAGGTCATTCATCAGCGACAAATTAAAGAGTATCTGAATGAATGGATAAATTATTTCAGATACTTGCATCACAATCCTACTGCCTCTGAAAAATCCATATTAACTGCTACGGGTATCCATTGGCGAGGGACAATGTATATGCGTTATTTGGGAATGATAACACAGGATAAGCAACTTGGGCCTTCGGTCATAAGATTTTATAAAAAACCGGCTTTGCGGGATACAATACTTCAGCAGCAGCTTGAAAAGTGGTATTACTGTGTAGATGAATTTTTTAAGGTTGGTGATAAAACCTTTAACATTTTTCCTTTCTTTGTCTTGCTTAAAATTCTGATAGAAATCGGCAGGAAATCGAAAGGTAACTACTCAATCAGCATAGATGAATTCAGATATTTTGTTTTGACTGTTAGACAATATGCTGAATGTAAGATGAGCGGAAGACTTGTATTGGCATATAGAAAAGACATCAAAAATAAAAGGCCTGCTTTAGACAACATTTTTAAAAATACATCCTATGACCGCATACTATATTTATTGGAGCTATCAGATCTTTTAAAGATATCAAAAACAACCGTTTCTATAAAACCTTCGAAATTAAGAATGGCAATACAGAAAATAAAAGATTACGAAGAATTAGAACATAATAATTTAGTGCCTCATTATCACAAGGATAGATCACGGTATCTCAAGCTGTTATACAGTGATGAATCAATATTTGAGTTTTGTGAAAATGAGAAAAATATCGATCAAATAGTGGCAGAAATAAGAAAGTCTGAGACAAGAAAAACGCTTGCAGATAAAGACGAAGTAAAAATAGATAGAACCATTGAAGCTTACAGGGAAAAGCTTACCTCGGATCAGCTAAGGGATAGGATAATTAAAATTCTACAAAGAAGGAAACTTTCCTTGCCACTCACTTTAAGAAGAAAGTATCGTAAGCAGACAAATATTTCGGATAAAGAGGCAACAAAAATAGAAAGAACAATTGGGAAGTTATTAGGCAACTTTTATGGGTGTTGTCAAATTAAGGGTTGTGGTTTTACTTTCCTAAAAGGCAAAGGTGGCAGTAAAGGCACATATTGTGAGGCTCACCACTTGCAAGGTTTGGCAGATAACGGGAAAGATGTTCCTGAAAACGTAGTGGTTTTGTGTGCAAATCATCATAGACAGTTTCATTTCGATGACACTAAAATAATTAAAAGGGAAAGAAAATATTTAGTTGTCGAGCTGTCCGGAAAACAATATAAAATAAATGTTGATTATCCATTTTGAGGATGAATCGGCTAAATGACTGCTGTATGAATAATACCTCTGAGATACAATTCATAAAGAACTACGTACCAGATTATCCCGCCTTTCTTAAGATATGCCTTGTTAGCAAGGCACCTGCTTATATTACTACCATGGGCAATATCAACCTCTTGAAAAATAAGACCATCGCTGTTTTTAGCTCATCAAAATATCCTGGGAAAGTTATTTTGCAGACCTATGACCTGATGAAAAATATCAGAGAGGCCGAGAATGCTAAATGTAGATAAAGGAAAATGAATTACAACATCAAGTACTTCATGGGCCGTGACTCAGAAGAGGAGAGGAAAAAGAAGTAAAGTTGACCCGCGAGGAGTGGATTTATCCCTGAAGTCCAGCGACATCAAAGCGAGCTTGACGATATAGAGGTGAAGTCAGCGAGAGGAAGAACGCCTAAGCGAATTTTATGGCAGAGAGAAGTATGAAGCAAACAGATCTTGATATCCTCCTTCGGGAAGGAGAGGGGTCTATGTTGGAGTATAAGGAGTCCTTTTCTCCTTCGCTTGCCCGGGATCTTGCTGCTTTCGCAAACAGTTCGGGAGGGAAAATCCTACTGGGAGTCCGGGATGATGGAAGAGTAATTGGGGTACGAGACAATAATCAATTGCGAGCACAAATCCAGGATATTGCAAGGAACTGTGATCCACCAGTAAAAGTATTAATCGAAGTGGTGGGAAAGATAATGGTGATCACTGTTCGGGAGGGCGAGAACAAACCCGTCCAATGTCGTGAGGGGTTCTTCTGGCGACAGGGCGCGAGTACTCAGAAACTCTCACGCGATGAGATACGAGATTTTTTCCGCAGCGAAGGGGCTATTCGATTCGACCTGACGGTCTGTCCAAAATTCCGCTATCCCGAGGACTTCGACCGGGAAAAATTCGATGCCTGGATTAGTCAGAGCCGCATCACCCCGAGAAGGGGGATTGATGATGTCCTTGTGAATATTGAGGTTGCCGAGCGTGCTGGAAAACGCCTCATCTTCCGAAATGCAGGGGTTCTCTTCTTCGCTAAGGATGTAAGGCATTTCTTCCCGCAGGCCTATATTACCTGCCTTCTGGCAAAAGGCATTGACAAGGTTAATATCCTGGACCGCAAAGATTTTGCTGAAGGTCTTGTAAGCGACATTGAGGAAAGCCTCCGTTTCATTGAGAGGAATACGCGAACTGGGTACCGCATCGAGAAATTAAGACGGGAAGATGTCCCCGAATATCCCATGCGAGCCCTCCGGGAGGCGATCACCAACGCCATAATGCATCGGGACTACTTCCAAGCTGGGGCAAATGTATTCGTTGAAATCTATGACGATCGGATTGAGATTAGCAACCCAGGGGGCTTGCCAAGGGGATTAAGCAGAGAAGAGCTTGGTACTCGCAGTGTGAGACGGAATCCGCTTATAGCCGACCTTCTTCACCGAATCGCCCTTATTGAAAAGGCAGGGACAGGCATCCGGCGCATGATGGAGGATGCAAGGCAGCATAAATGCCCTGAGCCAAAGTTCACGGTTAATGGATTCTTCACCGCCACCTTTTGGCCAAATGTCGGATTATCCCGTAAGATCGTACCGCAAGTCGGTGAGGAAGTTACAGGGGAAGTCGCAGGGGAAGTCGGCACCAAGTTGGCACTAAGTCGGCACCAAGTTGAAATCCTGCATGACTGCGTGCAAGAGAAGTCGTTGTTAGGTATTATGAGTCAAGTTGGTCGAAAAGACCGCACCAAGTTCCGTACCAAGTTCATTAAACCGCTTGTGGAATCAGGGCTTCTGGAAATGACTACCCCGGATAAGCCTCGAAGTTCAAGACAACGTTACAGAACGACGGATCTTGGACGTAAGGTACTAAACCAAAGGAGGGGAGGATAATAGATTTCGAAGATTGAAATATCAGAGACCACACTTATTGGGTCGGTGAAACATAATCGAGGTAAACATCTTGGAAATCTTTCATCTCAAACAGAGTAGTCCCAATTACCCATCTTCTCTGCAGAAATATTTGGGTTGCCAAGCCCCTGGAGTAATAACCGGTTTGGGTAACTCCGATATTCTTAATCATAAAAAGCTGGCTTTTTTCAGTTCGGTAAGGTGTCCAGGCCACCTTATTCTAAAGACCTATGACCTTGCCCAACAGTTAAAGGAAAGGGGAGTGACTGTTGTTAGTGGATTTCATTCTCCTATAGAA
The DNA here is from genome assembly GCA_016875165.1 of Deltaproteobacteria bacterium. GTDB lineage: Bacteria > Desulfobacterota > SM23-61 > SM23-61 > SM23-61 > JAHJQK01. The sequence goes on from VGSF01000127.1 coordinate 11,110, forward strand.
CGAGAATGTCTAAAAATATTGCTCCGGGGGACACAACCGATTATTCTTTGTCCTGCTCGAAGCTTGAAGGGCATGAGGTTGAAAAAAGAATATAAAAAACCGATTGAAGATGGCCGGCTGTTACTGCTCTCACCTTTTAAAGATAGTCAAAAGCGCAACTCCGTTGAGACATCAACCGAACGCAATCGGTTTGTCGCAGCCCTCGCAGATTCGGTATTTATCGCCCATGCCTCAGCAAACAGCAAGATGGAAAAGTTTTGCCGTGAGGTATTGGGGTGGGGGAAATCCTTATATACATTTGAAAGTGATGCGAATAAATCCATCATCAATATTGGTGCAAAGGTATTTTCTATAAATGACTTATATAGACTAAAGTAAGTATTTAAGGGGGGAATATCCGTCAGAAAAAGTTGGCCCATTCATAGGATCAGGGGTATGGATTTCAATTATGATGTGATAGTGGTGGGGGCGGGGCCCGGGGGGGCGACGGCGGCCCGGGTCTGCGCCCGGTCCGGATTGAAGACCCTCATCATTGAGAAAGAGAGGTTTCCGAGGTACAAACCTTGCGGAGG
>VGSF01000128.1 GCA_016875165.1 Deltaproteobacteria bacterium
TGCCGCCCATATCCTTCCCTGATTCCAGTACTCGAATCGCCCGCAGGAGCTGGGTGGAATCCAGGTCAAAGACGGATTTGGCGGTCTTGTGATCTCCCACAGGTACAGCATCGCCGGTCAGGCAGAGTACGTTGCGGATCCCCCGGCTGTAAGCAAAGAGGAGATCTCCCTGCAGGGCCAACCGATTTCGGTCCCGGCAGGTCATCTGCAAGATGGGCTCGCCGCTCCGTTCTTTGATAAGGATAGCCCCGCCCAAAGAGGGATAGCGCATGACTGAGCTTTGATTGTCGGTCACGTTCAAAGCGTGAACTTTGTCCTTGAGCGTTTCAATATGGTGGATCATCTTGCCGAGATCACTCCCTTTGGGTGGGCCAATTTCACTCGTGACCACAAACTCCCCGGATCTAAGCACCTCTCTTAAGCCTCGTGCCATCAGTTCCCGCTCCTTTCCAGCTCAAACAAAGTTTTTCCCGGCTTCGGTTCCACCTGGTAGTTTTTGGCGGGCTGGAACTTGCGCATGGCTGATAGTCTCCCTTGCTTTTGCAGGCGCTCATAAATAAGCGTCCAGGCGCAATCTTTGTTGCGGTCGATTTCGCACTTTCCGTTATTCGTTCCCCCGCAAGGCCCGTTAAGTAAGCCTTTGTGGCAGGAAGTCACCGGGCAAATTCCCCCCGTCTCACCCAGGATGCATTCTCCGCACTGGATACAAACTTCCTCAAAAAGCCCGGGGCCTATTTCCTTGCCGATAAAGAGCGTGTCCAGAGCCGGGATTACCGGGAAGTCTAGAAAGCGATTAATGGTTTGAACGCCAAAGGCACAGGTCAGGATGAGGAGGCCCTGGGACTCTTTCATGGCCGGCAGGTTCTGCTGCAACGCTTCCTCGGTCAGGTTGTCGCAGGCCACAGGGATGACCATGAAGCCCGTGACCACCTTCCGAGTTTCCACCAACTTCTGCTTCATCGCCAATACTTCGGCCTGGCCTCCCGTATGCGCCATGGTAGTGCAAGTTCCGCAACCAATGATAAAAACCCGCTCCATCTCCCCCAATAACTCCAGAACTTCGGCCAAAGGTTTCAGCCTGGTGATTGACCGGATCATCTCTTTTCTCCTTTATTTCAGGACACAGATTTTCGCAAATAAACCCTGATAACTATAGTGAACGAATCGGATAAGTTGTTATCCAAAGGATTGTCATTGCGAACGAAGTGAAGCAATCTTAGGAGATTGCCGCGTCGTCCGCCTGAGGCGGACTCCTCGCAACGACTACTTTTCTTGGCCTTACAATATATTTTCTGTGCTTTTTGCATATAATATCTCCATAATCTGCGTTCATCTGTGTCCCAACAATTTCACGTATTTTTTTACCTGCTCAAATCGCAGCGAAGACAGCGCTTGGCCTCTTCTTTCGCCTTCTCCTCGGTAAATCCCAATTCAATTTCCCGGAAATCATGAATCCGATCCTCGGGTGGCAAGAGAACTGTTTTCACCCGGAGTTTTCCTTCTTCCACTTCACTCAGTTTTTCATCGAGGTCTTCTGCAGCAACTGGTTCTTTTGCGTCGAAAAAAATAACCGGGCTGGTGTCCTTTTGGAAACTTTTGTCAATCGAGACCGCAGCCCTGCGGCCGGCGGCAATGGCTTCGATAATATGAGTTGGCCCGGTAACAAAATCCCCCCCGGCAAAGATGCCCTCGATATTGGTAGCCAGGGTATTGGGATTTACCACCAAAGTTTCCCACTTGGTCCGCTCCAGTTTGCTGTCCGCAGGCAGGAAAGATAGATCTGGAGCCTGGCCGACAGCCATAACGATCGTATCGCCTAAAAATAAACCTTCTGTGTCGGGAATGAATGTGGGGTTGAATCTCCCCTCCTGGTCGAAAACCGACTTAACAGCGATGGTCTCGATCCCGGTAAATTTTCTTTCTTTGCTCAGAATCCTCTTCACTCCTAAAGAGTCATGAATGAAAATTCCCTCTTCCTCGGCTGCTTGCACATCTTCCGGAAAAGCAGGCATCTCCTCCCGGGATTCAAGACAAAAGACGTGAATCTCCCGCTGCCCTTCCTTTTCCCATTTCAAGCGCCGAACCGAACGGGCCACGTCGATGGCCACGTTGCCCCCTCCGATAACGATCACTTTTTGACCGATTTCGATTTCTCTTTCCAATTTAACTTCCCGCAGAAATCCCAACCCGTAATACAGACCCTTAAGGCTTTCATCCTCTCCCGGAATCCCGATTTTCTGACTCTTCTGACTCCCGGCGGCAATGAACACAGCCTGGTAGCCTTCTTCCCTCAGGGAATCGATCGTAAAATTCACATTGATGGGTTGATTGTAGCGAATCTCCACCCCGCGATGCTGAAGATATTCTATTTCTCTCTGAACGACGGCCTTGGGAAGGCGAAACTCGGGAACCCCAATCATCAACATTCCGCCCCCCACAGGAAGGGCTTCGAAGACCGTAACGGGATAACCCATCCTCCTCAGGTAGTAAGCGCAGGTCAATCCCGTGGGGCCGGCGCCGATGACGGCCACCCTCTGTTTTTTGGTTAGGGGGAAAGGATGCGGAGACTCGAATTTAAAGTTGAAATACCAGTCTGCGGCAAACCGCTTGAGGGAGCGAATGGCCACGGCTTCGTCCAATTCTCCCCGCCGGCACTTGATTTCGCAAGGATGATGGCAGATCCGCCCGCAGATGGCCGGGAAGGGATTTCTCTCCCGGATCACTTCGGCGGCCTCAAAGTATTTTCCCTCGGCGATAGCCGCAATGTACTTGGGAACGCTGATTCCCACAGGACAAGTATGATGGCAGGCCGAAACCACCAGGGCTTCACAGACAGCCCCCGGACAGCGTTTGTCGCGAATGTGAGCTTCGTATTCCTCCCGAAAATATTTAATGGTGGAAAGGACCGGTTTGGCACAAGTCTGCCCCAACCCGCAAAGGGCGGAATCGCGGACCGCCTGGCCGATTTTGATGAGCAGGTCGATGTCTTTTTCCTGACCTTCCCCCTGGGTAATGCGGGTAAGGATTTTAAGCATCTCCGTGGTCCCGAGGCGGCAGGGGCTGCATTTCCCGCAGGATTCGGACTGAGTAAAACTGAGGAAGAAGCGGGCAATCTCCACCATGCAGTTATTCTCATCCATGACCACCATGCCGCCCGAACCCATGATCGACCCGATGGCCTGTAAAGAACCATAGTCGATGGGAAGATCCAGATATTTTTCGGTCACGCATCCCCCCGAGGGTCCTCCCATCTGGACGGCTTTAAACTTACGCCCTTTCGGAATTCCCCCCCCGATCCCGAAGATTACTTCGCGCATGGAGATGCCGATCGGGACCTCCACCAACCCGGTGTTGTTTACCTTGCCCGCCAGTGAAAAAATCTTGGTTCCCTTGCTTTCTTCGGTTCCCAGGCTTGAATACCATTCGCTGCCGTTTAAGAGGATGGAACGGACATTGGCAAACGTTTCTACGTTATTGATGTTGGTAGGCTTCCCATCCAAACCGGCCTGGGCCGGAAAGGGAGGGCGCGGCTGGGGCATTCCCCTCCTTCCTTCAATGGAAGCCATCAAAGCAGTCTCCTCGCCGCAGACGAAGGCCCCGGCTCCCATTTTCAGCTCCAGAGAAAAGCTGAATCCGCTCCCCAGGATATTCTCTCCCAAAAGGCCCAGTTCCTTCGCCTGGAGAATTGCGATGGTTAAATGATCCACGGCGATCGGGTATTCTTCGCGCACGTAGATGTACCCGTGCTCGGCTCCAATGGCATAGGCTCCGATGAGCATGCCTTCCAGGACGCTGTGGGGATCCCCCTCAAGAACGGCTCGATCCATAAAAGCCCCCGGATCTCCTTCGTCGGCATTACATACGATGTACTTCGGCGCATGGGAGGACAGATGGGCCAGGCGCCACTTGCGGCCCGTGGGGAAACCCGCCCCTCCCCGACCTCGTAGCCCGGACCTCTCCATGGTCTCGATGATTTCCTCGGGAGTCATCATCAGGGCTTTCTGGAATCCGGCGTATCCATTCCGGGCGATGTAATGTGTCATTTTGGTTGGGTCAACCCGGCCGCAATTTTCCAACACCCGCCGGGTTTGCCCCTTGAAAAAGGGGATCTGTTCCCAGAAAGGAATCTTCATCCTGCTGCGAGGGTCTTCGTACAAAAGATGGCCCAGAATTTCCCCCTGTTGAATGGTGCGGGCGATAATGTGGACCACATCGGCTGTTGTGACTTCCTGGTAAAAATACCCGAAAGGATCAATGGAAATTACCGGGGCCCGGGCGCAAAACCCCTGGCACCCGGTATCTCTTAATTCCACTTTTGCGGACAACCCCCGGGCTTTTAACTCTTCCTCAACGGCCCTCCGTACTTCGGCTGCTCCATAGGCTCGGCAACCGGTCATGCAAATCCGGATGCAGGTTTTTTGGGGGTCGAATTCCCGGGAGATGCGCTGACGAAAGTCGTTCAAGGCCTGAGAAGATAAAAGTCTGTTCATGGTAGGACGAATTCCATCCTTTTATTGATGTTGTCCCAATATGGAAATAATCTTGGGAGGGGAAAGCCGGCCAAAATAATTCCGGTTGACCATCATGGTTGGGGCCAGGAAGCAAGCTCCCAGACAGGCTACTGTTTCCAGGGTGAACTTGAAATCCTTCGAGGTTTCTTTCTCATCAATGCCCAATTCCCGCTTGACCATCCGCAGAATGGATCTCCCTCCCCGCACATGACAGGCCGTCCCGCGGCACACCCGGATGACGTATTTGCCCCGGGGAGCAAGGGAAAACTGAGAATAAAAAGTAACCACCCCCTGGACCTGGCTGGGGAATAGATTGAGAGCCTCGGCAATGGGCTTCAGAGTCTCCTTGGGGATATATCCCAATTCCCCCTGGACCTTCTGCAGCAGTGGGATTAACCCCCATTTCTGGGCTTGATACTCTTGAATTATTTTTTGGACCCGCATCATTTCTTCTTGGGCAAAATGCCCTTTCTCCATTTCCATGGTTCAAATCCTTTCCACTTTAACTTCAATTGTTTTTTTAGCTGGAAAATCCATCGGCCAATCGGAGGGAAATGGTAAAAGGTCATATACGTTCTCCTCACCGGGAGAAACGGGTAAAAAGAGGGTTCCCGGCGGGAGACCCTCCTGGCAAGAGATGCCCAAGGACATCTCTTTTTGGGGTGCAGAAATTTTCACCCGGCTGCCTTCCTTCAACCCCAACTTCCCGGCATCCTCCGGGTTTATCTGCAAGATCCTTTGCCCGTAGAATCCTTTGAGTTTGGGTGATCGGAAGCTGCGGGTTCCGCTGCCGAAGTGCCATAACGTTGACCCCAAAATCAGGCGAAAAGAATTGTTCCCCCTCTCTTTCCTTTCATGGCTATTGAACCGGGGTAGGTTTAAAAAATATTTTGGGGACCATGACCAACCTTTTTCAAAGAAATGAGCGTGGCCCGGATCATGATCATCCCAACAGGGCCAGAAGAGACTTCCTTTAGCCAGGCGATCATAGGTAATTCCCCCGTAGATGGGCACAAGCGCATTGATTTCGTCCATTACTTCTTGGGGCGACCCATAATCCTTGGACAAACCCATTCGCCGGGAAACTTCCACTAAAATCTTCCAGTCCGGAAGGCTTTGGCCCACCGGCTTTGTGGCTTCCATCAGGCGTTGCAAGCGGCGTTCAGCGCTGGTCATCGTCCCTTCTTTTTCGGCGAAACTGCAGGCCGGGAGGATCACCTTCGCGAGTTTGGCTGTCTCGGTAAGAAAGAGATCCTGCACAACTAAGAAATCCAGTTTGGTCAAAGCCTGCTTAACATACGGGCCGTCAGGGAAAGATCGAATGGGGTTTTCTCCCATGATGTACATTCCCCGAATCTTTCCATCCTGGGCCCCTTTGACCATTTCCAGCGCTGTCAAGCCTTTTTGCCGGGGCAATGATTTTCCCCAAGTCTCTGCAAATTTTTTGCCTATCACAGAATCCTCCGGAGATTGATAACCCGGCAAAAAATCCGGCAACATTCCCATGTCGCGAGCGCCCTGGCCATTGCTCTCTTTTCCCAGAGGATATAATCCGCCGCCCCTGACCCCCGCAGTTCCTGTAAGCAATGCCAGGTTAATCAAGGCATGCAGGCAAGAAACTCCATCTCCGTTCGGCCAGGCGCCATTTCCGAAAACAATGGCCGCTGGCTGGCCGCCGGCAAATTCTCTGGCGCTGTTTCGCATGACTTCTTTACTGATCCCTGTTTCCTGTTCGGCCCAGGTTAGGTCGAAAGGAGATATTTCTTCCCAGAGTCTATCCAGACCTTCCGGGTTTACTTCTATCCCTATTCGTTCCCAAATTTTTTCATCCAGGATCACCCGGATGAAACTTAGGATAAGGGCCGCATCCGTCCCCCACTTCGGTCGCAGCCAAGACCGGGCGAAGGGAGCTAATTTTGTCCACCGTGGATCTATTAGAATTAACCTTGCCCCCCTTAAACGAACCGCTCGTTTGATCTTGTAAGCCACGATGGGGGCCGTTTCTTCCGGGTTGGCCCCGATGACCAGAATGCACTTTGACTCTTCCAGATCCTGAATGGGATTAGTCATGGCTCCCCATGCCAGACCGGGCCCGAACACATGAGGAGCAGGGAGCCTATGGAACGAACTCCCATGGTCAATGTTGTTTGTCTCTGCTACTCCCCGGGCCAGTTTCTGTAAAAGGTAATTCTCCTCATTGGTGCATCGGGCAGATCCAAGAAATGCCAAAGTATCTGGGCCATGCTGGTTGCGGACTCTTTGCAGGCCGTCAGCCACACAGTCCAGGGCTTCTTCCCAGGCGCACTCTACAAGTTTTTCGCCTTTGCGGATCAGCGGCGTCTTCAACCGGTCCGGGCTGTTAATGAACTCCAAGCCATAGCGCCCTTTGACACACAGGGTCGGATAATTCACTGAATCCTTTTGCCCATTCGGACTTGCTTCCACCACTTTTCCGCCGTTCGTCCCCAAAAGGAGGGAACAGCCGCAAGCGCAATAAGGGCAAACCGAAGGTATTTTGCTGGCCGCCGTATCTACGGACAGTTTATCTTTTTCACTCAAAGCACCCGTGGGGCAAAGGACCACACAAGTCCCGCAGAATGTGCATCCTGATTGGTCTAATGGCTGATCCTGTAAAGTTGCCGGTTGGGCGTCAAACCCTCGCCGGGAATAGTCAATGGCTCCTTCCACTACCAAGTCTTGGTCTGCCCGGATGCATTTCCCACAGAGGATGCATTTGGAAAGGTCCCTTTGGATGAAGGGATTGACCTCTATGGTTCCCGAATAATTGGGCAACTTATATAGATCAAGCAGACCGATATCCAGCTCAGAAGCAATCTGCCGGAGTTGACAGCGATTTCCCTTGTCGCAAAGGAGGCAGGATTCCGGGTGGCTGGCCAGCATTAATGTAACAACCATTTTCCGGGTCTCCAGCACTTTGGGAGAATGGGTCTGGATTATCATCCCCGGCGCTATTGGCGCCACGCAGGAGGCCAGAAGAGTTCCTGATTTTTCTTCCTCCACCAAACAAACCCGGCAGGCGCCGGCGGGAGAAAGGTGGGCATTATAACAGAGGGTGGGGATGTGGATGCCCATATCTTTGGCCAACTCGAGGATGGTCGTTCCGGCTTTTCCACTGGCAACCAATCCATCAATTGTCACGGTAACGGTACTCAAACTTTCTCCTCCGCCTCGTGCAAAGTTTCTCCTTCCCCTAAGCAAGGCCCACGCCAGCATTTCGGGCAACTATTTCCATCTCTGGAAAAATGAGTCCCAGTGCGGTTTTTCAGACGTTTTTATGGGGAAATCTTTTTAAGAACCAAAAAGGGGGGGAAGGAGTAATTTGGGGTATTTTACCCCAAAACCATCCTTGAGCTTGCCTTGATTGAATATTTTGGTTGGGGAATTTTTGGACTCGATAGGGAGTATATTCCCAAATAAAAATCTTTGCTCAACCTTCTTCAAACCCTGGTGTTGGTGTTTTCAAAAAGATGCCAAACCTGATAGCTTTGTAAAAAGTCGCGAAAGGGTCATTGCGAGCGCCAGCGAAGCAATCTCGTTTTTATAAGTGCCCGAAAAGACAAGATTGCTTCGTCGTCCCGCCAATGCAGAACTCCTCGCAATGACAGGAACAGGACTTTTTACGAGACCATCAAATCTGATGATCTCGTAAAAAGTCGTCACTCCGGTGAAAACCGGAGTCCAGGGTATTTATAAGCATTTGAAAATACTGTCCGCCTGAGGCGGACGGCTTCCAACAGAATGACGGAAAAGGGAATTTTCAGGCTTTTTACAAGGCCATCAAATCTGGCTTGCATGGGAAACCCTTTTTAAACAACAAACACTGCTCTTAAACCCTTCTCTTTTGCAACCTCATACTGTTTCCGATCTGAGGTAATAAAAGTTACCGGTATTTCTGCCATACTTTGAAATATTAGGGCGGAAGCTATATGGATGGCATCGAGTGTTCTTGCTGCCGAATTCAGGACTATCTCTTGCGATTTATCAAGAACAGCATCGCTAATATTGATAATTTCGACGTAACGTGAATCCGCTTTCATCGTTCTTACTAACCTATTAAATTTTTTGTCATCCATTTCGCCAATTATCCTCTTTCCCGATAGAGCAGCGAAGGACTCGGTCAATAAAAGGGCAGATGATAAAAGGTGATAATTTCTTGCAAGATTTCGAGCCTCTTCCGAACCATTTTCCCTCACATATAACTTCAGCCATGCGCTGGTGTCAAAATAGGCAAAAGATTGATTATTCAACCCTCTTCCTCCCGACTTTCGCTGATCATCAGTGAAAGCTCCCTGCCACGAAGCGTGACGGGATTATGAAGCTTAAACTTACCGGCAGACGCCCTTTTGAGAATTCCCTTTCTTTCCAGTTGGTCCAATCGCTCTTCAATAGGGTCATCCCGCCTGGAAATCGGGCTGATAATCGCAATCGGTTTTCCTCTGTCTGTTAGCATGACCTCGGTCCCTTCCTTTACTTTCTTGACGTACTTGGCAAAGTGAATGTTTGCCTCCCGTAGGCCAACCTTTTCCATAGGTTTCCTCCATTTGTAGTGATGTAACTACATTTTAGCGGATAATCGGAAAAAAGTAAACTATTTATTAACGCACCCTTTTTGATGATCTCGTAAAAAGTCCGGAAGCCCCTTTCCCCGTCATTCCGGCGAACCCCGGATCGTGTCCGGGGCAGGCGCCGGAATCCAGTTATTTTAAGGATTTATCAAACCTCTGGACTCCGGTTTTCACCTGTCTGCCAGGCACAGGCAGGCCGGAGTGACGACTTTTTGCGAGGCCATCCTTTTTCGCTTCAATGGAAAACAGGTTTAGTACAATGGATTGAAAACTTGGAGGAAATCAAATTTTTTAAAATCGGTGTCACTGGTGTAAATCGTGCGGACACCATGATGGGGGACGAGTGATGGGGGACGTGATGGGGGACGGTGATGGGGGACGTAGTTTAATTTTATCACTTCATACTCTCCATCTCTATTTTTCGAAGAGCATTGGCAATGGCTGGAGTACAGACCCCTACATGACGCGCTATCTCGGCCATCGGAATTCCATATTCCCGGCTTAATTGCCAAGCCACCTTCGCCCGCACGCTGGAAACTTTCCGAGCCTGACCGCCCAAACGTAACTCCTTCTCATCATCACATGGCGGAGAATCCCGGGAGTTTCCGATCTTGCTTGCCGTTGCCGTAGATCCTCTTACCAGAAAACCCATTCTTTGTAAAGTTATATTTTTAAACTACGTCCCCTATTTCCGCGTCCCCTATTTCCGGGGTGGGAGGAACCGGTGTGCCCCGATGAGCCCCAAAAAACGCCTGTCGGGCCTCCCCCAATGGTTGAAAACGCCCCCCCCCCTCAACGCTCACTTAAATTAACCCACTTATGCTCAATAGAATTGACCCACCCTAAAAGTGTATTATTGCGCGCGCAATATGAGAATATTTTCACTCAACTATCTGATTTTTAAGCATTGTGGCTATACCTATGCTTATATAACCTGAAGTACTCCTGCCTGGGTTATTTTTCCTTAGCATAAGTGGGTCAATTCCTATGAGTGTCAAAGCTCTACCCAGAAAGTCCCCCGAATCCCCCCGAAAAAGCCCCCAAACAAACCCAAGATCTTGTGCTAAATTTCCCTTGACACACAATTGCCCTTTTTGTATATTTAACCCACCCGGAAGCGAGTTCTTATCAATCAATAATAGAATCGCTATGTGATGGAAAGGAAAATCCCGGCTGATTCCCCTTGGCAAAAAATGGTTGCATAATCCGGGTATTTTTGCTAGTTTTATTATCGGAGAATTAGCCGGATACAGCCGGCAAGTACCTTTTCAATTTAAGGAAAACTTTTATAAAAACCGATTACTCCCAAGGAAAATTTGAAGATTGACCCACCTAAAAGGAACTATCAGCATTGAACCCCAGGGAAAGCAAAACCTCCGAAACTCCCTATATGATTTGAACACCCCACCAAAATTACTGATCAGTATCATCACCCCGGTGCATAACTGTTACTCCCACAATGAAATTTTTTTAGAGTCATTAAAAAAATATTCCTTTTTTCCATACCAATTAATCATTATTGACAACAACTCTACAGACGGCTCTACTGAACTTTTTCAGAAGGCCGAATGCCAGATAATCAGCAATAAAAAGAACCTTTGTTATCCGGAGTCAATCAATTTGGGCTTGGCCCACGCCCGGGGCGAATATATATGTTTACTGAACAATGATGTGTATTGCGGGTTAAACTGGGACAAGCATCTAATTGACGGAATGACCATGTACAATTTGGACGTTGTCTCTCCATGCGGAATTGAAAGAATGCCTACTTTGCCTTTGACTCATTTATTTTCCCAACGTTGGCGAAAGGTAGGGGAGAAAAGGCATATAGGCTCGGATACAGAAGACCTTGGCCAAATATTATTTGCCATGTACGGAGATTGGCCGGAATTTTGCAATAAAATATACGAGAGGTACTATTCACAAATAATCGAAGGCATTGTGGGCAATTGCGTTTTTTTAAAGAGGTCCGTTTTGGAAAAAATAGGTTTATTGGACGAGAGGATTCAGTCAGCCGACTGGGATATTTATTTACGCATCAAAAAGAGAGCCGAAGAAATCGGAGATGTCCATAGGGTAATGACCATTTGTTGGTCCTACGTCCACCACTTTATCAGAACCACATTGAAGAGTAATCCCGCTCCTTTTGCCTGTACCCATTCTCGATATGACCTACAAGAGAAATGGGATAAAGAGACGATAAGACGACTATGGCCTTTTTCCTATGAGGTCAACGAAAGGCCTTCTTTTTGCCGCCAACCGATCAGATATTGGAAATATAAATGGCAAAAGGTGGAAAGCAGGAGGATCAGAACAGAGAATGAAAATCAGTGGGTTCAGTTTTGGAAGCAGAAGCAGGGACGCCCTTAAGATTCTAAGATAGTCACTCAACTAACTGGTAGCCGTTCTCACGCGCAACGCTTTCGCCTCTCTCTACCGAGTATCCAATCCCCGGAACACTCAGTTTAAGGAGCTTGGCCAG
>VGSF01000129.1 GCA_016875165.1 Deltaproteobacteria bacterium
GGAGATGAGCACCTCGATTAAACTGATTCCTCTGTTACTGCATATTGAATTGAACATTGGTCCTTCCCGTAATGTTGATCCTTATTGTGGCTGTCGAGTTTCTACTATTCCTCAAAACAATTGTTTCCTGGTTACCCGTTCCCGTGTTAACCGTTCCCCTGGTCTGAAAAGTAAGAATCGTTACTGTGGTGTCCTCGGCATCAAAGATTATATCGTTGGCGTATGCTGACAAGTTTTTATTCTGAATGGTGGTCCATCCTCCACATGGAGAACTTTGATCGTTGCACTGTTGTAATTGATAGCTGTTCCCGGCAACATTTAATGATATCCGGTACATCCTAATAACAATATCGGCCGGATTATTGGCATCCCTGTCTCCGGAAATAGCTCTCCCTTTGAGCTGGGCAAAATCCGCTGCAATGTCCCTCGCGGCCGTCTTAAGATTGCCGTTAATGGCCATTCGCTGAAAGGAGGGGGTGGCAATTCCGGCAACGATAGCCAGAATGGCAATGGTTATCAAAATCTCAATGAGCGTAAACCCTTTTAGCTTCTGCATATTTCCCTTCATAGTCTTTTTTATTTTTACGGCCATAGCCAGAAGCTCCTATTTGCTGTTGTATATTCCTGCAAAACGCATACCCGCTTTATGAGCTTCGTCAATATTTTGCTCCTGCATAATTGAAATAATCAATATTTTCAAAGTGTTTTGCCTAAACCGACAGGAATAACTCTCTTGGAACAAACCATTATTAGAAATTGCCTTTCTTCATTTCAGCTATTAATTTTTTTAATAGTCTATAAAATTATTTATGGCGAATGGTAAAGGAAAGTTGGCATTACGCGCAGTCAGATTTGATAATTAGGAGGGTGGAAGGAATAAAAATATTTTAGCCGAAAAGCTCTACCCACCTGAGCGTGACCAGCGGGTAATTATTTGTTTGATTGTTGATGGCCTCGCTGCAATAGATAATGTCAGCTCCTCCCCCTATCAGGTCAGCCGACACTGCTCCTCCCGCCAAAATTGCGCCCGTCACGTTCTTTCCTCCCTCTCCCGTGAAGGAAACGGATCCGGTGGCGAGGATGACCCCATGCCATTGAAATCCACCGTGAACTTCGAGATTTCCCTCTACCAGCAGGATTCCACAGCCCGAACTTCCTCCTGTAAGCTTGATATAGGTGGAGTTGGTGTTGAAATGAACGATATTACGGTCGCCACAGATGGAAGGATTCCCTTCTGTTGCTCCGGTGGGAGTTCCCCACTTCCGGTTTGCTTGAGTGTCGCTGTTTACATTGTAAGAATAGTCGGCTTTCCCTTTAAACTGGTTGACTAAGTATGGCACATCGATGTTCATCAGCGAATTCTGCTCGATGGCCGAAGGCAATCCGGTAATGGTGGGATTCCCACTCTGGTTTACTGTGGCCGTGGTGATGATCCCCGGTTTATTAGAAGTTCCACAGCTATCCAGGCCATTCACCACAGTTGAAGCCCCCAGAATGCCGGTGGCCGCTTTCGTATAGATGGCAGCAGGAGCATTGATAGGCGGCACGCGGGCGCACTCGATCCTTACGGACTTTGTGGCCCCGGTTGAAGTGTAGCCTTCAGAGGTGATTACATAGATATTGCTGCCTGTGGTGGTGTTCTCCTCAGGCCTTCCATCATTATTGCCATCCCCCCAATAGAGAATTTGGTTGGAAGCGTTCACTTTATGGGTAATGGCGACTACATAATTTAAATTTGGCGGACTCAACTGATTAAACCGCACATGGTTACTGTTGGCAGTTTGGAACCCCTTTTGTTGGGATTTTTCCACAGTCCCGATGAAGGCCTTCCAATTGGTATTGGTGGGCTGATTATCGATGATGGGGAAAGGAGACGTAGCCTGAAATCGCGATCTGGCATCTTCCACTCCTGCTTCAGCCAGATAGAAAGCTTCCCTGGCTGATCGGTCATTGGCCGCAATCATCAATTCCGTGGTGGTGCTCATCATCGCCGCCACGCTAAGGATGGTAAGGACGAGGGCAACGAGCAAGCCCGCTACCAAGACCGCTCCCCTTTCATTTCCGGCCTGGAAAGTTCTCTTTAAAAAGCGCGCTTTGTTCATATTTTCAACTTCTTTCGCTCAATCGACCAGATTTCTCGGGGTAACAGTAGACGCCAGGGTAATGGTCCGAAACTGGCCGGTGTTCGGGTCAGGATAGGCAGTTCGGGCGGTAATGGTTATGGTCGCCATTCTTATATCGGCTAAATTGGCCGGGTTGGAGGTGGTAGTTCCATTGGCCAAAGTATAGGAAAAGCCGAGGTTAGTAATGTTCTCGGCGATGGGCAGAGTTACGGCATTCCTCCAAATCTGTAGAGTATTGGTATTGTAACCGTAAGTAACGTTCTCATTAGTATCGGCTGTATCGCCATCCTGATTAAGGTCAGCTAAAACCTGAATGACCCTGGGTTGAGCGGTGGCAATGCCGTTGAATGTTGCCCCGGGCGCTCGGTAACCGGCTAACCTGATCTCCCGGGTCATCAGGTCCATGGCCGCCCGAATATTCTGATTCATTTCCGCAACCCGTTCCTGGGCGCTGAAGGCTCTCTGCTGGGAGATGAAGACGCTGTAGATCCCAGTCAGGACGATGCCGGAGATCAAAATGCCTGCCAGCAACTCCATCAGGGTGAACCCGCCATTTGTTGACCGCAATTCGGAAAAATTCATTCCTCATCCCCCCCGAAGGCTAGTGAGGCTGACGCTGTGGGACACACGGTCAGTCCAGCTTACGGTTACGGTGATGGTCTTTATGTTCCCTGAAGCGCCTATATTCCAGTTGCAGTTATATGTGATGTTCCCCAAGATGGTCGAGTTGCTTCCCGAAGTGAGGGCGCCAAAATTCACATTTTTTAATCTTTCCATCCTATCCTCCGCCAGGGTCGTGGCTGCAGCCATCCCTTTGCTTTGGGTGGTGGCGCGCATCACCGAGTAGACCATCGTGCTAAGGGCCAGCAGAACCACCGCTAAGACAAAGAGGGCGATGAGAAGCTCTGTCAGGGTGAACCCCCGTTGATTGATTCTTTTCATTGGACTCTTACCCTCCCTGTGGGAGCCACAATGACGCTCTTTGTTCCTTGGGGGTTGTACACGATAACGGTATTGCCGCCGGCATTTCCGCGGCTGAAGAAAGTAATAGAAATATTCGTCAAATTCACCCCCGGATAATCGCTGCCAAAACTCCTGTTCTTCACCACATTATTATCGCTCACTCTTACCACTTGGTAAGAATTGGCGCTGAAGGTTACCCGATAACTCCGGTTTTCCTTTATGGCCAGCATTCGGGCATGTTGCAAGTTTGTAGCAACTTCCCTGGCCGCCCCTCTTAACTTATACCCGGAAGAAAATCGCTCTATGTTAGGGACGGCTAAAATCGTCAATATCCCTATGAGAGCGATGCCTATAATCATTTCCGTTAAGGTAACCCCCTGGCAATGCCTTCTACCTCTATAGGATCCCGTCTCTTTTATTTGGCGTATTTCAATCATTGGAATTTGTTTTCAGATGGTCTACTCTTAATGGCTTCGTAAAAAGTCGGAAAAGCCGTCACTCCTGCGGAAGCAGGAGTTCAGAACTGCTTGAATTTACTAGATTCCCGCTTTCGCGGGAATGACAAAAAGAAGGGAATTTTTCCTTTTTACGAGTTCATCACCCTTCAATCCCATATTCCTTTATTTTGCTGAGTAAGGCAGGATGACTAATTTCCAGTATCTTGGATGCCTGGGTGCGGTTTCCGCTTGTCTTCTTCAAAGCTTTCCGGATCAACTCTTCTTCCATGATTCGATTACCTTTCTTTATGGAAAACTCATCCCCCCAAAGGTCTATTTTCCAGGTTGGAGGTGTTCCCAGGACTTCCGATGGAAGATATTCGGCCTCAACCCTCCTGCCCTGGGTCAATATCATGGCCCGTTCGATGGCATTCTCGAGTTCCCGGACATTTCCCGGCCAGGAATACTCTAACAGACGAGCCAGGGCATCTTCCGAAAATCCCTCGGTATTCAATCCGTGCTGTTCATTGTATTTATGGATAAAGTGCTCCACGAGGAGCGGAATATCTTCTTTTTTTTCGCGAAGCGGAGGAAGATGAAGGGGAAGAACATTCAAGCGATAAAAAAGGTCTTCCCGGAATCTTCCATCAGCTACTGCCTTGGAGAGATCCCGGATAGTGGCGGCTATGATACGAACATCCACTGTTAGAGGGCGCTCGCTGCCCAATCGTTTTATTTCCCCCTCCTGCAAAACCCGGAGAAGTTTCACCTGGGCCGAGGGGCTCATCTCGCCTATCTCATCCAGGAATAACGTGCCCTGGTGAGCCATCTCAAAGCTGCCCCGCTTCTCCTTTTTGGCATCGGTAAAGGCCCCCTTTTCGTGGCCAAAAAGCTCGCTTTCCAGGAGGGTTTCGGGAATCGCCCCGCAATTTATGGCTACAAAAGGCCCGTTGTTTCTTGGGCTGTTGTAGTGAAGGCAGCGGGCCACCATTTCTTTCCCCGTGCCGCTTTCCCCAATGATCAGAACCGAAGTTTTGTATTCGGAAATTTTCTTTATGGTATCGAATAACTGCATCATTTTCGGGCTTTTGCCGACGATATTCCCAAAAGAATACTCGCGAATGACTTCCTGGCGCAGCCGTAAATTTTCCTTCCGCAAATTCTCCCGTTCTTCGGCTTTGCGTAAAGTTAGCAGTACTTCATCCGGTCGGAAGGGTTTGGAAATGTAATCGTAAGCCCCTCTTTTCATGGCTTCCACGGCCGTGCCTAAATTCCCGTAAGCAGACATCATAATCACCGTGGCTTCGATTTTCTTTTCTTTAAAGGCTTGCAGCAGCTCCAGCCCTCCCATCCCGGGCATAACCACATCCGAGAGAATGAAATCGAATGACTCAGATTCCACCAGACTCAAAGCCTCGCTTCCCTTCCCCACGCCGCGAGCTTCATACCCTTCCCTCTTCAGGATCAAAGAAAGCATATGGCGCATTGACTCTTCGTCATCAATGATTAATATTTTTTTTCGCTCCATTTTTTCTCCCGAAAGACTATTCACCGCAGAGCACGCCGAGAACGCAGAGGCTAATGAATCTTATAATCGAAAAACAACTTAATAGGACGCAGATTTGCGCAGATAACTACAAAATTTTTTCGTTTATCCTGATGGTTTGTGTACATTTGTGTCCAAAAAGCAATTTATTATACAGAATTATATCTTATCTCAGCGGTCTTTGCGCTCTCCGCGGTGGAGAGAGTCCAAAATGGGTAAGAGAATGGTGAAAGTAGTTCCTTTCCCTTCTTCACTTTTAACGAGGATCCGTCCGCTGTAAGCCTCAATAATGCGGAGGCAGATAGCTAATCCTAAACCTGTGCCTTCCCCTGGAGGTTTGGTGGAATAAAAAGGATCAAAGATTTTACCAAGGGCTTCCGGCGTAATTCCCGGGCCCGTATCTTCTACTTCTATCTGGACCACGGAAAAGACCTCGTTCTGCGATAGAGCAAAAGGCCTTTCTCTGGCGCGTAATAATGAATAATCAACCGCTGGAGAATCCTCTTTTCTGCGCCGGGAGAGGTTTTCGAAGCAATCTGCTGCCTCCTCTTTGGTCAAAGCGCGGGTGGACACGCGGAGTTTCTTCTCTCCTGTCGTCCCCTGGAGAGGAGAAGAAGTCAGCGCATCGATGGCGTTCAGGAATAGGTTAATCATCACCTGTTGCAGCTGATGGGGGTCCCCTAACCACGGCGGCAAATCTTCCTGAAGCTCTTTGACCACCTGGATTTGTTCCCAGATCTTTTTCTGGTGGGAGAGGAGGGATAAAGCGTTGCCAATTACCCCATTGATATCAACTTGTTCCTCAAGCCCCGGCGCGGGGCGGGAGAAATCCAAAAGCTCGCGGATAATCCGCCGAATGCGCTCGGCCTCGTTACCTGCCCGATTAAGAATCTCTTTCTCTTCTTCAGGCGTTAAGCCGCCGCTGGTAAGCAGGTTCAGGTATCCAAGGAGGGCTCCTGTTGGGTTTCCTACCTCATGAGCGACGCCGGCGGCCAAACGGCCGATGGAGGCCAGTTTCTCCGAACGGATTACTTCATTCTGGGCTTGGCGCAGTTCGCGGTTGACCCTTTCCAGCGAGCGGATATAATCTTCCACTTTTGCCCGATCCTCCCGCAGCCTGGAAGCCATACGGTTGAAGGAAGAAAATAGCTTGCCCACTTCATCCCCGCCCGAAGGCTCGCTCATAGAATCCAAATTGCCCTTGGCTATCTTTTCAGACATCTGCACTAATTTTTTCAGGGGTTTGACGATCACCCGCGAAAGCAGAAAGCTGCCCACGGCGATGAGCAAAAAAGCATCGAACAGGATGTAGAGAAAAATTTGGGCCTGAGAACGGGAAAGAGTCTCGCGCAGGTCATCTAAAGAAATTTCTCCGTGCAAGGCGCCCCAGGTTTCCCCCCGGTGGACCAAAGGGGCGGAGAGGAAAAGGGGAGATTTTTTCATCAAGGAAAAAGATTCCCCCTCCCCGGCGCCATAAGCTAAGATTTTTCCCGTATTGAATGCTTTCTCCAGGTCATCATCCCGCAAAATCGTGCCCACCCGTTCGGGTCTGGAATCGGCCAGCACGCGAAACTGCCGATCGACGACGGAAAAATTGGCAAAAAGATGGCTGGGGGCGGAAAGAGCTATGATCCGCTGCAGGTTTTCCGAAGAAGCACGGTCAGCGGCAAGAATAAAGTCTGCGGGATTCAAATCTTCCAGAAACCGCTGCAGGGAGGCCATCATCTGTTTCCCCCCCTTTACTTTCTGTTGCAGGAGGTTCCGCTCCTCGACTTTGAGGAAAAGGATCCCTATCAGAGCCACGGCGCCGATCATCAATACCGTAAGGGTGAAAACAATTTCGGTGCGAATCCCCGGTCTAAAATTCCAAGCCATTTAACCATTCACCGCAGAGAGCGCAGAGACCGCCGAGAAAAATCTAATCTGAAAAATTATTGACGAATCGGCGAATACCCTGTTTGAGGATATTCACATTGAAAAAATTTAATAGGACGCAGATTTGCACAGATAAAAACGGATGATTATTTTCTTCTTAATTTATCCTGATAATCTGTACTACTAACGTGCAAACTCTTTAATTTTTGTTAAGCAAATAAATTTCCCCCCCACCCTATCCCTCCCCCTCGAGGGGGGAGGGTTGGGAGGGGGTGATTTCTTTTGGTTGCGGCTATGCCGCGCTGTGTACATCCGTGTCCAAAATCGTTTCTGTTATTTCACTTAAATTGTATCCCATCTCAGCGGTCTCTGCGTTCTCTGTAATACGAACCTTGATGGTTTCGTAAAAAGTCGTCGCTAAGCCTGCCCCGGAATGTCGTAATCCGGGGGTGAAAACCGGAGTCCAGAGAATTGATAACTATTTGAAAAGACTGTATTCCGACTGGAGTTTATCCCGATGAAAATCGGGGCCGGAATGACGGAAAACAGCACTTAAATACTTTTTACGAGATCATCAACCTTCAAGTTCTAAATTTTTCGTTGAATTTTTTATAAAGAATTTTATTTGGTTATGCTTTTCTTAAGTTGTTTTTTTAAGATTTTTGTTATTGCTCTGCGATCTCTGCGCTCTCTGCGGTGAAAATATTTTTAAGGTCTTCCCCAGCCCAGGTACCAGCCGATCAACTGGGGGCCGAAAAAAACGTAAGCGAGAGAGGAAAAGGCCAAAAAGGGACCGAAAGGGATGGCGTAATGCCGGCCTTCTTTTTGAATCAGCATCGCTCCTCCTCCGATCAGAGTCCCGGATAGGGAGGCCAGGAAAAGAGTAAAAAGGATGGCCTGCCACCCCAGCCAGGCCCCGATCATGGCCAGGAGCTTGACGTCCCCTCCGCCCATTCCTTCCCGCTTGGTCACGGCTTCATAAACAAAGGCAACTACAAAAAGGGTGCCCCCTCCGGCGAGGATTCCAATCAACGATTCCTTGATGGTGATCGATATTCCCAAGAGGGCCAGCAATAATCCGATGGCAATCCCGGGGAGTGAGATTATGTCGGGAATGATGCGGAGATCAAGATCGATAAAGGTGATCACTAACAGAGCCGCAGAAAACATCAGGAAAGAAAAAAAGGGCAAGGGAAAACCAAATTTTAAAAAAAGCGCCAGCGTAACCCCGCCGGTAAGGGCCTCAACCATGGGGTAACGCCAGAAGATTTTCCCCTGGCAGTTCCGGCATTTCCCGCGCAGCAGCAGGTAACTTAAGAGGGGAATATTGTCATAAGCCCGGATGGGCGCCTGGCAATGCGGGCAGAAGGAGCGGGGAGCGACTATGGATAGACTTAGCGGCAGTCGATAAATGCAGACATTGAGAAAACTGCCCAGGCAGCAGCCCAAAGCAAAAACAAAGAAGTGCAGGACCCATGAAGACATTTATAAACTTGCCCCTGGACAAAAAAGTCCATATAACCATTTGGCTATGTTTTTATAAAAACCAACAAAATCCTGGAAATCAACTTCTTTAAACATTGACGGCATGAGGAAAAGGTTTTCTTTATGATAAGACCTTATCAGGATGGAAATAAATTTTCAAGTTCCATTTCACTTTTTTCTGTGATTCATACTTTATACTGAGAGGAGAAATGGGTAGAGATTACCAAAAAATAAAGGCATGGCAGTTAGCAGATGAATTGGTTCTCTTGTTATATGAGGCAACGAAAGGATTTCCAAAGAGTGAGATTTGGGGGTTGACCCGCCGGCTGGCGGAAAAATAGCTGCCGTTAAAGTCTGAAATCCAGTGCCTGAATTGCAGGGTTAACCCTTTTACTTCCTGCTGTCCGAGAACGAGCTTAAACTCTTAACGCTCTCCGCCTGACCCTCTCGGCAAGAGGGCAATGCTGACACCCCTTTTCCTGTATTTTTCAAAATGCGCATCGGTGGTATAGATTGTCTTTACATTTAAGGAAGCTAAACTCGCCAGGATCAAGGCGTCCATTGCATGAATCCCGTAGCTTCGCGAGATAGTGGCGGCTGCTATGAATATTTCAGTTTTGTCAAGCCAGACTACTTTACTTATGGCCGGAATGGCCTCAAGAATAGCATCCGCGGCCTCAGAGTTTATCACCCCCATGAGCGATAGTCTTTTCAGTTCATAAGCGGTCAAGCAGGAGACGGCTGATTCGTCTCCCTCTATGATTCTTTCCCATAATTTCCGAAAGTTGAATTTTTTCAAAGCTTCAGGGGGATGGGGGGATTTTCTGGTGCCAAGAAGTTTCCTTCTTACAAACATGTTTGTATTAATGAGGCGCTAAGCGCCTAAGTCCTGGGAGGTAACTGGTCGTCCCCGAAGGATGAGTTTCTGCTCCATGCATAGGTATATAACAGATAGTCTCAGAAGACGCCGGCAAAAAATGAAGCATTTTTAAATTTTTTGGGCAAGGGATAAATTATTCTGTGTTCATCTATTTTAAAGTTCTTGATTCACTATTGATGGTCTCGTAAAAAGCCGTAAAACTGTCATTCCTGCGCAAGCAGTCCGCCTCAGGCGGACAGAACTGCTTGAATTTACTGGATTCCGGCGCCTGCCCCGGACACGATCCGGGGTTCGCCGGAATGACCTAATGAAGGGAATTATTACTTTTTACGAGTTCATCATTATTGCTTATGACAATAACCATGCCGAACAGCATTGCGCTGCCCCTCATTTTTCTTGACAACATGTCACGAAAAACAGATACTGAAATAAAAGATGAGGTAAAATGGCTATGCATACCATGACAGTCGCTGAAGTGAAAGCGCATTTTTCAAAAGCGCTTGAGCTAGTACAACAGGGTGAGGATATCGTCATCAGCTTCGGCAAAAAGAGGGAGAAGATAGCCGTGCTGGTTCCCTTTTCGCACTACGAACGTAAACCTGAACGCAGGTTAGGGCTCTTGGCCGGGAAGGCATCGTTTTCCATAAAGGATGACTTCAAAATCAGTGACGACTAGTTTCTGTCTCTATGAGTTTCCTGCTTGATACACATACTTTGCTCTGGTCACTTTTTGATCCCGAACGGCTTGGGAAAAAAGCTGCGGTTAGTATCCGGAACCCCGACATGGCTGTATTGGTCAGTGTTGTCAGCTTTTGGGAGATATCCCTCAAGTATTCTATTGGCAGGCTTGACCTGGGAAATGTAACGCCCGATAACTTCCCCCACTTGTCCGTCAATCGGGTTTTGACATCCTGCCGCTTGCCGATACAGATGCGGCCACCTTTCACAACCTGCCGCGCAAGAAACACAAAGATCCCTTTGACCGTTTGATTATCTGGCAGGCCATTACGCACAAACTAACGCTCATATCTCAGGACAGGGCCTTTTCAGCATACCGTAAAAACGGGCTTAACGTTTTGTGGTGAGGAAAAAAAGGGGGAAAAACCAGGGACAGCGCCCTATTATTTGAAAGGATCGTCTTGAATGCAAAACGCAACGGCGGTCAACCTTTGGATACCGTGTTGCGTTTGGGGGCGGTTTATGGTTCCCGCATCAAGGGGAATTACGAACAGCTGACGCGCGCCTTGTCACGGAATCGCTTTATCCCTATCGGAAGCGGTCTCAATCGGCGGACACTGGTTTATGATAAGGATGTTGGCCGTGCGGCTGTATTGGCTGTTTCACATTCCGCGGCGGCAGGTCGGGTATTCAACGTAACCGATGGCAACTTTCATACCCTGAACGAAATCATTGAATCCATCTGCTCTGCCCCTGGTCGTAAACCACCCCGGCTGTCATTGCCCTTTGGGCCAATACGCACTTTGATAAGTTTAATTAAATTGTATAGGAAATTCCTTTTTGGCACCTTTTAGCATCTTCATTAATTTTGGGCGCTTAACGCGTATTCTTTATTTATCCTTAATCAGCGTTTTTAAAACTCTGCGATCTCTGTACTGCTACCGTGCAAAATCTTTAAATTTTGAGCCTCTTGCAAAAGTATTTTTTTGTGGTTCGCCAAGCTCACCACGAACGGAAAAACTAAATAATTCCAACCTAAGCCCGTTCAACCTGAGCCTGTCGAAGGGTAAATTACGGACTTTTGCAAGAAGCTCAGGAGACAAGGATTTATTAGATTTAGTCCAGCAGAAGAATACTAAAATTGTAACCCCAAGAGAAATTTGGACTATATTGAAGGAAAGTGTGCCCAACGGCAAATAATAGGGGACAGAGTAATTGAGGTCTACACCTTGACAATATGATCTATAGAGATAATCTTCGACGAGGATATCTCAGTGACAGAGGAGGCACGATATCCGGAGGATTTATCGCAAATACTTTCTGCCTATCTGGCGGCTGTTGCAAGACAATTAAAAAAAGGGAAAGAATCACTACTGTCCAAATAAAAATTTTAACATAACATAAAACGCTATGACTTCATTGGATAATTGCAATATTTTGTACGGGAACGATTTGAATTTTGAAAAAGGCTATACTCCCCTAAAAAAGGAGGTGGCCAATGAATCGAGGTCGTACAATCTTCGCACAAGCCATGC